>JBDTCS010000168.1:0-8283 GCA_039923455.1 Kapaibacterium sp. (SeqCode) | reverse complement strand
GTGGTTTCTTTTAGTGGTGATCGTGCTGCAAATTCGATCGAAGTGCAAAAGGATCAAGACGCATGCGGAACAGGTCACGCAAATCCCTCGGTGCCAGGATCTGGCACGGGGCTCGGTGGCGCGATCGTTTATCTGGATGGAATCGCGGAAGGGAAGGCATTCGATGGAATCAGTCTCGAAGGTAAACTCGATCAAAAATCGTGTGATTACATACCACATACTCAGTTAATGCGGGCACCAGCGAAGTTGCTCGTCTCGAATTCCGATCCGGCACTGCACAATACCAATTTCAAGCAGCACGGAACTCAGATCTCGAATGAAGCGGAACCGCCGGGTGTACCGCCAAGGGAAGTGGAGTTCGCAACTCCCGGACTAGTCGATGTTACTTGCGATGTACATCCGTGGATGCGCGGATTTATCATGGTTGCAAAACATCCGTACTATGCGATCACCGATGCGAACGGGATATATCACCTGACCTCAGTCCCACCCGGTAAGTACACGCTCAAGGTTTGGCGTGATAACTGGAAATTGGATCAACCGAAGGATGCCGCCGGACACATCACCGCGTATAAGTGGGGCGCGGATTTAGAAAAATCAAGCGCGGTAACGGTAGCACAAGGTGTAACCCAAACAGTCGATTTTGTTTTTCCCTAATAGAATTAATCAATGACCGAGATAACGCTCGATCTCAAGATCATTGAAGCCCGCCGCAGTTAACTCCTGCTTTGTGAAACCGATGAGCTCCGGTTCGGCAAAAAGATGCAGACCTGTTTTCGCCTTCACGATCGCACGGACCTCAGCAACGAGTGCGAGCACCTCGGTGGCACTTGCAGTTCCGGTGACGTTCAGCACAACGACCGGCTGAGAAGGATTCAGCATTACGTCACCTCGGCGGAATCCCTTCAACCCACACGCTTCAAATATGAATGCGCTTGGGATCTTTATTCCCGAACGCTCCGGAAATCGATGCCGAATCGATTGCAGCTTTTCTAAATGTTCGGGCAGTCCTTCCGTAAACTTTTGCACTAATCCAAGGTAAGATGCCTCGGTCAGAAGAGAATTCTTAAAAAACGAACCTGCATTGCCTTCGACTGACTCCGCCGGAAACGGAAATTTCGTGTCGCGTATTTCGATGATTGCCTTTCGGATCTCACTGATCGTAACGTTCGGCTTAGCCGAAAATCGCGAGCGAAGATCGGGGTAGTCCAATAGAGGCTTCGGGTGCTTACTCAATTCAAGATACGTCTCCAGTATAACATATCGCGCCTTGTGCGTGGTATTAAAGATGCTCGTGCGATAGGCGAACTTGCATTCCTCTTTTGCAAGATCGACGATCGTATTCGTCTTGCGATCGAAGGCGGTGACTGACTTTATTACCTGACTTGCCTCAGCGCCATACGCTCCGACATTCTGAACGGCGAGAGCGCCGGTTTGACCAGGGATGCGGGAGAGATTTTCAATGCCCCAAAGATTTCTCTCGACAGCGAATTTGACAACATCATCCCACACTTCTCCGGAGCCGACACTAAGCAATGCCTTTTCGGCGGTTTCCGCGACGATCTCCAGCCCTCGAAGCGCAACATGCAAAACGACTCCATCAAAACCACGATCGCTCACCAGCAAATTACTTCCGCCGCCAAGAACGAGCGTTGGCAATTGAAGATGCTCGGCGAGCGCAAAGGCTTCTGCGATCTGTTCGGCCTCCCGAATTTCCAGATACACAGTAGCCGGGCCGCCGATCTTAAAAGTGGTGAGTGGTTTGAGAATCTTTTTCGCTTGTACTTGGAGCATTCGACTTAAATCGCGGTTCGACGGTTATATTTCTCTTAACGACCTATCAAAAGAGACCTCGACAACAGAACGTTTCACATTCTTGGAATCCAATTCGAAAGCCCATTTGTATATCAGAAGAATTTTGCAACGATATTTTAAGAAAGACCAAAAAATTTTCCGACTAATATGGCTATAAGGGAATCGATGATCGCCTCGATTAATCATGAAATGGATTTGATGAAGCATCTTTTTTCGAAGCTGGACAAAAAGGCGCGAACTGGCGACCAAAGGAAGACATGCGTTCCATGCTTGAACTTCTCCACTATCTTACCTTCATCGGGGATTCGGTAGTTGGGTCTCTTGTACATCCCACAACGGACGGTACGGGTATGGAAGCGGTGGCTGCTGCGAGCAAACATGCGGGCACGATGAAGTTTGACGAATTTCCGGAATGGATCGAGAAAGAACGGACAGCCATCATCAGCATGCTGGAGCCTCTATCCGAAGAAGATATTCTCACTCGTCAAACGAGCCTTCCTTGGGGACAGCCTATCGCACTCTACGACGGCATTACGAACAATGCTATGAGATATTTTTGTGCCTATCGACATCAGCTCTTCCTCTACGCCAGAATGTGCGGCGTGAAGATTGGTACCTCGAACAATTGGCGCGGCGTGGACACAGCACCTCCCGCACCCAAAACAGAGGCTCCGAAGGAAGATATGGTCGAAGTAGAGTCAGGCGCGGCCGTGGCCTAATTCGATAAGGAACGCGAATGTGTTATAAGGGTGATGCATTTTCCACCTTTTTTATTTGGTTCGGGTTCCGTGCTATCAGAGCAATCGAAATAGAAAATAAGATTTCTTGGCACTCTCTCGGACAAAACATTTCCTTTTATTGTTATGTGCGAACCGCCGAAATTCGGGTGGGCTCTCCAGAGCGGATTCTTTACGAGGAATGTTTAGAAGAACAGCATGAACACATATCTTAGCGACAACGAGCGGTTTTCTCAACGTCACATCGGTCCGGATGCACTCGATCAGGAAAAGATGCTCAAGGTCCTCGGTGTACCTACGCTCGATGCCTTGATCGAGCAGATCGTCCCGGCTTCAATTCGACTCAAAGCGCCACTCGAAATCGGTGAGGCTGATAGCGAAGTAGAGTTTCTCGATAAGCTCGGTGAGACCGCTTCGAAGAACGAGTTGCTCACGACTTGTATCGGTATGGGCTACTATGATTGTGTGACACCACCGGTGATTCTTCGCAACGTCTTCGAGAATCCGGGTTGGTATACGCAGTACACGCCGTATCAAGCGGAGATCGCACAGGGTCGCTTGGAATCGCTCTTTAATTTTCAGTCGATGATCGTCGACATGACAGGCTTCGAGATCGCGAACGCATCGTTGCTCGATGAAGCAACTGCCGCTGCCGAGGCGATGCATCTCATGCACGCATTGCACATTAAGAAAGGGCAGCATGAGACGGATGCGAACACGCTCTTCGTCTCTGAAAATATTTTCCCGCAAACGCTCGACGTGTTGATGACTCGTGCGCAGCCGCTCGGCATCAAAGTACAAGTCGGGGATCATCGTAAGCTTGTTTGGTCTCACGAGATATTCGGCGCAATCGTACAATATCCTGCTGGCGATGGTACGATCTATGACTATCGGAGTTTTTGTGAAGATGCTCACGTGCACGGCGCACTCGTCGCGGTTGCGTGCGATCTGATGAGCCTTGCTCTGATCACGCCACCGGCAGAGTTTGGTGCGGATATTGCTGTCGGCTCCGCGCAGCGATTCGGTGTTCCGCTTGGTTACGGCGGCCCACATGCAGCATTCTTTGCAACGAAAGATGAATACAAGCGTGTGATGCCCGGTCGTATCATCGGGCTTTCGATTGATGCACAAGGTAATCCCGCGTATCGTATGGCGCTGCAAACGCGAGAGCAACATATCAGGCGTGACAAGGCGACAAGTAATATTTGCACTGCGCAGGCATTGCTCGCAAATATCTCTGCGATGTATGCAGTTTATCATGGACCGAAGGGCATCAAGTCGATCGCTCAGCGAATTCACGGCCTGACACAACTCCTTGCCTTGGGACTTGAGAAGCTCGGGTACAAAGTCGAGAACAATGAATATTTTGATACGCTGAAGATTCACCTCGGCAGCCTCTCCACACGTGAGCGAATTCACAAAGAGGCACTCGCGTCAGAATTTAATTTCCGGTATTTCATCGATAACTGCATCGGTATTTCGCTTGACGAAACTGCGCGTCGTGAGACTGTTGCGGATATTCTCGATGTATTCCATAATGCGGCGCACTCGAATGGTGTCTCACTTGATCTCGATAAGTTAGAGAACAGCGTCGATCTGAAATTCCCGGACCCGTTCGAACGTAAGAGCAAGTATCTCACAAACGCAGTCTTCAACACGCATCATTCTGAGACCGAGATGCTGCGTTATCTCAAGTTGCTGGAGAATCGGGATTTGTCTCTCGCACATTCGATGATCCCGCTCGGAAGTTGCACGATGAAGCTGAACGCAACCACGGAAATGATCCCCGTGACTTGGCGAGAGTTTGGTGGATTGCATCCGTTTGTACCGATCGATCAAGCGCAAGGATATCTCGAGATTTTTGAAGAGCTGGAAGCAGCACTCCAACACATCACAGGTTTCCCTGCGATCTCGCTTCAACCGAATGCCGGAGCGCAAGGGGAGTATGCGGGCTTGCTTGCGATTCGCGACTATCACGCGAGCCGCAATGAGTCACATCGAAATGTTGTCGTCATTCCCGCTTCGGCACATGGTACGAATCCTGCGAGCGCTGTGATGGCAGGGATGAAAGTTGTTGTTATCAAGACAGACGAGAATGGCAACATCGACATGACAGATCTGCGGAATAAGGTCGAGCTACACAAGAAAGATCTCGCTGGGCTGATGGTCACGTATCCCTCGACGCACGGTGTGTTCGAAGAGTCCATTCGCGAGGTCTGCGAACTGATTCATCAGAACGGTGGGCAAGTTTACATGGATGGAGCGAATATGAATGCGCAAGTTGGCCTGACAAGTCCGGCAAATATTGGCGCCGACGTCTGCCATCTGAATTTGCATAAGACCTTCTGCATTCCTCACGGGGGTGGTGGGCCTGGAATGGGACCGATCGGTGTCGCGGAACATCTTGCACCGTTTTTGCCTGGACACGCGGTAATTCCGGTTGGAGGCAAAGGCGCAACAGGAGCTGTTAGCGCGGCTCCATGGGGAAGTGCCAGCATTCTACTCATCTCCTGGGCCTATATTGCTCTGATGGGAGGAGAAGGGCTTACAGAGGCAACTAAAGTGGCGATCCTGAATGCAAATTACATCAAAGCACGACTTGAGAAGTACTATCCAGTGCTTTTCCAAGGGACGCATAAGCGTGTGGCCCACGAAATGATCCTTGACATGCGCCAATTCAAAGACGCCGGAATCGAAGTCGAGGATATTTCGAAGCGCTTGATGGATTATGGATTTCACGCACCGACAGTCTCGTTTCCGGTCGCAGGTACACTGATGATCGAACCGACCGAGAGTGAGTCGCTTGCAGAACTTGACCGTTTCTGCGATGCGATGATCGCGATTCGAAAAGAGATCGAGGAAGTCGAGAAGGGTGAGCAAGATAAGACCGACAATGCGCTCAAGAACGCACCACACACCGCGATGGTCGTGATCTCAGACACTTGGAATCACAAGTACTCTCGCGAAAAAGCGGCATACCCTGTTGCCGGATTGCGTCAAAATAAATTCTGGCCGAGCGTCGGTAGAGTCAATAACGCATACGGCGACCGCACGTTAATCTGCTCGTGCCCACCTACTGAAGAATATGCTGAAGCAGAAGTAGCTTCAGCATAACGGTTCATCAAGCTGATCGAAGCAAAAAGGCCACACTGATCAATCGGTGTGGCCTTTTTCAATTCTGCTATTCGTCAGTTGTCAAATATGACAAGAGCTTAGTCCGCGTTTCTCGAGATATTGCTGATGGTAATCTTCCGCTTTGTAAAACATGGAAGCAGGTGTGATCTCCGTCACGATCGGTTTGCGATATCTTCCGGCTTGTTCGAGCGAAGCTTTCGATGCCAGCGCTGCAACGTGCTGTTCTTCGTTGGTATAAAAAATCGCCGAGCGATATTGCGATCCGACGTCCGGACCTTGCTTGTTGAGCGTCGTTGGGTCATGATTTTCCCAAAACACTGTCAGCAGTTCATCATAGGCGACCTCAGCCGGATCATAGGTTACCTCGACTACTTCCGCGTGACCGGTTCGATCCGTGCATACTTGCTCGTAGGTCGGGTTGGTTAATGTGCCACCCAAATATCCTACTGCCGTTGCCTTCACACCTTTGATCTGGCGGTACGCCGCCTCCACGCCCCAAAAACAACCTGCCCCAAAATATGCTTTTTCCATTGTATTCCGAATAATATTAAAGCTGTGACTAAAACACTCTTGCGAGCAAAAAAGTAGCCGGCGCGATAAAATCGGTCTGGGCGGAATTACTACAAAAAATATCCAATATTGAAAGTACTGGTTTCTGGAGTCTTATGTTTGCCTTGCCCAAACGAAACATGTTCTCAGAACTCATTGACTCAATTCGAATGCGAAAAATTCTGCTGCTTAGCGTGCTCGTGTTTTCAGCGCTCTCTTTTTCCGGTTGCCTGGATATCGCCTTCAAGTTCTACATTCACGAAGATGGAACGGCTCGCATGGCCCTTGATATGGGACTTGATAGCAGCGTTATTGCGATGATGCACTCATTGGGGAAGGATTCGACCACCGTCACCGCGACTGCTCCGAGTGGAAAGATATTTACGCTCTCGCAATCAGAAAAGGACTCGGTCTCCGAGAAAATTTTCGGAGAGATCTCAAAGAAACTTCACGGAGATAATTCAATCACCGGCATTTCTATCAATGATTCTATCTATGATAACGCCGATCATTTCATTCTTAACATTGATCTGCGCTCCTACACCGATCTCATCAACATCAAAAAATTGGTGGACGATAGCAGCGACATAAAATCAGTGCCGGTAAAGATGGGTGGTGATTCTATTGTGATCCGAACTTCCGGTGATACGTTGCAATTCACAATGATCGCGCCCCCCATTCCGAATTCGCTTAAGGCTTACTATAAAAGTGCAGCTGAGCTTCGCGACCAAGTGAAGGGCAAACAATCGAAATCGGGCAAGAAAGCAAAAGTCGCTGCCAAGTCAAAGAAGAAATCCAAAACACATACAACCGAACTTGCGGATTCCGGTAACGCTCTTGATAGTCTGACACAAAGCATGAACCAACTCTCGAACATGATGGTCGGTCTCTTCACATTTCGGTATGTGCTCTACGCGCCACAAGTGCTGAGTTGCGATACAAGCGGGACTCTTTTACCCGCCGAGCACGCGGTGGTTTGGAAACTTGATCTTGCAAATCCATACCCCGGAGGGGAAGGAGGGCAGCGGAGGACTGCAACTGTGCTGCTCAAACCGCGAGGTATGACGGCTCCAACGCGTTGATCGAACGGCACTACGGAGGTTCTAAACAATATACGTTAATAAAAGGTCAATTCCAAGCGAATTCGGAACGAAGCAAAAAATACGCTCGTTACGAAAACGCCTCTATTTTGAGGCCTTTATGAGAAAGATGACAATTCGTCCGTACGAGGCACTTGGTACTATAAGAAAAACTGAGAAGGGATGGAGTGTTGAACTCGATCAATCAGTGCAAGGACTCGAAGATCGGACTCCCGTAAAATTGCTACTCTGGGACACACGGTCCGTAGGAGCGCGGAGCGAGTATGAGGAGATTGCCCGAGTGCAGCAGCTGGAATTAGAAGTCGTTGCCGCAGCCCTCACGAGTGAAGGAGCAATGGAAAATATTGCGAGCGAATTTTTAAATCGACTGAATCCTCCGATCGACTGAATCGTCCGTAGGATCGGCAGTTTCTCAAACAACGTAGCGTCATTTAGAAACAGTGTATGTCGAGCCAGTTGTTGATCGAAACAGATGTGCTCGCCGATTTCTTGATCACTCCGAATGGTGAGCGATCATTACTTCGAAGCGCACTTACGCAGAGTGTCTGTTACACGACGATGGTTAACGCGCTTGAACTCTTTCGAGCAACACGATCGGAATCGGAGAATGCGGCGGTTCTCGGAATGCTCAATGTTGTGCGAGTGCTCGGATTCAATGCCCGATTTGCGCAAACGTTTTCGGAAGTAGCGCGCGAGATCGAAACGCGCACATCGAAACAGTTGACTGATCGTGAAGCGATGATCGTCGGTATGGCGAAAGCAAGCAAGCTATCGATCCTGACGGTCACTTTAAAAGATCGCTACGAATCCTTTGAGAGCGTTGCGGTGCTTGATACCAAGGCGATCGCGGCATTGCGAGAAGAAGTTCCGAATTCAAACGACGCACAAAATATTTCGAGGGAACCTGTGCAAACATCTGGTGATTTATTGTGAGCGGCGACCGTGTG
>JBDTCS010000167.1:0-4088 GCA_039923455.1 Kapaibacterium sp. (SeqCode) | reverse complement strand
TTTGAAAAACTACCTGATGTTCTTAGCGACGAACAGAAGGAGTACAAACTTCATAACCTCCTATCAAGTATGAGCTTGCGTGGCCTGATATATTTTGTTGGTTCTAAGGGATCAGGACGGTGGCATCTTACTACATTGTGAATAACTATAAACTAACCAACATTAACCAAGACAACTCCTAAAATTTCTGTTTTTAGGCTAATTTAATCAAATTCAGGTCGTAACTTTAACTATGAAAAAACTATAAAACCACCAAACACCATTCGAAATGACAAAAGGAGTTCATACTGAAGAGACTTTCGAGGCCGCTATCGAGCAGCATCTTCTTTCGAAGGGCGGTTTTGAAAAAGGCGACCCGCTCACTTTCGACCGTGAGCTTGCGATTGACAAGCCTACAGTGCTTCGCTTCATTCGCGAGTCGCAGGAGAAGGCATGGAACAATCTCGAAACGATTCACGGCGCTCTCGCTGAAGAGAAGCTGATTCAGCGTTTGTGCAAAGAGTTGGATACGGTCGGCACATTGCAAGTACTTCGAAAAGGTATAACAGATCATGGTGTGAAATTCTCGCTCGCCTTCTTCAAGCCCGAGAGCGGTCTGAATCCTGAGACGGAAGCTTTATATGCGAAGAACATCCTCTCTTGTACGCGACAGCTTCACTATCATCCGAAGAACACGAAGTCGCTCGACCTTGCACTCTTCCTGAACGGGCTTCCTGTTGCTACGATCGAACTAAAGAATCAGTTCACAGGGCAATCTATCGGTAACGCTGAGCAGCAATATCAATTCGACCGCGAATCGAACGCTCCGATCTTCAGGCACACGAAGCGCTCGCTCGTTCACTTCTCGGTGGATACGGATAATGTATCCATGACAACGAAGCTCGAAGGCGAAAGCACCTACTTCCTCCCCTTCAACAAAGGCAACAACGGAGGCGCAGGCAATCCACCTTCGAGCGGTTATCGCACAGCCTATCTTTGGGAAGAGGTGCTCGCGAAAGATTCATGGATGGACATACTCGCTCGATTCATCCACGTGGAACGCAAACCGATCAAAGGCGACACGGAAGGACGCGAAAAGATCACCGTTATCTTTCCTCGTTATCATCAACTCGATGCAGTGCGGAAGCTCGCCTCGGATGCTCGCAAGAGCGGCGCGGGAAAGAATTATTTGATTCAGCATTCCGCCGGTAGCGGAAAGTCGAACTCGATCGCATGGATTGCCTATCGGCTTTCGAGTCTTCACAACGCGAAGGACGAACGCGTGTTCGATTCTGTAATTGTGATAACCGATCGGCGGGTGCTCGATCAGCAATTGCAGAACACAATATTCCAGTTCGACCATACATTCGGAGTCGTTCAGAAGATAGACAACAACTCGCAGCAGTTAGCAGCCGCGCTCACGGCGGGCAAGGATATCATTATCACAACGCTTCAGAAATTCCCGTATGTGATCGAGAAGATAGCTGCGCTTCCGGGAAAGAAGTATGCACTGATCGTAGATGAAGCACACTCTTCCCAAGGTGGAGAAGCAGCTCGAAAGCTTCGCGAAGTTTTGACAGCGAAGACGCTCGAAGAAGCTGAGCAGGAAGAAACAGTACACGAAGAAGGAGATGATTTCGAGGATCAGATGCTGAAGATCCTGACAGCACGATCTGCAAAGCATCCGAATCTCTCATACTTTGCATTCACAGCAACACCGAAGGCGAAGACACTCGCGACCTTCGGAATCACTGGCGAAGATGGGAAGCCGAAGCCGTTCCATTTGTACTCGATGAGGCAAGCAATCGAGGAAGGATTTATTCTCGATGTGCTGAAGGGCTACACCACATACGAGACATTCTACAGACTCGCAAAGAGCATCGAAGATGACCCGGAGTTAAACAAGAAGAAGGCGTCTCGTGCAATTGCTCGATTCTTCTCGTTGCACCCCTACAATATCGCTCAGAAGGTTGTTGTTATGATCGAGCACTTCCGCTCAGTTACACGGAAGAAGATCGGCGGCCATGCAAAGGCAATGGTGGTAACAAGCTCACGCCTTCATGCTGTCCGATACAAGATCGAGTTCGACAGCTACATTCGAGAGAAGGGATACAACGACCTTCACACGCTTGTCGCGTTCTCGGGGGAAGTTCGGGACGAAGGAGAGCAATACACGGAGATGGGAATGAATGGCTTCGGAGAAGGTGAGTTACCAAAGAGGTTTGACACTGACGCATATCAAGTTCTGATTGTAGCGGATAAATACCAGACAGGCTTCGATCAGCCGCTACTGCATACGATGTATGTGGACAAAAAGCTTTCGGGCATTCGTGCTGTCCAAACGCTTTCGCGGTTAAACAGGATGCACCCCGGTAAGCACGAGACGTTCGTGCTTGACTTTGCCAACGAAGCGGCAACGATTCAGGAATCCTTCCAGCCGTTCTACGAACTCACAACACTGTCGGAAGATATTGATCCGAATTTGCTTTACGATCAAAAGAGTCGTATCGAGGGCAAGCAAGTAATCTGGACTTCGGAAGTAGATAGATTCGTTCGTGCTTTCTATAAGAGCTCGAAGAAGCGGACACACGCTGAAAACGCCACACTCAATAGTGCGATCGACCCTGCTGTTGACCGCTACAAGGCTCTGCCAAGTGAAGAGGAGCAGGATGACTTCAAAGGTACGCTGCAAGCCTTCGTGCGCTCCTATAGCTTCCTTTCTCAGGTAATGCCCTTCCAAGACATCGAACTCGAAAAGCTGTACTCGTACTCTCGCTATCTGCTCACGAAGCTTCCTGGTGATGGATACACGGAGCGGCTGAAGCTCGATGATGAAATCGCGCTCGAATACTATCGTTTGGAGAAGATGGGTGAACAGGACATCATTCTTGAGATTCAAGGAGAAGCAGGTGTGAAGCCTCCGACGGAAGTTGGAATGTCTCGCGACAAAGACGAGCGGGCAAAGCTCTCCGATCTGCTCCAGACTGTGAACGATCGGTTCGGGACGGACTTCACGGAAGCAGACATGCTCTTCCTTGATCAGCTCAAACTCGAAAGCCTGAAGAACGAGAGCATCGTTCAGCAAGCCCACGCGAATACTCCGGAGAACTTCGAACTCGGATTCGATGAGAAGTTCGATGATGCTCTCATAGATCGACTCTCAATGAACGAGAACTTTGGCTCGAAGATACTGAGCGATAAGGCGATGCGAAAGCTGATCGTGCATCACATGGCAGGCGACGTATATCGCGAAATTCGAGCCCAGACAGACGCAACCCGTATGGGCCAATAGCTCTGCGATCGTGAATGGTATTTATCCGCAGTAAACTCTTTCGGATTTCCTAAGCCTCTGCAAAGCACGGGATTATTGCCCGCCTGCGCCGTCTTGCCCAAGATGTCGCCTAAAGAACTCCTTATTAATTTGGCTTCGTAGCCTATAAGTTTTTCCAACGCGTACACAGTTGGCATACTTTATGGCTCGTAGTAGGTCAGTGTTGACTAAAACAAAAACGGATATGAAAACGACAATGAAACTCGCATTTGCATTCCTGGTATTCTTTGGATTCGCTGTTGGGGCGAAGGGACAAGTTGGGATAGAGCGAGACAACACGGATCTCGCGATGCTCCTGAAATACAAGACTACCGGTGGTTTTATTAGGGCTGTCAACAACGACTCGGCTTCGTGGTATGGCACACACGTGGAGAGCTACAAAACAGCGGCGTACGCACTTTTTAAGAGGCTTAGCGCGATGGACGCTTGCGGTGCAGACACATTCAAATGGGTGGAGGACCCAAACTTTCAGACCTATGGGTCCTACCCACGTACGAGCACGGCTGCATTAATGCCCGTCATCCGACGGAGCGTATCGCGTGATGCCGTGATCGCCGACCTCAAACAAACAGTCGCACGCGGGCTGTATTGCATCAAGCGATACCAGGCTTACGTGGGGAAGTGATCTCAATTAAAAAGGCAGCACCGAGTGGATGCTGCCTTTTTGCTTTACTTAATCACGCCACCAGGTTTCGTCTTCTTGGTGGCCTTAGCGGCCGCTGCGTCCGCTGTGTCACGAGCATTAGCGGCTGCGATATTCGCTGGATCGTTGGCCTCG
>JBDTCS010000166.1:0-13495 GCA_039923455.1 Kapaibacterium sp. (SeqCode) | reverse complement strand
TATTTCAAACTATTTTCTTTGTTCCGCGCTTTTTTGGCTTACGAAAAAAATAGTTGAAGAATATTTGCATAAAGTTACGAAAAACATTTGCGTTTGCCTCCGAAGAATTGTATATAGTAAGAGAGCGGAAGTTAAAATAGATGTTTGTAGAATGTGGATAATTACAGCGACGTGAAGAGAACTGAGCGTCGTATTTTCCTCCGACATCACACAAGCGCTTCGATGAAAAGATCAATATGTAAATTGTTTCGAACTCGATTTCGAACAACCACATAACTTCTGCTGACGATTTTCCAACCTTAATATAGTACGAGAGACCAAGGATATCCGGAGGTATTCAGCATCAAACGAGCCTACGGAGTTTTTCTGAACGTGAACATCCCCCGGATGTGTTGTTTGTCACATTGGAGATAACCAAGAAGTGCAGGACCTGACCCTTGTTGCCACCGAACAGATCGGAAGTGATCATTCGGCCGCCGTAATGCTCGATTTAGCGACTAATATATTGGATCAGCCATTTGGATTGAGCGACACTCCTCACGTTCGAGGTGCCGCCGCCCAGCAGAATCCTCCCCCCGACTCCACGACGGAGCTTCGGTCGGCTGCGGTTGCAATTTGGCGAATGTGCTTAGAATCTATTCGTGCGCAGATCAGTGCACAGAGCTTGCGTACCTGGTTCGAGCCTCTGGTCGCGACTGAGCTCGAAGGTTCACAAATAACCCTGCGTGCTCCAAGCAATTTCTTTTATGAGTGGATCACCGAGCACTATCAGGCAATTCTTGAGAATTCGCTGAAAGAAGTACTCGGACCAACCGCAAAATTCCGTTTCGATAGCGTGACTGAGCCCGAGGGCCTAAACACTACGCTCACACCAACCGTCGAGCAGCCGAGCCACACACAACAGCAGAACCGACTCAACAACGCTCAGGAGAATAATTCGAACGGTCGCAACTTGAATAGTGCGATTCCGAATAATTCGAACCAAAGTATTTCGAATTCCGGGCAGCGTTCGACGATGCAGCCAATACCGCAGCAGCAAATGCAGCAGGTACGAGGGTTCTCTAATCCGCCAGGGAATCAACAAGCCGGGCAACAAATGAATCGTCGGCCAAACATTGAGCCGAATCTGAATCCGCGCTATACGTTTGATACCTTCATTCGTGGTGAGTCAAATAAACTTGCCACAGCAGCTGCGGTAGCTGTCGCAAACAATCCGGGCGGCACAAGCTACAATCCACTCGTCCTGTATGGCAACGTGGGTCTCGGCAAGACGCATCTGATCCAAGCGATCGGCAATCAAGTTTTAGCAAAGTTCTCCGGTGCGCGAGTGCTTTATACTTCGAGTGACAGGTTCACAGTCGAGTTCGTCGATGCGATTCAGAACGACCGCATCAACGAGTTTACAAATCTGTACCGCTCGATCGATGTACTTATCATCGATGACGTCCAGTTCTTTGCCGGCAAAGAAAAGACGCAAGATATTTTCTTTCATACGTTTAATGCGCTCCGTGAGCTCGGCAAGCAGATCATTCTGACGTGCGACCGTCCTCCAAAAGAGCTGAAAGATATTGATGATCGTCTGCTCAATAGATTGCAGTGGGGGCTCACGGCTGATATTCAAGCACCCGATCTGGAGACGCGTATCGCGATCTTGCGTCACAAAGCGATCTCGGATGGTATAGATCTTCCCGGAGACATCATCGAATTCATCGCGACTAACGTCACGACCAATATTCGTGAGTTGGAGGGCTGCCTGATCTCCTTGCTTGCGACGGCATCACTTGAGACGAAAGAGCCAACCGTAGAACTCGCGAGAGAAGTATTGCGGAAAGTAGCAAAACGCTCTGCTCCGATACTTTCTATCGAGACGATTCAGCGTACCGTGGCAAAACGCTTCAATATAGAAGAAGAGCTTTTGCGTGCAAAAACCCGTAAGCAAGAGGTTGTGCAAGCGCGACAAGTAGCAATGTTTCTCGCTAAAGAGCTTACGAGCAGCTCGCTCAAGACGATCGGCTTGCACTTTGGCGGACGCGATCACTCAACCGTCATACATGCCTGCCAGACCGTATCGGATGACATGCGTCACAACAGTCAGCTTGCCTCAAAGGTCGAGGAGCTTCGCCGACAGTTTGAGTTAATGCAGTAAAATGCTTAGTTTTTAGTAATAAGAAACCTCGCTTCAAGCTCCGAAGCGAGGTTTTTTGATGTTATACAGCTGTTTGGGATATCTGGATAGCATCGTGGTAAATAATAATTTTCCCCCAACGAATTGTGGACAGCCGAGTGTTATCGTGTGGAGCGAGCCTGCCCGGATCGGGACACCTGGTGGGTAATAAGTTATCCCGTGGAGAGTAGTGCTACTCTCCACATATAACCCAGACTCGGGATAAGTTGTGAAGTGGGCAATATCCCTTATACTATATAGCTTGTTTCGCGTGGTATAGATAGTAGTACACATTTCCACAGCCTCTATTATTACTACTATCAATTTAAAAATCTTCTTTAAAGAAGAAGAAAGAGAAGAGATGTGGGGAAAGCCCAACAAGATTCGAATGCACGCGAAAGGAAGTATATTCGCAGTACGAAACTGGTGACGGAAACGAAGCGCCTCACCAAATGTCGGATCTTGTTAAAATCAAATGCTTGCAGAAGAAAACTGCTAGCGCAAAAGCTTGTACGTGTTTCTGATTTGCCATCCTGGGAAGTTTACTATGAATTCGAGAGCGAGAGATTCAGCGCCAGGTCTTAAAATTTTTACATCACGCCGAGAGTAACAGCATGAATGTCGCAGTGATCGGGACCGGATATGTCGGTCTTGTGTCGGGTGCCGGATTTGCAGAGACAGGAAATCAGGTTACGTGTGTCGATGTCATACCGGAAAAGATCGAAAATCTCCGTAAAGGGATCATTCCGATCTTTGAACCGGGACTTTCCGAGATGGTCCGCCTGAATATGGAAGAAGGACGGCTGAAATTTACGCTTGATCTTCGTGAAGCAGTGATGGATGCTGAGGTGATTTTCCTCGCACTTCCAACGCCTCCTGGAGGCGATGGCTCGGCGGATCTTTCATTTGTGCTCGATGCATCACGCGATATCGCGAAACTGATCACAGAGCCAAAAGTTGTCGTAAATAAATCAACGGTTCCGGTCGGCACGGCAGATAAAGTTCGAGCAGTATTCGAACGCGAGACGAAAGTCGCAGTCGAGGTAGTATCGAATCCCGAATTTTTGAAAGAGGGTGCAGCTGTTCAAGATTTCATGAAGCCGGACCGCATCGTAATCGGCAGCCGAAGTGAATCCGCAATCCAAACAATGCGTGAGCTCTATGAGCCATTTGTACGTACCGGAAACCCGATCTATGTCATGGACGAACGCAGCGCGGAGCTTACGAAATACGCGGCGAACTCGATGCTCGCACTCAAGATCTCCTTCATGAACGAGATCGCAAATCTTTGCGATAAAGTTGGTGCGGATGTCGATTACGTTCGCATTGGAATCGGCAGTGATAACCGCATCGGCTCGCAATTTCTCTTTCCTGGTGTCGGCTACGGTGGAAGTTGTTTTCCGAAGGATATCAAAGCGCTGATCAAGACTGCCGAAGATGCAGGTCACGATTTCAAGATTCTAAAAGCTGTCGAGCAAGTCAATAATAATCAAAAACGATTATTGCTCGATAAGATCGCCGAGCATTACAAGGGTTCGGTCGCAGGCAAAACATTTGCCATCTGGGGACTTGCCTTCAAGCCGCGGACCGACGATGTTCGTGAGGCACCCGCGATAGATATTATTCAAGGCCTTATCGCACGAGGTGCGAACGTGCAGGCATCAGATCCGGCAGCGCTTGCGAGCTTTAAAAATATTATTCCGGAATCGGATTCCATAAAATATTTTCGAAAGAATTTTGATGCACTCCAAGGTGCCGATGCACTCGTGATCGTAACAGAGTGGAATGAATTCCGCAATCCGGATTTTGATCTGATACATGCGACAATAAAGGATCACGTAATCTTCGATGGCCGAAATATCTACGACCCTGAACGCATGCGTGAGCATGGCTTCACGTACTACGGCATCGGAAGAAAGTAAACTTGCGAAAAGCAAGCGACGATAATCACGCGCAGAATTCAAAAGCTTTTATTTGTAAAAATCTAAAAAAATAAGAACAGTCAATGCCAAGGACGCTGATAACCGGTGGTGCAGGATTTCTCGGAAGCCATTTGTGCGACCGCTTTGTGCAGGAAGGTCACGAAGTTATCTGCATGGATAATCTTTGCACCGGATCAATGGAAAATATTGCCCATCTGATGGGCGTGCCCGGTTTTCAATTCATTCACTACAACGTGACCGAATACGTGTACGTGGATGGTCCGGTAGATTTCATTCTCCATTTTGCATCTCCGGCTAGCCCGATAGATTATCTCAAACTCCCCATTCAGACGCTCAAGGTAGGCTCTATCGGCACCCACAAGGCGCTCGGACTCGCCAAAGCCAAGAATGCCCGCTTCCTACTCGCCTCGACCAGCGAGACCTACGGTGACCCGGCAGAGCATCCCCAAAAAGAGACCTATTGGGGCAATGTGAACCCGATTGGCATTCGCGGCGTCTATGACGAAGCTAAGCGGTTTGCCGAAGCACTCACGATGGCTTATCATCGCTATCACGGCCTCGAAACGCGAATCATTCGCATCTTTAACACGTATGGCGAGAGAATGCGAATTCATGATGGACGGGCCATTCCGGCGTTTATGTCGCAAGCACTTCGCGACGAGCCGGTTACCGTGTTTGGTGATGGCTCGCAGACCAGATCGGTTTGTTATGTGACAGATCTTGTGGATGGTATTTATCGCTTACTGATGTCGGATTATCCAGAGCCGGTGAATATTGGAAATCCGGATGAGGTCACAATGCTGCAGCTTGCCGAGGAGATTATTCGGATGATACCGGAGACGAAGAGCAAGATCGAGTTTCGAGCGTTGCCACAAGATGATCCGCAGGTTCGTCAGCCCGATATAACGCTCGCTAAAAAACTACTCGGCTGGGAGCCGCACGTCGAGCGATCAGAAGGACTCAAGCGTACGTTAGCATACTTTCGAAAAGCAATAGCAAGAGAGCTCGTAGAAGCCGGTGCTTCAAAGTAAAACAATCACAGCACGAGCACTTGTAACAAAAGCCCACAGACCAGAGAACGTGTGAAGCAACTACTTCAATCAATGCGCTCCGGCGCTATCACAGTCAAAGATGTGCCTGCTCCAACGGAGCCGAAGCGCGCGGGCGTAATCGTGCGTGTACACGCCAGCCTTATCTCGGCCGGTACCGAGAAAATGAAAGTCGATCTTGCGAGAGCTTCGTTGCTCGAGAAAGCGAGATCGCGTCCTGATGATGTCCGAAAGGTTTTAGCAGAAGTAAAGCAGCAAGGTTTTTGGCCAACCTACGAGCGTGTGATGCGCAAGCTCGATGTTCCTGGCCCGCTCGGATATTCATGTGCTGGCGAAGTGATTGCCGTTAGTAGCGATGTCGATGACATCAAACCCGGCGACCGCGTTGCCTGCGGAGGTCAAGGAGCAAATCACGCAGAAGTGGTAAGTGTGCTCAAAAATCTCTGCGTCAAAATTCCGGATAACCTATCGTATGAAGAGGCTTGTTACACAACGCTCGGCGCGATAGCGATGCAGAGCTTGCGCCAAGCCGAGCTCTCCTTCGGAGAATCGGTTGTTGTGATCGGTCTCGGACTTGTCGGTCAGCTCGCATGTGCGATCGCAAAAGCTGCCGGCTGTGTGGTGATTGGTGTTGATCTCGATGATGAGCACGTGAAGACCGCACGAGAAAACAATGCACAGCACGCGTTCAATCGCAAGGATCCAAATATCTTAGAGAGCATTCGCAACATCACGAATGGTCACGGTGTCGATGCGGTCATCATCGCTGCAGCAACGTCATCGAACGATCCGATAACATTCAGCGCACAAATAGCTCGCGATCGTGCACGTATCATCATGGTTGGTGTTACCAACATGGATATCCCGCGTGATCCATTTTACATGAAGGAGCTTGATTTCAAGCTCTCTCGCTCGTATGGTCCCGGTCGGTACGAACAAAGTTTTGAAGAGATGGGTATTGATTACCCGATTGGTTATGTGCGCTGGACGGAGCGCCGCAACATGCAAGAGTTTGTTCGACTGGTGAGTTCGGGCGCAGTTCGTCCGAAGACTATCACGACGCACGTTTTCCCGATTGATCAAGCTGACACAGCCTACGGACTCATCGCCGGTGAGAAGAAGGAACGCTATCTCGGAATCGTGTTGCAATATCCTGTCAACCCATCTGAGAGCAAAGCGATCACTCGTCACTCGCATGAACGTGTTGCTGTTGCGCCGATGAGTGGTAAGCCATCGATCGGATTTATCGGTGCAGGAAATTTTGCGCAAGGTTTTCTTTTGCCGACGCTCAAGAATATCGCCGACCTCGTGGTTGTCGCAAATCAATCGGGTGCAAGTGCAATCGATGCACAAACCAAGTTCGGTTTCAAGCGTGCTATCACAGATTCAGATGAAGTGATCGCCGCTGGTGATGTCAACACCGTCTTCATAGCAACGCGTCACGGCTCGCATGCTGCACTCGCAACGCAAGCACTCGCAAGTGGCAAAAATGTCTTCGTCGAAAAACCGATGGCGATGAACGAACGAGAGTTATCCGCACTCGCACTTGCGTATGAAACGGCTCGCACAAAAGGCTCGGTGAAATTCATGGTCGGCTTCAATCGTCGCTTCTCACAACTTGTGCGAAAAATGAACGATTTTTTTGGAAAGAACTCCGGACCGAAGCTTATCTTTTATCGTGTCAACGCCGGGCCGCTTCCGATTTCGCATTGGACGCAAGATGAGCAAGAAGGTGGCGGACGAATCATCGGCGAAGTATGTCACTTCATCGACACCGCGGCGTTCTTGACCGGCGATGCGTTGCCAAAGAGTGTTGTTGCGAAGTCAATATCCTCCGGACGTGCCGATATGATGGATCGGGACAATGTTTCGATCACAATCGAGTATGATGATGGCTCCGTCGCGACAATTTTTTATATTGCCAACGGCGATAAAGCAATTCCCAAAGAAGAGATCCAAGTATTCTCCGGTGGCAAGAGCGCGATCATGAAGAATTTCACCGAGCTCGAATTATGGTCGGGCTCCGGAAAAGCCCAGATCGAAAAGGGCTCCAAAAAAGGGCACACGGAAGAGGTGAAAGCATTCGTAGAATCACTTGCCACATCGGGTGAGGCTCCGATTCCCTTCGATTCGCTGCTCGCTACAACGCTTGCAACTTTTGCGGCTCGAGAATCGCTCTCTACTGGAGAAGTTGTGAAGTTTAGCTGAATGTCCATTTACGGTAGCCGATAGTGCATCGGCTGGGTGTCATCAAATCCTCATCCCAAACATGCGAGCTCTTGTTATTTCGATCGTCCTACTGGCGGCGCTTGGTATCGTTCACGATGCAAGCGCGCAAGGAGGCATTCCCAGAATTCCGAAAAAGAGTGTCCCCGGAATTCAGGATCCCAGAGTCGATAGTACCTACTATGTTATTCCGCCGGCCGATTCCGCGCGAATGTATGACTCGATCATGAAGCTACGCCGTGAGGAAGTTAAAGCTCGCGAAAAGATCTGGGCATCGAACGCACCGCAAGATGGATTGCTTACGCTCTCGATCTCAACAAGCTTCTTGAATCGCTGGCGTGCTCCGGATATCAGCCAGTATTTTGCGGAGCGTGCAAATCGTGTGGATCCGATTGCCGACCGAGATGAATACACGCCGCTCGATCGATATCTCACCTTCGGTGCACAGTTCCATATCGCGCCGACTTGGGGATTATTCTTTGAGTATGATCTGATGGCACGATACTATAATACGGATATCGATCGAGATTCGATCAAGGGTGTTCCCGCCGGTGAACAACAACTCGATCTGACGATGCATACGTTTTTGTTTGGTCCAGAAATATCGCTCTACCGATCACATCTGCTCAGACTTCGTGTTAATGGCGGCATCGGTGCGGCGTATGTGCGAACCTATGATTATGAGGCGGCCTCGAATAAGAGTCGGTCTGGCTCGGCAGTCGGGCTTGCTGCGAGCTTTGATATTGCCGGGGATCTGCGAGTCCTCAACTGGGCGAGCTTCACGCTTGATCTATTTTCCCGGTCTATCAGCACACCTCCTGTGAAGTCGGGTGATCAGGATCTCTCGGCAGGCTTCGGCTGGCACACGCAGCCATTCACGATCGCACCCCGCGCCTCGGGAGTTGTATTCGGGTTCGCGATCGGTGGTGTGTTCTACATTCCATAACTCCAATTCAATAAATTGCGCCTTAGATAAAATGAAAACGCTCTGAGTATTACTCAGAGCGTTTTTCATATCTAACGAACGGTCGCTATTAATGGCTTACCACGAATAGCATTTACTCACCACCATCCACGGCGGTTACCATAGCTGCGGCCTGTGGTGTCGGTCGCTTCGGTGTTCTCGATCGATTGCGCCGTAAATGCCGGACGGCTATTGCGGAAGTTATTCTGATTGTTGCGGTAATCTCCACCACCGCCGCCACCAGCGCTGCCACGATCATTCGCACGCTCGACATGCGGACGTGCCTCACGAACCGCGAGCAAACGGCCCTCAATCTCTTTTCCGTTGAGTTCTGTCATCGCCTTCTTGGCTGCTTCTTCCGTATCGAGCTCGACGAAACCGAATCCCTTCGATTTGCGCGTTGCCTGATCGCTAACGATAGCTGCGCTTGTCACGCGACCATACGTTGTGAAGAGCTCTTCTAACTGCTCGGTGGACCAGCTATACGGCAGACTGCCGACATAGAGCTTCTTTGTAGTAACTTGTACCGGTGCTTCAGTTTCCATTCAAAACCTTTCTCGCCTCGATCACGAATTGCTCCGTGAGGGCAGTGAATTGTTGATATCTATGAGTTATCCCCTTTTTATAGGGATGGAAGAAACGCCAAGCCGCCGGAAGAAGTTCGAAAGGGACGTTTGGTTCGTGAGGATGTTTGTAGCCAAAAATTTCCGAAAGGCAGAAAAAGCCCTAGCGGGGAATTCTGAAGCCATAATCAAAGGATTTGGTCTCTACCGACCCTGTCCTTTCATCCCAATCCTACCGTGGTTGGCATAGTTCAATTCTGTTGGCGTAATAGAGAGACGTATTTCGCGAGATGGCAAATTCGAATTAACGGCTTACCTGTAAGGTACCACAATTTGCCCAAAATGCAGAGCGAACAGACAATTTCAAAAAAGTTTCCAATTGAGGTGTAACAAAAAGTTTTGTCGAAAGTTATTCTTTCTCGAAGGGATAGCCCCTCGAAGTATTCAACCTCTTTTGCTTTACTACCATGAATTCTATGACATCTCCCCAGTCCTGGTTTGATCTACCTCTGATGCCACCAATGGATCCGAGAGCTATCATCTCTTTCGTCCAGCTTGATGACAACGGTGGATTGCCGCGAAACGCGCAATTTCAAAATAGCAACAGTTTTAACGCTCCAGTAACGTGGGCCGCTTCGCCACTTTCGCTCTCTGCAGGAACCGGAGCCACACTGCCCCAATGCGTGGCAGTGACACCCCAAGATTTCGAAGCCACACAGAACGCGATTCAATGGATCGCGAGCCATGGTGTCGTCAGACCAAATACGCAGGTTGCTCCATCCGTTCAGAAAATTATTTTTCTGAAGGCCGGAAATGCGTACATTACTACGTTCTTCCTCGATTGGGCGGGCGGCGTGACCTCGACAGATGTTCAGCTGAGCATCCGCGACAACTCAGCGACAGGAGGAAATTTTCTCAACGGTGCAGCGGGCACAGTACCGGCGTTTACTTGGAGTGGAAATACTTTCGGCGGAACAAGCAGAAAGCTATCAGTATGCACCACTGGGCCGGGTCGAATAGCTATGGGGCTTCGTGTAATCGATAATGGTGGCAATGTTAGCATGTTCGAAATGGATTGGAATATTGTGCCTTGATCGATTGGAGAGCTTTACGAGCACGACACGGCTTTAGTTGGCTGGGGTGTCGTGCTCAAAAAAACCGCTAATGATAGTTAGTATTGATCTCAGATAATATGATAGGTACGACATGGAATTCTCCCCCACTTGGCATTCCCACGAATTCGTTGAACCCCGCATCAGGCGGTCCCCCTGCAGATTTTGGGTTAGCAGCGCAACCCGCACTTGAAGCTACGATTGGAGAGTTGCCATCTCAATTTTTGCGAGGCCTCGAGTTAAAGAAACCCATTCAGAACCTCCCCAATATTCAAAAGGCGCACCCTTGCATGAGTGGAGGAGACTGCGAGTGTGGTGGGATGTGCTCGCAAGCGCATGAGCAGATCCCGGGAGTCAGACCAGGATTGACATCGAACGCATGCTCAGGAAAGAGAGAGGCGGCAACGAAGTACGCTGTCCCTGGTATTTCAGTTACCGATGAAGGGGCAACCTCAAGCATGCTTTTCGTATCAAAGGACGAGTCAGAACGACATCTTGTCCAGACCACCGTGCAGCCTTCAAATGATGTAATTGTCGTCATCACCGATTCGGCAAAAGGTAAATTGCTACACACAGTGGAATTTAAGCGGATTGGGAGGGCGGGTTGGCAGCCGAGATCCTCCAATGTCCCCGGTGCACAGGCGATGCCCGCGCCCTATGTTTCTTCCTCTACCACTCCTAACGAATTTGGTGCGGCCATCTGGGCCACTTTTATTGCGCAACAAGAACTTGAGCACAAACTTCGCAAGATAGTAGCGGACAGTGCGCCGATGACGGAGCCGAAACGCAGTCATGCAAAGGTGGTTGAGAAGAAATTTGTTGCCAGGTGTGGTGAGCAATGCGAAATCGATTCCGCCGCCTCAGCCTTAAATATTTCAGATTCGCACGATATGAGGTGCACTTGGAGTCCTGATGAATGGGGCCTATGGTTGCCATGCGTAGGTGGTTTTACCGTAAGCATTAAGGACTGTTGTGAAAACCATGACATAAATCTTTGGTGCGGTCCACCTCCCGGCTTTCCAGAAGTGTGGGAGCAGTGGCTGACGGCTGTGAACCTAGAGCTTGCAGCCTGCATTTTCGCTGATATATTGAAGGGCACAGAGAACCAAGACATTCCCTGGTACTGCGGAGGAAAAATTACCGCGACAGCGTTCGGCTTGGTGTATGCTACCGTAATCTCCGCCAGCTACTACGTGGTTATCAAAATACTCACGTTGTTCCAGCTAATCAATCCCTCTTCAAACGCACTCCCCAAGGATGGGAGAAACAAAGAGAGTTGTCTTTGCGGTGGTACTAAACCAACCGTCGCAAAGCTGCTAGATAATCCAAGTGACCCTTCGTCGCCGTCGACGCTTTGCAGGAACTTGTGCCGTGAAAAAGGTAAGGAACAGGATTGCTTCTGGTGTCACTGGCAGTGTGATTGGTCAAAACAGCCACCCATATCGGTCTGGACTACTGACCCTGAAAGAAAGAAGGATTGTTGCCCGGGGAGTACCCAGGACTGTACCTGCCAGTGTACACCACCCGAGTGTCAATGTTCGCAATGCGTTTGGTTCTGCGATGTTGTGCCAGATCCCGATATCTGGTGGGGCCAACGTCGCGGTACCTGGAGACTTTGGGGTAGCAACGCTAACGCTCCTTGTTGCTGGCCTGAAATATCAAAACAACACAAAGATGGTGGTCCTTGTAAATGGGCCATGGTAGACAATGGATTTGGCTTTTTCGTGGGAGAATGGATCGATGGCCCATAATTCTCGACGGTTGGATGCGTGCGGTTCTGACGGCACAGGTGGGCGGATGGCGTTTCCACTAACTATGACTACTAAGTACTTAGATTTGATCGCATCATCAATGCAGAATCACCTCGTAATCCTTTTCTTGTCAGGCTGCCTTGGTTTGACGGTCTCCTCCTGTGCCTCTATTAATGCGCTACATCCGCAACGCGTGAATGTATTAATTCCCTCAGCTGATACACTCTTCCACCAAACAGGGATGATTTGTAGACTAATTCCGAAGGAAGATGGCCGCACTTTAGCGCGGTTGGAATACCCTCAAGATAATCTATTGTACATCAGGGAGGATAGTAATTATTACGAGGTGCATCCTTCGAAGGACCTGTACCCTTTCGTAGCGCTTGACTTTCTGACTTTGGGAATTGGAAGTTTTATCGACGATCTCACCAATTCGACCGTAGAGTATGTTGCACTTCGGTTTGATTCAACGGATCGAGCGAAACTCCCTAAATTGGTAGCGATCCCGAGCCGCGTGAATGTCGATGAAGAGGCAGGGCTTGTAGGGGGATTCTACCCCATACTTGAAGTGGACTACGGTGGTATTTACTCCCTTTCCCAAAACGCGATCTTTCCTGCAAATGGCGGAGCCGGTCTTGGAATCGGGTATCGTCGGCGCCTCGAGTTGTTCGGTAAGTATGAAGCAGTTGCACTCATGCAAATTCACAGCGAATCGGCCAACACAGACTTTAACGGCACATCGTTCAGCAAATCACTCACATTACGAGCCTATCCCTATTCCGGTTTTTTCGCATCCGCAGGTGTGCAGTGGATAAGAGCCATCTCCGGAGCCCAATTGATACGATCGGGTAGCGAGGCTGCGCAAACATTAGACGAAGGTAGATCGGATTTCCAGGCCTTCTCTTTCAGTATCGGCTACTCCGGGCAATGGACCTTTTGTGAGTACGAAAGGGCCTATTCTATGAAGCAGGTATTGTTTGGCAAACATTCTCTCGCATACTCTTTTGGAATTCTTCGGTTTGGAATCAACATTCGATTACGTTAGTGTTAGCCGGAAGTGCGCAGAAGTGATGTAGTACCCTCACCAGCCAGAATTCAGAAGGCAGCATCGGATCAGATCGCGCAGGCAGCTCGGAAGGCGGGACCGGCTTGGTCGATGCGAAGTTTGAGCGAAGCCCAAATTTCAGAGCTGAACGAGGCTTCCAGAACTGGAAAAAGCTCTCGCTCCTCGCGGCGAATGTGTTGCTCAAGGAGGGTACCGAATTCTACTAATTTTATTGAAAGCTCTTCGGTAGCCGATTTATCGGCGAGCGCCAGAATTTCCCCCTTACCGTTTCGCATTTTTGCGTGCTCGGCGAGCAATTGATCGATGAGAATATTCGCATTCGGAATCGAGCGAGCCTCCGGAAACAGGATCTGCTCCTCAAGCATAAAATGCGGATAGAGTTCACGTTGGATCATCTCGACAGTTGCCTTTGCGTGGGCGAGGAGACCCGTCGGCCAAACATCATGCTTCGAAACAGGACCACTCTTTTTTAAGCGCAGCGCAAGTAGGAGTGCGTGATGATGATCGTGAGATAGCGGAACAAGCGCAGCGTGTCGGGGCATGATATTAGTAGCGTACCTGCCAGATCGTCATGGACGGATTATCGAAGAAGGGCTCAGCAATGGAGTGTGGATCGATCGCGAGCTTCTGCGCAATCTCTTTATCCTCAATGATGTA
>JBDTCS010000165.1:0-7132 GCA_039923455.1 Kapaibacterium sp. (SeqCode) | reverse complement strand
ATTTCACGTTCGATGGACAGCCTCTCTGTGCCGCTCAGGACTTGTTCGATCGTGAACAGCTGTTGCCCCTTAGTGACGCGATCACCGATCTTCAACGGACGATTCAGGTTTACCCTACCGGACTGTGGAGGAAACATCTCCGCGTGGGCATCAGTCCGAGGAACAACAATACCCGTCACACCCCGACTTTTGGCAAGCGTTCTCGACAGCACTGGTTCAGTCGTTATCTGAAACGCAAACTGCGATTCCTTCGGCAGCGTAACAACTGAATTGCCGCTCGGCGCGGCTTGGGGAGTAACGCCGGTCGCGGGCGATTTAACGGGCGGTTCATCGTCGACACCGCCATGCGCAAATGCACGGAGCGCGGTGACTGCAAGTATCGAAGCGCCGACAAGCGCAAGACCACGATAACGCGCGCTGCGAGAATTCCAAATGCCGTTCATGATCGAGACTCCTTATTAACCGTTGTTTTAATAGTGACGTGATGTTCCGAGCGCATCCGAGTTGAGCGTCTGCGCACGTATCTGCCCCCAATGAATACTACAAGCAATAGTACTACAGCCCCAATAAGAATAACCCACCAGGATATGCCTGACGTGGCAATTGGAGCAGGCGCTCCACTACCGAGATGTTGTCTTGCCACTGTCCCAGCATAGATCGGAGTGATCGCTGCAATTTGCTCTTCGCCATTAACTGTAAATTTTAAGAGCGCTGAGTATGAATCATCCTTCGTAAAAGTAAGCTGGCATTGATAGGAGCCATCGGCAATTCTTGTGAGCGGTGAGGAAACACGTACATTGCTATTGTTCGGAAATTCGATAATCGGACTCATAGCATTCACTGGCACATTCGAAGACCACTGACTTATGAATACTTTAAAGATCGCAGGGTGCTGCAGCACGGGAACTGCGTATCGCACAAAAATTTCATAAGAGCCAGGATAGGATGCAATTGAAAGTTGGTCCGCGATCGCAGAAGCTGCAACTGGTGCAGGTTCGTCATCAACACCCCCGTGCGCCAACGCGCTGGCAATGCCTAAGACGCTAATAGCGAAAATGGAGATCAGGATAAGCACTCTCGATCGCGTCCCCGCGCTCCTTTGTTTCCCTGCGCTCCTTCGTGGTTCTAGTTCACTCATTGGTTTATAATGGATAGGAGTTCGGCTTGAGCTGCGTTAAGATCGCGATCTACCTCAAGACTTCTGTTCTCTGCATCGAAAAGTTGCTGACGTCCGGAGAGATAAACGCTCACCGAAAGCTCGCCTGCAATGTATCCCCGCTCAAGCAACTCGTCATTCTCGGTTGCCAGCTTCGTCGCTTCCGTAAGTTCAGTCGCAGTTCGTTCGAGTCTGGCAAGCTGAATGCGCAACAAACTGATTCTTGATTCCAACCGCCGGCGCAAGCCAACTTGAGCCGCACGTGCTAGACCGATCTCTGCTTCAGCACGAGCAACTTGATTTGCTCCTGTTGCATAGAGCGATGAAAATTGGAACGGCAAGCCAAGTGAGAGTTTGAAGTTCAAGCTGTTCTCTGTCTTCCGTATCTGATCAATTCCACCGACTATGGTCCGATCACCTGCGATCGCATCTCGTCCTATCACCAAGGTGCTTTTGCTGAACGCGACGCCGATTGTTGGATTCGGAGTTTGTTGCGCGTGTGCAAGATCGCGCTCGAATTCGAGTCGCGCGACCTCTTGCATTTGCGATTGCAGTTCTGGATTGAGTAAAACGATCGAATCCAAACTCAACGTGAGTGAGGATACTACTGGTGAAGCACTCATTAGTGTTACAGAGTTATCAACTTCGATCCCAGTCAGCTTGCTTAGTTCGATCAGAGCGCTCTCATATTCGGCATGAACGCGCTCCTGAAGTGAGGTTTGGCGTAGTTCATCAAGACGGATTGCATTAAATTCCAATTGAGCAATATCCCCTACAGCAAGTCTTCGGTGTGCGGCCTCCGTGACTCGCGTGGATGTTGCAACAAGACTGTCGCCGAGCACGGATTGCCGGAATAGGTTCGAGGCCCGTCCATAGAGCAATCGACTTAATAGCCCCACCTGGCGCTCCACCGAGTGTAATATGAACTCGGCTCGCGCAATGTCAGCTTCTGCTATCGATCGGCGTATCGAGCGCTGACCACCGATTTCAAATTCCTGAGACAAGCCAAGAGTAAGTCGTTCGTCAGGATCATTGAACGGTTTTCCCGTTTCGTAATCACCTTCCAGAACGGGTCGAGATGGAAGCAATGGTCGCGCACTGAGCAAGCCAGCCTCCGCTCGCTGTACTTCATATTTCGCTCGTTGAATGTCGGGCGACTGGGCAACGGCAGCCTTCACAACCTCCTGCTCGGACAGCGTGCGACCCTGCGACAACGCCGAACCAAGCCACATCGTCGTGACTGCAAACAGCGTGATACAGAATCCTAGTGTACGTCGCATTGTCCTCGAAATTCTATGTTGCGGTTCACAGATTACTTGATGGAGATCACGAACTCTGTGGTGCGAATCTTCCCACCGATATTGAATTGGGCCCACACCTTATATAGGCCAGCATGCGCGAAGGATGTCATAAAGCTAACTGTTCCAGGTTTCGACTCCATCGCCGCAGCATCCATACCTGGCATATCCCTCAGTTCATAGGACTTTGTCCCTTCTTGTGGATGTGCGTGCAAGAAGTCCTTCCCATCCCGGCTGATGATCACCATGTGTCCCAACGCGCCAAGATATTTTCCGAACTTGGTCACACGCCTGCCGTCCTTTTTAACGTCGATTGCGAGCGTGCTCGATGAACCGAGGCTCCCTCCTGCGGGGCTAAGGTTTAGAGCGTATTCATATCCATCCTGGGTGAACTCCAAAGAAGGGGTGAGTGTAGCAACAAACCCGTTCGAATCGCCAACGCCCTGTTCAAGATGGAAGACCGTGTTATGCGAAGCCCCCGCCGGTGTCACATCCGGAAAAATGAGATATGAATCAGCGGATGGGAATGCATATTTTAGATGGAACACACCTCGCTTATTTGGGACCGGATGCACGTGTGCAAAATATGTCAGGCTTCGGTTTACAATCACAAGGTGCATCGGCCTGGTGTGCACCGTCTTAAATTTGCTAACGTTTGCTCCTCCCGTGTTGATTGCAAAACTAAGATCCTCCATAACACCGGGCAGGACGGGCTTCGGGCTCACATCATAGCTAATACCATAGGTTGTTTCGACTTCCATCACATCCTTCTTGACGAGTTGCATGCCGCACTTTGAGCAATTGCCCGGTTTGTCCGAGACTACTTCCGGATGCATGGGACAAGAGTACTTCGTCTGAACTGCGTGCGAATGCTGCGCGTAACTTGGGGTTACCCAGATAAATCCAGTGATAACCACGACAAACGAAAAAAAGAGACCAATAACGGCTTTTTTCATTCTGTTACTAAGATTCAATTACTAAGATTCAAATTGAGAATGCAAATGGCTTGACTTTCGGTACGATTGACTCGTGCCAAATATCGACTGGAAACAGATTGTCTAAAATGGAAAAAGCAATCAGGATTTCCAAAGCGCCTTAAGCACGATGGAACAGCCGTTCGAAGGGTAGTGGAGGCTAAATCCTAAGAATGGAATTGGCGAGGATCGAGGAAGAACTGGGTATACTTCGAGGCCAGTAATCCGAGGCGACTAAGTATGAATGCACAATCGGACTATAGTAAATTACTGCGACCGGCGCAAACACTGACAAAAGAGAAAACTTCGCCGAGGCACTTAACGAATCGTACTTTAACGCGTTCGAAGTTAATCGCAAATGAAGGGTTTTGACAGCGCAGCAGGCCTTGGTCTTAGAGTCGTACTTGCCGGCTTCAACTCTCTTGCAGCTGGCACATACGCTTTTGGAAGTTTCCTTCGGCATCGCGCACGTGTGATCTACAACGGTCACTCCCACAATGGAGAAGATGACCGAGAAGATCAGAGTAACAACGATCGAGCGCGAAGTCTTCAAAACGACGTTATAATAGGTAAAGTGTGTTAGATCAACTCTCTGGGCAAGAGCAAACGTTCCTCGTTATCGGAAGCCATCTCCTCCCTATTTCCTGAATGCGTACAGGATAAGAGCACAAATCCAAGGAAGCGTAAAAGAGAGCAAGACCCATCTGAAATCGGATTGCAGCATAAAATTGGCGATGGTCATGAGACCAATCGATGACATCCCCGAGATGAGAATAATGAGAAATGATCCTGGAGTTCTCTTGCTAAATGATGTGAAGACAACGTAGGTAGAGAGAATCCCTGAGGTCAGGATATAGCCCCCATGACCAGTGACCAAGCAGAATACGGCTTCGAGTTCATCATTCGTCGAGTATAAGGAGATTTGGTATTCAATTTCTAAGTTACATAGAATTAGCATACCACGACAACGCTAGGTGTATGGGTTCTCGCCGATCATCAAGTCTGCATTTCCAACTTACGTTGCCAACCGTGAGGATAAGAAGCAACATGTGAATCATGTAACATTATCCCAAGATTCTGTAACACAATAGCACTTTCACGTCCGTATTTTTATATTTATTACGGTATCCCTCAAATAATAATACATACCTATATAAAGAGTTCACGAAATTGTATCCGAGTTATGTTTGGCTTGTGCTGTCGCTAAAATGAGCAAAATAGGTTACATCGTTTTCTCACCAGTAGGATGCAAAGTAACGGAGCGTATGCACACTACGTAAAACAACTAGTATTTGAATAATGTAACTATGACATAGGAAATAATCTGATGAGCACAACAAACACTATATCTCCCATTGTCGAAGTAGCGAGCGAAGTTATATGATGAACAATACAGACGGATGGATGGATGGGTGGAGGAGGCGGGATGTGGGTCTGGTCAGTCATCGGCGTACTTGTGGTGGTCCTGCTCGTCGTCGGTATTAACAAGATATCCAAGAAATAATCCTTTGCTTACTTCCACCACGAATGCACTGATTGCATACCCGGACAATCTAAAGTGGGGATCTGTGGATTCGTATGAAGACGATCCATTAAATGGGGACAAATTGTAGATAGCTGCACTATTCAAGGAATGACTTGCGCGGCCCTAGAGCAACACAACCGCGTTTCATTCTTGCGTGCCGCGTGTGAGTGGCGTACAGTCGGCTCGCTCCATCACGAAGGATCTGTATGCGTGAACCAGGGTGGGGATTTAGTGCGCATGAGACTTAAACATGGAAAACGCACAATCACATCACAACTAAAATATCCGGCGTGAATGCTTCTGTATAATTGCATCAAACAATAGAGAACCTATTACGATTACTATTTCAAATACTGCATTTGCGAATCCTGTCACGCTTGTGATGGCATTGCAATTAAATTATTTCCGACTATCATGAATCATACGAACCGAACTGCTACTCGCTGTTTCCTTGGTGCACTTGCTCTTGTATGTGCTTCCACCCTCCTGTTAACTGAAGCGCATGCGCAGCGGCCTATGGGCCGTGCCACAGACACAACACGTGCAAGCACAATGCACATGGGTAACGATGGATCCAGCATGAATAGCGAGGAGGAAGTTGCTCATCCATTCTTTACACACATGGGGATGCCCGAAGGCGTCGGCGTTTACAACATCAGGCTTGGTGGGTTGGTAACTAGTGTGGAAGGCAAGCGAGATGTTGATTTTGCCTTCCATTTCGAGACAGGACTCACAAAGTTCATCGGCTTCCATTTGCGAAATGATGGGATTCTTGATCGAGCACATACCGAAGCGATGTTCCAGTTCGCGGCGATAAGCAGTGAAGATGGAATGAGTGGGTTCTCCCCGATCATCGAGTTTGAATTTCCAACCCACTCAGGCGAAGACCAGCATATCAACACGCTCGTTGGCTTTTCGACCGCATTGTCTGGACCCATCGCAGCGTTCAATCAGATTCTACACTATAACCCACGTTCGGATGGTCTTGAAGGAAGCGCTTCACTCGTCGTGAAAGTAGCTTCTGTCTTCTTTCCGGTTGTCGAGGTTTCTGGAGAGGTTGCACCTGGCGACATGCCAATGTATAATTTATTAGGCGGGCTGAAATTCCGACTTAGCAAACTGCTGACATTGGGCGTTGGGCTTCAGGCCCCGCTCACCACACGTAGAGACTATGATTGGCAGATTGTCTTCCAGCCAGCATTTGAGTGGGGAATGAAGTGAACGCTGAGCTCGCTAGAGGAGACGAACCCCTTCAAAAAAACTGCCACAAATTCAAGGGCAAGGACGCTATCAACCAGATCCACAATTGTCATTGCGTGGAAGAATGGGTTGGCCCGTGCCAACCATTCGACTCCCCCGCCTGCATAATAAACGCCGACTACCTTTGGCACAGACTCATTCTCTCCGAATCACACGCTCAACAAGATAGGTGATCTGAGAAAGCCCGAACCAACCGACTAGGTAATTAACAAATTTTAACTTATGCCTTTTAAATGATCTCGTCCGGAGCAAGATAGCATGGTGGTCCTCCGGGAATTTCCGACTGTAGGGTCGCATGTTCGATTCCGAATTTTGTGCGAAGCTCTTTGCAGACCTTTGCCACGGCATCCGGACGGAATTCACTGAACACAAGGTGCGCTGTAAGCGCCGAGTGCGTAGTACTCATTGCCCACACATGCAAATCGTGGACATCGATGACCAGATCGCAGCCTCGAAGAAAGAATTCAACACTTTTGAGGTCAATATGGTCTGGGACGGCATCAACAGCAAGATTGAACGATTCCCGGAGTAAGCGCCAAGTTCCAAGCGTAATCACGATTGAGATCAGGATGCTCATAACAGGGTCGATCCAATACGCCTGCGTCAAGAGCATAAGCACTCATGCAACGAGAACCCCCGCAGAGACCGCGGCATCACTCAACATATCCAAAAATGCTCCACGCACGTTGATGTCTCTATCCTTGCCTTTGACGAACAACCAAGCACTAGCACCATTCAGAAGCATGGCGAGCGCTGCAACCCAAATCATGGTAGAACCTTCGACCGGGCTCGGGTGCGTCAGCCGCAATATCGCCTCCCAGAGGATCGCCCCGATTGCAATGAGAAGGATGATCGCATTGAGAAGGATGATCGCATTGAACAGCGCGGCAAGAATAGTTGTCCGACGAAAACCATACGT
>JBDTCS010000164.1:0-3707 GCA_039923455.1 Kapaibacterium sp. (SeqCode) | reverse complement strand
AAGCAAATGTTTCAGTAGCGATGCTTTGTCTTCGCGTTCGCCCTCCGGAGTCGGAGCGTGGACACCTCTGAAGTGCCGTTTAAGATCTGTGAGTTCAAGAATGGCATCGGTAAGATAATCCGATCTGCTCGTCGCTATATAAAGATGATAACCGGCTTCGCTCAGCGAAGTCAAAACTTCATGCACATTGGGGTATAGCCTGACTTGGTGAATTCCGAACTCCTCAAATAATTCTCGATACCGTGCAAGCGCGAGCTCGACAGTTTCGTCGTTTGCATTGTTTAGGAGCTGCTTGATCGTCGGACGGATCGGAGGCCCAATGCTCCATCGCAACGACTCTTTGTCTTCGACTGCATATCCAAACTCACGAAACATCACCGCAAACTGCGTCAGCATTCCGATCTGCGGATCGAGCAGCGTTCCATCGACATCAAATATGAGATGCGAAAAACGGAGTGGCATTAATTCATAAATGGGTGAGTCGATCGGAGCCCACAAAACAGCGGGGAGCGAAATATTCTTCTCTCCCCTCCCCTATTACACTTTGGAGACAACAGCCTCTCCTTGATAGAGCGGTTTATCAAAAATGCGATAGCGTTTGTAGGCCGTGCCTTGCATCATCTCGGCAGCGCGAGTCATCATGATGTTATCCTCCAGCACCCATGATGCTTCGCCGAACTTGATACCGTTGCGACCGGAGCGCTCCATAATCTCGCGATAGAGCATCGCATCGATTCCTCGACCGCGATATTCCGGCATCACACCGAGCAAAATAATACGCAGCGTGTCGATCGCTTTTTTGTTCGACATCAAATTCATAATCGCTGTTGGCAAATTCATCGCACCCTTCGGAATCTGCTTACCGGCCATGAATGCCTGATTAATATCGGGCACCACGAGCGAGAATCCGATCGCCTCTTTTTTGCCGTTCGGCAATTCCTTCTCTGCAAAGAGGACGTATTGCGGATCGATGATCTGCTTGAGTTCACTCGCAAGCATCGTGATCTCGTCGCCGGTAAGCGGCACAGCGCCCCAGTTCTCTTCCCAACCACGCTCATAGAGATCGCGAATGAGATTGACTTCGGCGTCGTAGTTTTTCATGTCAAGTTGACGGATCGAAACTTTCGCACGTTCTTTGAGCGCGTCCGTCACTCGAATAAGCTTTGGTGTCAAACTCTTCGAACGATCGATCTGCCATGCGAGTAAGTCCTTCACCTTACCATAACCGGCAGCCTCCCATAGCTTTGGATAATATTGCTTGGTGTAGGGCATCATCATCGCGGGTGTGAGTTCAAAGCCCTCGATAAGCAGACCAACTTCATCGTTGATCGAGGGACTCACCGGTCCACGGACGGACTGCATACCGTGCTCACGAAGAAAATCTTCCGCCGCAGTGAAAAGCGTGTTGGCGACAAGTTGATCGTCTATTGATTCGAAGAATCCGATAAAGCCAAGCTTATCACCGTAAATCTTGTTGTGCGAATGATTAACGAATGCGCCGATACGTCCGACGATCTTTCCGTGCTCTTCAGCTATGAAGAGTTGATGCGTAGCATGTTTATAAAACGGGTTCTTCACTTCATCGATCAATCGCATGCGATCCATCTCGAGTGGTGGCACCCAATTTTTCTCGTCGCCGTAAAGCTCCCACGGCAAACGAACAAAACGAAGTTTGTCTTTGCGTCCGTTAACTTTATGAATCGAAACAGATTCGGAAGTACGCAGAACGCCCATCTTCTTTGCAGCGAGTTCGATCTCCGCTTCACCGGCATCTCGTGTTTGCTGCGCATCGGCCGCGAGCGTCTCCTCTTCATCGAGCACGCCAAGCTCTTCGCCGATTTCTTTGAAGAGTTCGAGAATGCGGTCCAGGTGATGCCGCTCATGCGTCGCCATAAAACTGGTGCGCATCATTTGCATGCCTTGTATTACGCCGGGCGAAATAAATGCATTCACGAACACACCCGCATCGAACAACTTACGCCAGAAGACGAACGTCTTAATATCGTCACCAATGATCACCGGTACAATTCCGGTTTGTCCATCGATGATCTTGAATCCGAGATTTTTAAACTCGGTGCGCATGTAGTCAGCGTTCTCGATCAAACGCGTCATGCGCATCGGCTCTTCACGCAATATCTGAAGTGACATCAAAGCCGCCGCAACACTTGCAGGCGTTGGGCTTGCAGAGAAGATAAGTGCTGGAGAAGTGTGCTTGATAAAATTAATAACGCGTTCATCACCAACCACGAAGCCGCCGAGACTCGCGAAAGTTTTGCTGAACGTACCCATCACAAGATCGGTCTCCTTCACGAGACCAAAATGACTCGCTGTGCCACGACCACCAACGCCTAAGACGCCGGTCGAATGCGCATCATCGACCATCACGCGCACATTGTATTTTTTCGCAAGCGTTGTGATTGTCGGAAGATCGACGATTTCACCTGAAGTCGAGAACACACCATCAGTAACCAACAGCTTTGGTGCATCGAGTGGAAGCTTCGAGAGTCGGCGTTCCAGATCTTTCATATCGCCGTGCGTATAGCGCACAACTTCGCCGAACATACCCTTCGACATCAAGTTGCCTGCAACGATGCAAGCATGATTATCTTTATCACTGATGACGTAATCGCCACGCTGACATAGCGCGGGTATCACACCTTGTGCAGTTTGATAACCGGTAGAAAAAAGAAGACACGCTTCTTTTTCGAAAAAGTCGGCCATCTCAACTTCGAGTTGCTCGTGCAACCGAACGGTACCGGTAAGATATCGCGAACCGGAGCAACCGGTGCCGTAGCGCTCGATTGCTTTTATCGCAGCTTCTTTTACTCTGGGGTCGGCAGTGAGCCCGAGATAATTATTCGAGCCCGCCATAATAATTTTCCGGCCTTCGATCTGGACCACGGGTCCCTCGTTCTCTTCGATCGCGCGGAAATAAGGATAGTAGCCGGCCTCTTTGACATCATCGGCACGGGTAAATTCGTAACACTTTTGAAATAGATCCACAAGATTTTTAGGTTTGTTCTGGATTTCCCCCGTGAGAAAAGGTCAAAACGGGGCGAAATATCATAACAAAGATACGGGCGAACGTGTCCCGCCATTTTGACGGTGACCTTAGGGCCGGATTAGAAACCTTTCTCGCGAATGTACGGGAGTGTTTTGGCATAATATTTAGGTTCTTCTTCCGAACTCTCGTTCAGATTCCGATGAAGTCAAGAATTCAGACGCGCCATTTTCAGCGGTCACTCTATACCGAGGTCACTTATGCTTTCTTCCAAGCAAGCCGTGCATCCTGTCGATTCACCTTACGCTCCTAGTGTCAAGCGCAAGCTGTTGCACACAACCTTTGCTGCCCTACTTTTCATACTTTGTTTGACTTCTTGGACATCGCAGAGTCAAGCTACGTGGAATCTCGTCGCACAATTTCCGCAAGGATTGGTTACTGCGATGTATTTCTTCGATGAGATAACGGGCTTTGTCGGCTTTGGGACAACAAACGGAATTTCGCGCACCACCGATGGAGGAGTTACTTGGACTCCATGCTCCATTCCTGCTTGGACAGCCACGCAGGATCCGTGGATCGGCGACATCTGGTTTCTAAATCGGACAGAAGGCTGGGCGACACGTGTCTATGGAGATTTTGGTAAATTTCTGCTGCATACGACGGACGGCGGTTCCACTTGGACTGCAGATTTCAAAGGGGGTGGTTG
>JBDTCS010000163.1:0-8018 GCA_039923455.1 Kapaibacterium sp. (SeqCode) | reverse complement strand
ACTTTGAGTCCGGCTTGTATAGCTTCCGATTTTGCTTCAGCGACTGTCGCACCCGCGGCGAGAGCGCCCAAAACTACGTCCGGTGTTGCTGCGCTTAGTCGGACGATCTTTACTGGTGTGATCGGTGCACCACGATCCGGAAGAATTTCTCTCGAGAGTTCTTCGTCGCGCAAAATGCCTTGCTTCGTCGGCTTCTGATCCACAATCTTCGGTTCAGCCACTGCTGGCTCAGTCAAACTCGCGTTTGCGGCAGGCGTAATAACTTGTGTTGCGCGACTGCGTGTAGGTTTTTCCGATTCCGCTTTTGCTATCGTGGTGCTGAGAGTTGTCGGTGCATTTTCAAGTGTGATCTCGCTGATATCTGACTCATCGAGCTCATCTTCCGATTCTTTTTCGAACAATGCTTCTTCTGCGCGACGTGCTTCCTTTGCTTGCAACTTCACTTCACGCGTAGCCTCACGCTTTTCCCAGAACTCGATCATTCTACGGCGCATGCTAACGATTGCCGCAGAGTACCAGCCTTTGAGACGCAGAAATGTTCGCTCGATATCGAGATCGATCGAGAAGACGAGTGTTACAATGAATGCTGTAAGGTAAATAATGAGTGCCCCTGCCGCACCAATGAGTCTGGTAAACGTGATGCCCATAAATTGCCCAACCGCCCCCGACCACTCTCGCGGTAAGTGCGGCAACGCATTTATGAGCTGCGTAGTCCCGATGGTTGCACTAAAAAGAATTGCTGTGATCAGAAAGAACGAAGTCGCGAGTGTCAGCCGTCGACGCTGCTTTGTCGTAAAGCGAAAAAGTGCGAGTGACCAACATCCAAGAAAAATTGGATAAATGATCGCGGCATAACCGATCGTCTTGTTGATCAGAAAATCTGCAAGCATTGCGCCCATCAGCGAGAGCCAGTTCTGCGCTGTATCCGCGTGTGCATTGACGATCGGATTTGTCCGAGTAAAGATCGCCGGTAGATCGGTGAATTTCGTCTCGGCAGATGCCGCATCGTTCGGTGTATAGCTGATGATCGCCATTGCAACAAGCAGCGCTCCGACGATAAGAATCAAGCCGGCGACTTGTCGTTGCTTCACAGTCGTGTCGGGCTTTTTGCGCGGAGCCTTGAGGTTCATCGCGATCTGCTCGGTGTTGCCTTGAACGCTTGTCGCAGTAGGCTTCGCGGTTGTCCGAGCTGCACGTGGTGCTGCCGGAAGTGGCTCTTCAGAAAGTCGTCGCGGCATGGGTCGCGTGCGAGTGCGTCGAGCTTTTGCTGGCTCAGCGTCATCATACGATGGCTCTTCCGCATCAACATCGATGGCAGGTGCCGACCGACGTGCAGCAGTTGCGCGTGATGAAGTGCGTGCCGGTCGTTCGGTCGCGTGTGTCGTGGTGCCGGCATCTCCGGAGCGTGAGATACGAATAAATGGGCTTTCAGTGGAGTCGAAATCCTCGGGCATAATAGTACTCTCGGCCGTTAAAATGCGTGTAAAGAAGGAGTCCAAGAAAACTCTTCTTTCGCAAAGATCAAAACTGATCTACCAAAACTGATCTACCAAAACTGATCTATCAGATCAGGTATGATCAAACAAAACGTATGGGATGTGCCGATGGGATGGATCGATCGTGATCCTTAGACCGCTGCAAGTAATTCGAAAGAATCTGTTTCACCGGCAAACATGGTAAAGCAAACACTTCGGAAAAACTCCAGGGCATGTTTGTGGGAACGTGCTCGGATTCCTAAAGTAGAGTGTCGCTCGCTTGGTGACTCAAGCGGAAACGATCATAAATCAAAACGCGCTATTTTCTTCGATGCGATTGAATTGTGGAGTGGGTCCGACAATTCATTTGCTTCAAGCTGCTTTTATGGGCGAAATAAAAATTGCAGCTATTCGAAGAGTACTCTTTTAATCAAGAGTAGCGAAGACATACCCATCAAGTTACAAATTCCTGAGCCCCGTTTACGGAATAAACTCCTCTTACAGGAGAAAACTCCAAGATCTCCAGCGACAGGCGATTATCCCGCAAGCGGGACTCCGTGATTTCAGATCATTTCTGATCCAATTCCACCTGGAATTTCACAATGATGTAGTTCCTCGACTTTTACAAGCGATTTAGAGTAAAATCAGTTCTCCGAGAAAGAGAAAAAATTGGCGAATTCACGCGGAAACCCACTTTTTAGAGATTTGACCAATGAAGGGAAGGCTGCCCGCCGAAGTGAAGCTAAGCTACCGGACTACTCTTCGCTTTTTTGACCCCTTTGCCATCTTTGGAAGCCTGCGACCTTTGTTCAATCTCCTCGCGAAGCTCATCGGAGAAAATAAGCTTTTTCTTTATCGCGGTTTGCTCCAAGACAGGCACGAGCGGCACGGAATCAATAAGACTCGCGATGCGAACATCATCCTCAAAACCCATCTCGATAAGCGCCTTGCCGTGATCGCTTTCACGAAGCGTGCGCAGAATATCCTGACCGTACTGGTAGTATACGCTAAGAGCTGCACGAGCGCTATCGGTCGGTACGATATTTTTGAAATGCTCGTCGAGCTTTGTGATCAACATGCCTGCGCACGTACCATCTTCGAGCGAAAATTTATCTTCCTGTCCGCTGCAAATGATGTAGAGATGCTCGGACTCGATGCCCGGAATTTCTGAGAGCGCCTGAACGGTTGCCGTGAGATTAATAAAACCGGTCACGAAGCATTGACGTGCGTACTTTGCTTTTGTAAGCGCAACTGCACCGTTCGTAGTCGAGAGAATAAGTGCTTTGCCTTCGACCGCCTCTGGTGTATACTCAGCCGGAGAGTTACCAAGTTTAAAACCCTCGACTCGTTTGCCGCCTTGCTCACCACAGAGTATCGTCGAGGTCGAGTGCAGATTCCCAACGATTTTCATCGCTTGCGCAACACTTGCAACAGGAATAACTTCCCGAGCACCTGCGCACATAGCATAGGTGATCGTTGTCGAAGCGCGGAGCACGTCGATGACCACGATGAGTTTATCTCGAAGTTCTAATTCGTCGAGATGGTTTGGGCTAAAAAAAACTGTTACTTGCACTTGCTATGTTTGAACTACTGACGAATTATCTTTGCGCACCAAAGCCTGCACTATCGAAGTTAATTTCGCTTCGTGCGATATATGAGCTGACAAACCAAAAAATGTCGAATCGACCCGATTTGCTGGGATTTGTCCCAAAAAACACTGCTTTAGCTCCCTCGGAGTAAGAGCCACCCTCTAACCCCAAGCAGTGCAAAAAAATCTCAAAAAAGGAATGTCAAAATCTTTGCAGTCCGGGCACCTATAGGAGAAGCGTTGAAACCTAACGTGTAGAAAAAAGCAGAGAGCCCTCAGAAAATTTTGTCCTTGCGGCAAAAAAGTGCTTGAGAGCTCTCGACCCAATGTGAATATTATTCCGCGTCTGCGAGCCAATCAACGATGACTCCGTACGCACTTACGATGAAGTCCCGATGAACCGTTGTCCCACCGGTGGGAACAGCGACGAGTACCGTCTTGCGTATCTTATCTTGCACGACCCGCTTTTCTTGCGCAAAATACCATCCGTTGCGAAGCAGCTCATACTCATAGACGCGAGTGCCGTTCGGCATCGGATGCACGCTCGTCGGCTTGCCGCAAGCGAAGATCAATTCAGAATCCGTGTGTCCGACCCAGCTTTGCATCGCTTCTTTCGTGAAGGAGCTGATCGGTGTTGGTTGAAATGTCATGCATCCCGAAAAAATACTTAGCGCAGTGATGCTAAGTGCGGCGATCATGAATGTATGAACGCTATGCGTTGGAATAGGATGTGCAGCTAAGCGAGTTGCTCGGCCGAAGATTGCTTGTTTCATATATGCCTCCTGTCTTCAATGTGTATGGGTAATGCCGCGTTCAAAAAGAAGTCGCGACGTAAACAGGATCAAGCCTTCATAGTATCGTTCGGAATTGTTTTGGTATCTGTCTATAAATTAAGTCAATGATAATATTGTTTCTAAACTCGTGCCGAGTGGAACTGAGGGGTGAAGGAAATTTTGGCACCGAACAGAAGAAATCCGTACTTTTGCCCCTTCGTAATTACCTACTCGCATTACTTATGACCGAAAATATGAGCGATATCCAACCCACAGTCTTGGCACGTGAGAGCGCAGCACTTTTTCCGACGTATGATCGGCTCAAGATCGGTGTCGTCCGATCGGCGCTTGGTGTGCACATCGAAATGGAAAGCGGCGAGCGCTATCTCGATATGATCGCGGGGCTCGGAGTGAATGCACTCGGACATTCCCATCCAAAAATTATTCAGGCGATCCATACCCAAGCCGGAAAATATCTGCATCTTTCCAATCTCTATTTGCAAGAGCCACAAGTGAAGCTCGCGGAAATGATGGAGCAGCTCTCCGGTTGTGAGCGAACATTTTTTACGAACTCCGGCACCGAAGCAGTCGAAGGTGCGCTGAAGCTTGCACGGAAATATTTTAGCGATCCCAATAAGACGGATCTTGTTGGTTTGACGAATGCATTCCACGGCCGAACGTACGGTGCACTCTCCGTGATGGACAAAGAGAAATATCGCAGAGGCTACGGTCCGTTTCTTCCTGGTTCGAGCAGCATTCCGAGTCATGATGCATCGGATATCGCTGCGAGTGTTTCGGATGCAACTGCGGCAGTGATCATCGAAGTGATTCAAGGTGAAGGTGGTATCATCGAAATATCACAGGAGTTCATCGCAGAACTTGTTCGGCTTCGGACGAAGCATAATTTTCTAATCATTGCCGACGAGATACAATCAGGCATTGGCCGAACGGGTACGTTCTTCGCGTATGAACAAGTTGGCCTCGTGCCCGATATTGTGGTATGCGCAAAAGGCATTGGTGGTGGATTACCACTCGGCGCAATACTCACGACAGCAAAGATCGCCGAAGCAATGCGTGGGGGAGTGCACGGCACCACATTCGGTGGCAACGCACTCGCATGTGCAGCAGGACTTGTTGTGCTCGAAGAGTTAGCGAATGGCTTGCAAGAGCACGTTGCCGAAGAGAGCGCATGGTTCAAAGGCGAGCTTCAGATCATCGCATCAGAATATCCCAAGGTGATCAAAGAAATTCGCGGACGGGGCTTCATGCTCGGAGTGGACATGCACGCGAGCGCAAAACCAATTCAACAAGCATTGCAAGCCCGGATGATACTCACGAACGTAACTCACGAAACAGTCCTCCGTTTGCTACCACCACTCGTGATTGAGCGAAAGGAGTTAGTGCATTTTCTGAATGCGCTGAGGGAAGTGTTAGCTGCTATCTAATTTGCGATACTAAACGATGATCGCGGAACTGGAGCCTGTCCAATTCAGACCTTTGTTGAAATTGACTCCCATCATTTTGCCACGCGATAAACGGACCAAAGTGTAGAGCGATATTGGTCGATCGTTCGCATTCGGCCAAAGCAGCATCACGCGAAGTTCGACCTTTACTTCCGCACCTTCTGGGGTTGTGATCATGTCGCCATAGGTCACGCGTTCCTGTAACAACCATCCACTGCGCTGATCAAGCGGTATATTTTCGATATCTGTTGCCGTCGGTCCGACAATCACACCCGCACCAGCAAAAGAATAGAGTGGCTTTAAAACAAACCGTTCGAGATCGAGCGAATTCCAATTGGCCTCCGATAGCAATTGCGCGAAGGGCACACTCGCATCGACTCCAAAAAGCTTCGGGAGTAAAACCTTGCTGATCTTGTAATACCAATTCGGATGTCCGGCCCACTCGACATCATAATTCACCGAAACATCAAACGGCAACGCAACTTGCTTCAGCACAAGTTCATCGTGGATCGCGCGATTGTAAATGCGTTTGATTCGTTGTTCAAGGCCACTCGAAGCGCGATAAAACAATTGCGTGCCACGCGCAATGACATCACGAATATTCACGATCGCAATGCCGAGCCGTTTTTGTGTGAGTAAAAAATCGGGGAGTGTCTTTTGCGAAAATGGATCGAGCTCCAGCAGCACAACTTCTTTCGGATCCATCCCACCCAAGATTGCATTCGAAAGCAATGTATAATATTCGCTTGCAGTTTGGCCGGCTTGCAAAAAACCGCCCAGCGTGTCATCCAAACCGAAACACGACTTGACACTCTCGGTAAATTCGGCTTGATAAAAATACAGTGAAGGAAAGCCTTGCAACTCGATGAGCTTAAGCTCAGGTGCAGTTCGTGAACCGGTGATCGCGAAATCGACAGCACCAAAAAGCGGTCGGTCCGTCTCATTCGCAAATCGAAAATCATTCGGCACCGCACACGCACCTACGCTTTGCAATTCTGGAGAAGCAGCGGCAATAAGAATTTTCTCCGCAGCACGCGAAGCTCGGTCGGCTAAGGCACGAGGCAAAAATAGCGGAGTCTCGGCGATTCGAAAACTGATCGCACAATCGGAGCGTCGATCGGCATCAGCTTTGAGCGCCGTGTACGCTTCGTCAGTAAAATTATCGTTAAACTGTTTCCTATGATGCGGATCCATTGGTTGACGAGGCTCCATTGGTTGACGAGGCTCCATTGGTTAGCGAGGCTCCATTGGTTAGCGAGGCTCCATTGGTTGATGCTGCTCCGTTGGTATCGTCCGGAGAATTGTCCACTCCCACACTTTCGCCGACCGGATTCTCGCAGCGTTCGATCTTGATCTGCTGCAAACGATGCCGAACTTTGCGCGTGATGGTAAAGCGCAGACCCTCGGCCTCGATCACATCGCCCACATTCGGAATGCGTCCGCTAATCTTTTGCACATAACCGGAGAGCGTGGAATATTCCGCGCTCTCTTCGAGGCGTTGAAACCGATCTTCGAAGCGCTCATTGAAATCGCTGACGGAGAGTGTAGGTATCACGTAGAGTGCATTGCCGATCTCGATCACTTCGCGCTCTTCGTTCGGAGCGTCCGATTCATCGTGAATCTCACCGACAAGTTCTTCCAAAATATCTTCGAGTGTCACAATGCCCTCGACTCCGCCGTGTTCACTCACGACGATCCCCATGTGCATCCGCGATTTCTGAAACTCAAGCAGCAACCGCTGGAGCGTTTGCGTTTCGCTGACAAAGAGTGCGGTTCGAACTGCGCGTTCGAGTATCGTGAAGAATTCGATGCGCCCATTCTGGCTCGGCACGCTGAGCCGTTCGAGCTGTGCAATGTGCGGAAGCAAATCTTTCACATGCAACACACCCGTGATCTCGTCGATCGCATGATGGAACACAGGCAATCGAGAGAAGCCTTCGTTCTGAATGATCTGCATAATCTCGCGAGGCTCCATATCCAGATTGATCGCAACGACACCCGAGCGATGCACCATGATCTCACGCACGGTAGTCTCACGAAAACCAAACAGCGACTCGATCATGTCGGACTCTCTGCGTTCGACGACACCACGCCGAGCAGATTCCAATATCACCGATCGCAATTCCTCACGCGAGTGGCCCTCTTCACTTGTAACTTCCGGAAAGCCAAGCAAGTGCAGCGTCTTGTTCACCATGAAGTTGAGCAACTTCGTGAGCGGACGAAACACGAGATGGAAAAGCCTAAGTGTGCGTGCAATCTTGAGTGCGACCTTCAGTTCAAAGTTGATCGCAACAGATTTTGGAACCTGCTCACCGATGACAATATGAAATGTGGTAAGTATCAAAAAGCCAACTGCAAAGCTTAGCGAATGTACCGCCGAAGGGCTAATAGAAAAAAGCGAAAATAGTGGTTCGAGAAAATGTGCCGTGACCGGTTCACCAACCCAACCGAGTGCAAGGCTCGCGAGTGTGATGCCGACTTGAATCGAAGAGAGATACTCGTCGAGATCTTTGAGTATCGATCGGAGTATCTTGACTCCCGCCATCGAGTAGCGTTTTCCGGCATCGTCGGATGCGGATTTGCTCGCTTCGGCCATTTCGTCAAGCTGCGAGGATCTCAGCTTGACAATCGAGAACTCCGCAGCTACGAAGAACGCGTTCAGAAATACCAGAGTAAGGACAAGTAAAACTTGCAGCAGAATATCCATAGAATGCCTTAT
>JBDTCS010000162.1:0-7719 GCA_039923455.1 Kapaibacterium sp. (SeqCode) | reverse complement strand
AACGCGGTTCTCATTCTGCTTGATCTCTTTTGGAACTCCGATCTTCATAACGTAGTCTCTCTAAGAATTAGGTACAAATTTGTCACGGTAACATCCGCCAAGTTGCGCTTCGGGACGCTCTATTCCTCGTCTTCCTGTTTCGGCACCACCGCAACAAGCGAAAGACCACTTTCGTCCTCAAATAAGTGCTTCGCGAGTGCCCGAATTTCTGAAAGCTCCAGTTCCGCGATCTTCTCGATCTCTTTTTCCAACGGATGATAGGCGTTGTAATATAAAGCTTGCATACCGGCGCGCATCATCCGGTTCGAAACTGATTCGAGCGATAGAATCAAGCCGCCGATCATCTGATCCTTTGTGCGGTCAAGCTCTGTTTGCGAAATCGGGCGTGAGAAGAGCCCCTTCAAAATATTTCGCATCTCTTTAATCGAGCGCTCCTGCGATTCGACTGAGGTCGCGACGTAAAGTCCGATTGAGCCGCGATCCTTGAAGGGCGAATAAAATGCTGCGGCATCATAGGCTAATCCAAGCTCCTCTCGAAGTCGAAGATTCAACCGACTGCTCATTCCTACCCCGAGTAGTGTGACAAGTGCGCTGATACCAACTTGATCCTTCGACATCATCCCTGGTGCTCGTCGTCCCAGAATTATGTGCGATTGTTGCCCACCTTCTCTCGAGATCGTCTGCTTCAGTCGTGGCTTGTGCCGAGAATACGGCTTAGGGCTACTACTTCTGGTTTTTGTACTTCCAAAATTTCCGAGTACAGCTTCGATCGCCTCAAATAATTCCGCATGTTGGTGCGCACCGGAAGCTACGATTGTGATCTGATCAGCGCGATAATGTCGCGCATGAAAACGAAGCAGATCCTCGCGATTGAATTTCGAGACCGATTTCGTTGTGCCGATCACGGGTCGCCCAAGCGGATGATCACCAAATAATTCTTTTTCGAAAAGATCAAAAACGAGCTCGTCGGGTTCGTCCTCTAGACCGTTAATCTCTTCGATAATGACATTTCGTTCGCGTTCGATATCTCGTTCGGTGAAATTTGGACGAGCAGCGAGTTCACACAAAACATCAAGCGCTTCACGGAGCTGAACGGTACGAGTCCAGGTGTAATAACAGGTGTGCTCCTTCGTCGTGTAAGCGTTGAGCATTCCACCTCGGGATTCGACCGAGCGCATGATCTCACGCATCGACTTTCCGGCCGTCCCCTTAAAAACCATGTGCTCGATAAAATGCGCAATGCCGGCATTCGACTTCGACTCATGCAACGAACCCGCGTTCACCCAAAGTCCAACTGCAACACTCGAAGCCGATGGTAGGCGCTCGCTGAAGACTCGCAATCCGTTCGGATAGACTTTCGTCTCAAGATCCACGGTGGTGATCTCCTCCTGCCGTACGAACTTCGCATGCGAACTAATCGGTGCTCGCTTTGTGAAGCGGGCTCTGGAGTTCAGCTCGGCCGAAGCTTCTGTACGGCCTAATTTCGCTGACGATCCGGGCTTGACACGTGGTTTGGCTTTAGGCACAAACGTTGATTTTACCTTCGTTAGGCGTGATTATAGTCGAAAAGAGTCGAATGTTCTCTGCAAATATACGAGGCAGATCGCTCGTGATTCTGGAGCGGGAAAACGAATTCGTTGATCAATCGAGGCTCTGGTCGTCGGGAACCTCACTCACGTGATCAAATCCGAAATTGGCGATTCGCTGGCTTGTATAAATTCCGGAGTGCCCAGCCAAAACATAGCAGACAAAATTTACGAGAATCAGCGGTGCTGCGTACGATGCACCAAATATCTCGATTCCCATGATCGTGCAAGCGATCGGTGTTTTCGAGGCCGCAGCAAACACCGCGACAAATCCTATCGCAGCAAGTGTTGTGATCGGAAACCCAAGCAACGGTGCAAGAGTACTTCCGAGCAATGCCCCAATCACGAAAAGTGGCGTGACCTCACCACCTTTGAAACCAACTCCGAGCGTAACAACCGTGAGTATAAGCTTGAGCATAAACGCATAGGACGGCATCACCTCTCCGTTCAATGCACGGTCGAGCAACGGAATGCTGAGGCCAAGGTACTCCGGATTCCGTACGAGTGCCCAGATCGCAAGCACCAGCAAACTACCGATCGCGATTCGTAGATAATCATTCCGAATCCACGTCATGCTTCGATGCGCAATCGTGTGTGTAAGCTCGGAGAACAAAGTACTCGCCAGAGCAAATGGAATCGCAGCCAGCAGCAACTTACCGACCATGATCAAACTCATTCCGGTGAATGCGACCACATGATAATTTTCATGCACCGGCGCAACCCAACTCGTGAACAGATTCGCCGCAAGTGCTGCCGCAACGCAAGCAACTGCTGAGACCAACTGGATCTCTCCTCGCGCGATCACCTCCATCCCGAATATCGCACCCGCAACCGGTGTACCGAAGACAGCACTAAAGCCACCAGCGATACCCGCCATTATGAGCATGCGTGCATCTCGTTGTGCGAGTCTTAGATAACTCGCAACCTTTCCTGCGATAGCGCCCGCCATTTGTACTGCTGTCCCTTCACGACCCGCCGAGCCGCCGAAGAGATGCGTGATGAGCGTAGCGACAAGAATGATCGGCGCCATGCGCAAACGAATCCGACCGCGAAACTCTAGGACTTCATCGATGATCAGGTTATTGCCCTCTTCCGTCCCTTCACCAAATGTCTTATAGATCCAAGCGGAAAGGATACCACCAATCGGAAGAAACGCAATAATCCATAAGTGTTGCGCGCGAAGGTCGGAGATGTAGGTGAGCGCTCGCACAAAGAATGCGACCGCAATTCCGGCGAGCACTCCGACGAATGATCCTAAGAGCAACCATCGAGATGCGAACTGAACGCTCTGCTTATATTCTGTGACAGCAATTTTCATCCAATACTTATTACGCTCGAAACGCTAAACAAATGGAAATCACAAAACTCATTTTGCGGCCTGATAGGCAACACTGGCACGCAAGATACTCTCATGCGCATCGGCAGCGTTGATCCACTTGCCAATCGTTACTCCTTTTTCTTCGAGCAGTTTATAGGTCTCAAAAAAATGTTCGATCTCGATACGTCTGTGTTCGGCGATGTCCGTGTATTCACGCAAATGCTTCACACTTTGATCTCCAGCGGCTGCGGCAATGATCTTCAGATCACTCCCCTTGTCATCGCTCATCTCAAGCCCACCAATCGGTATCACTTCCAAAAGCAAACCGGTCAAAAGTTCTTGATCACAAAAGACGAGAATATCGAGCGGGTCGCCATCGTCCCACAACGTCGAGGGAATAAAGCCGTACGAATGTGGATAGTGCACAGCCGAATAGAGCACTCGGTCAAGACGGAAGATGCCAAGTTCGGGATCGTACTCGATCTTGTTGCGTGAGCCACGCGGAATCTCAATAATCGCATTTACAACTTGTGGTGCATTTGCACCCATCGGGATATCTTTATAATTGGTCACGTCGAATTTTCACTTTTATAGTAAGTCTGAATAGTATCTACGATAATTATTGGCAACTGCAAAACCTCGGCCTCGACGAGTTTATTCCTCCACAAAGATGATCTCATTCCACGATTGCGGAAATTGATTGTGTTCGATCATGTCTGCAATAGCACGAAGTGCCAATACTTTCGCATCGCTGATCGCAGCATTGCGGGTGTCACCATACGCGAAGATGCTTGAAATCTGTGGAATCTCCGCGAGCCAGCGCGTCTCACTCTCTTGATCAACCTCGATTGTAAACTTCATTTGTAAACTTCATTCTAACCGCATATTATTCTTGATCTTACAGATTCCGTATTGAAAGTGTGACACGCAGAATCGTATTCGTCGCTCGTTCTAATCTTCCGATGAGCAGTTCGACTTTTTTGCGAACAAGTGCCAAATCGTGCGATCGGATGGCAAGTTGTATCTCAGGAAGCGTCAGATCGGCGTAACCGTTCTCCGGATCGGAAATTACAATTGTATTGCGAACCCAGGAATCGCTATCAAGCCCGCCGAGAATTGTGAAATCAAAGAAGACTTTACGCAGCAAAAAATTAAGCATGTATAGCGTATCTGCGGAATACGTGGCAGAACGTACACCACATTTCTCATCACGCCATTTGTTCAGTATCGAACCCGCGGCACGAAACATTGCAAGCGTTGTGTCAAGGTTACGAAATTCGAGCGAGTCATACAGTTCCGGTGGGAGAAGCCGAGCAGCCTTGATCGAAAATTGATTAATGGCGATACCAAGTTCTTCGAAATCGAAGGGCAGCAATTCTGCGTTTGCTAACCGCATTGCTTCGACAGCAACCAATTTTGAACTCGCAGCATGAAAGGCAAACGTGGAGTCACCAAAATGACGGGTCCAATTATAGCAATCATGCATTGAGTGATACTCACCGAACGGGCCACCGAAGCCATGTTCTATGCACGGAAGCCCAAGATGATTCGCGAAGCTCGAAAAATCGCTGCCACCTCCGAGTAACCCGATCTCCGGCTCCGCAAGCCCAGCATGTACTTTGGCCGGAGCAATCGGCTGAAGACTTTCCTTCCAGCGATCATAGATCGAACCTCCGTCCGGATTCTCAACCGATTTCGTAACTTGCCAAATAAATTCATGAAAACTTGGATCAGCGCCACTTCCAAATGTTTTTCCCGTCGCGCATTCATCCTGATTGATATAGGCAATGCATCGCCCATTGAGTTCTCGTTCATGCTCCTCCACCCACTCTGTCGAACCAATTAACCCCCACTCTTCAGCATCCCAGGTGCAGAATAGAATTGTGCGCTTCGGTCTGATGCCTTGTGCAGAAAGTTTTGCAAATGCTTCTGCCGCAGCTATCACACTTGCGCAACCGGAGCCGTTATCTTCAGCACCCGGACCCCACGCGTCACGGTGCCCGCCAACAATGATCCATTGTGCCGGCCACACGCTTCCTTCGATTTTCGAAACCGTATTCCAGATGGTGCGATAAATTCCATCAGTCGTGATCGCAAGGTGCAACTTCGCCCTGCTCGGACCCGTGTGATACCGGAGCGGCAAGGCACCCTGCCAACTCTGCGACGGAATGTTACCGGCCCTGAGATCCGCAAATAATGTTTGCGCGATCTTGTAGGAGATCGGCATAACCGGAATCTTCGAAAGCTTTTGTGCCGATTCGAGGGGCTCTCGGGCTACCGATTCAGTCGAGGGGTTTCCGAGCGTTGTAGGATCTCCGTGACCATTATAAATCGACCCTCGCTGCACTCCATCATCCGGACGCATCGGACCTTTTGGATAGACATCACCAAGGACGTATCCATCACCCGATGGATCAGAAAAAAGCAACAGCCCCGCGGCACCATGCTCTTCGGCAACTTTCGCTTTGATGCCGCGATAGCTTTTGCCATAACGTGCGATCGCGATTTTCCCTTTTACCGAAATACCAACCGAATCAAGTTCACGATAATCGTCCGGCAGCCCAAAGTTGACATAGACAAATTCCGTCGTGACGTCACCGGAGCCGGTGTATCCATTCGCCCATGGGTACGCAGTCTTGGGATCGTTTGTCTCGCCCGCGACGGGAGTCTCCTCTAATGTGAACTTCTGCTTTTTTATGCCGAGCGATTTTGGATCGAGCAATTCCAGTTCGACTTTTGTCGCATAAGGCAAATACACTGTGTAGGGAAATACCTCCGTTGGAATTCCGGCTTGCTTCATGACGCTGAGTACATAATCACGAGCACGCTCATCGCTTACTGATCCTGCGACTCGATTTTCGGCACTGAGTCGGCGAACCAATGTATCAAGTCGAATCGGAAGAATGAGATGCTTCAGCAGTTCCTCATTTTGCAACTCCTTCTGTGCTTCTGTGGGAGTGAAACCGATGATGCTCGCGGGTGTAGTGGTTTGTGCTACGGTTCGATTGCTCAGAGCGAGAAGAAACAGCGCCAAAAAAAGTATGTTGTACTTTCGAATCATTCGCGTACGCGTATTTCGGTGTCTTGGGTGAAGCAATTCGGCATTCATAGTTTCTGCCGGGATAGATAGTGCCGTGGGAGTCGTTTCAGTTTCCGAGGTTTTGAACTTCAACACTTTTTCTTTACTCTTTTTTGATTGCCCAATGATTTCCCTGCTCCGTGGAGTGATTCGTTTCAAAGCCCCGTACCAACTTGTTCTTGATGTCGGGGGCACAGGCTACGAAGTACTTTGCACGCTCGAAACCTATGAACGTGCACCTGCGATAGGCAAAGAATATGAGGTGCTCACCCGCTTAATCGTTCGTGAAGACTCCCTCACACTTTTTGGATTTTCCAGAATGGATGAACGCGCGCTCTTCGATCAAATCACCTCCGTGAGCGGTATCGGTCCCAAAACCGGACTGAGTATTCTCTCCTCTATTGGCTCCGATCAACTTCGCGAAGCAATTCGCTCAAGCGATATTCCCGCACTGATCGGTGTGCCAGGTGTTGGTCGCAAAACTGCGGAGCGAATGATCGTGGAACTGCGTGACAAATTCCTCAAAGAGGAAACACTTGGTGGTGGTCCGGTTACTTCAGTCGATGGTGGCAAATCGCAATCTCGCGCCGATGCACTTCAAGCACTCATCGCACTTGGCTACGCACGACCGGTAGCAGAAAAAGCAATTCGAATGGTAGTCAGAGATGATCCGGCAAGTTCGGCAAACACCGAGAGTCTCGTTCGCGCAGCATTGAAGCACGCTGTTACGTCCTAGTACACCGTTATCTGATAGCATACCGTTACCTCATAGCACACCGAGCATCGGCAACAAACTTGCTTTCTCCGGTTCGCCGGCGAGACGATAGATCGCATCGGCCACACGTTGCATCAACCACTGCGGTGTTGATGTTGCACCAGAAATTCCAACACGCTTTGCAGTCGTGATCCACTCCGGTTCAATCTCACGCTCATCTTCGATGAAGTAGGTATGCGGGTTTGCAGCTTCGGCGACATGAAACAACACTTTACCGTTCGAGCTGTTGCGACCGGCAACAAAAATCACAACGTCCTGCGCTGCGGCGAACTCCGCGAGTTTCGTCTCGCGACCGGAGACCTGTCCGCAGATCGTATCCTTCGCATGAAATTCCACCGCATCCTCTTCCATCTCCGCAACAACAAGATCAGCAATTCGAAGCTTGAGTGCATCACGAATTGCGCGGAACGTCGGACGATCCATCGTCGTCTGCGAAAACAAAACCGTCGGCTTATCGAGTGCGATCTGCGCTAATGCCTCCTCCACAGTCTTGATCACGATTGCTTCATCGTTGACAACACCACGAAGACCGACAACTTCCGCATGATCTTTCTTTCCAAAGATCACAATCTGAAATCCTTTGACATAAAACTTGAGTATGCGTTCCTGCACTTTGCTCACGACGGGACAAGTCGCGTCGATCGCTTCGAGGCCAAGTGCTTTCAGCATCGCATACGTTGCTGGTGGTTCGCCGTGCGCACGAATAAGAATTTTGGAAGGAACCGCAGCGGTCCTATTTTCTTCAGCAATGCGTGCGAAGTCTGCGTGCGAGATAGTCTCAAGCCCTTCCTCTCGAAGCCTTTCGACCTCGACCGGATTGTGAATGATGTCACCGAGAGAATACAGCTTTGCCGCAGCCCCCGAATGCTTTTGGCCGTCTAATTCCGCCTCAGCAAAATCGACAGCACGTACAACGCCCCAGCAAAACCCCGAATTTTTGTCAACGCTTACTTCCATAACT
>JBDTCS010000161.1:0-9656 GCA_039923455.1 Kapaibacterium sp. (SeqCode) | reverse complement strand
GTAAGCGGAGTATAGTTCGGATACGTAACACCAACGGCGAGCGTAGGAAAGTAGGAAAAGAATTTTTCTGCACCGCTCATCATCCCCATCGACTTGAGATCATCGAGATGCGAGGCGACGCCCTCGTTTCGAATAGTCTCAAGCTTTTTCAATTGGTTATACTTATCCATCATCGCCGGAAGTGAATCCTTCAATCCTTCCGGAGCATGCGCTTTCATGGAATCGCTGAGTGCAGCGCCTGTGATGTTCTCGAGGCTGTATGTTTCTTTTAATGCTTGCACTTGCTTAACCTGATCGCTCTCGGTGAGTTGATCAATTTGCGCCGAGACTTGATCTTGCAGAATGCCTTGATACATCTGCGGATTTAGAAACAGACCGATCGAATTAATATTCTGCCGAACATCGCTCTGTTGACTCGAAAGCAAAACACTCAGTGAGAACGGCACTCCGTACGTTGTAACGGTCGGCACAAGCTCCCAGCGCCAATAATCTTGCGGAGGCTCTTGACCTGTGCCGAGCCTGCTGGAGTTTTGGCCCTCCATCCGACTCGTACCGGAAAATATGAATGGTGACGAGCGAACATCGAGCGGACCGATCGCCGGAACGCCCGGCATTTGTTGCGCGTGCAAAACACCCGAGTACAACGTCAGTATGAGCGCAACCCCAAGCAGCGGCGCGAACAGTTGTGTGCATCGAGTCATCCGCCATAGGACCTCGGTTGTTCTGAGCATTAGCACAAATGAATTGTTCATTGAATGCATCGATGTTCTGAAACTTGTAGCAGGCGTTTTTAGCAAGCGGCTGTTCTTCGTTGCTTAAAGTTCTTACTAGTGCTAACGTCTATGTGGTGATTCCCTCGGACCACACTCGTTACCTACCTTAATGTGCATCGCAGCTGAGGACTCTCCGATAGCAGCGCTTTGCGGATCGTCCATGTCATAGAGCACCCACGTGTAGCAGAGTTGCGCACTCGCGGGTGTCGTGATCGTTCGCGATTCACCGGGCTCGAGCTCGCCAAAGTCAATCGGTGCGACACCACCAATCATGAGTGTACCTGAGCCTGCGAACGGCGGCGTGTATACCGATCTCAAATGATGCGCTCGTGTGTCCCGATTCACCAGTTTTACAGTTCGAAATCCGCTCGGAAAACCTGCACTCGGTCCGCAGACCTCAATGTACGAAGGACTATAAGAGACAAAACTTTCAGACCCGCGTGTAAACGTGCGAATGACTACAGAATCGGTGTGCATTGGATACGCCAGAAAATCGCCGGCACCAAAACTCGAAACCGGAAGGAAGCCGGTGAAAAGGTCTGAGGCACCCAGTTTGCAGTATTGTACCTCGAACCCGCTCGTTCGGCCAAGTACGTCGATCGCGACGGCCGAAACGGCGTAGATCACTCCGGGTGCGCTCGTGTTGAGAATGTAGGAATGTTGATCGAATGTCGTCGCAGTTGCGATACTTCCACTTGCTGCTCGATAGACGTAATGCGCCAGAGGTGTAGTCTCGTGACCAATAAATGCGATCGTAAGATCGATGTGATCGAGCGGCGCAGAATGTCTGACGTCCCAATAAATTCCGAAGGGCTGCTTCCAGTCGCTGCTAACGATCGGCTGATTGACTCTGGGTGCACTCGTTGATCTCGGACTTGGCGGATAGGCGAAGCTAAGATGCACGGATGGTCCGTGACCGCATCCACCACCGCTCGCGGTATCGTTCGGTGCGTTTGGCACAAACTCGCGAGCGTTCGGATCAGCCAGCATATCGAAGAATGGTGAATCCCCAAGGAACGGAGAAACGTCCCCGGAGCGAAGATTCGGATGTTCGGGAATGTAGAAATTCTTTTTGAAATAATCAAAGATCAGTTGATAGCCCTCGACGCTGTCCGCCAAATGCCCATCGTTCGTACCACCGGTCTTGGAGCCTAATCCTGACTTGCTACCTGAGCCTCCGTCGTTGTTGCCGGTTCCAACATCCCTCGGCTGAAAGGTGAACGACCATACCTCACTCTCTCCGAGCGGTGAGCGATCACCAACGTTCGTGGCCGTAACTTTCCAAGCATAAATATGTCCGTCGACAAATGGCCGAGCAGAAAGTGGAAACGGAAAATAAGGAGTTGTGAGACTCGGTTGTAGAAAATATGCAGGATTCGAGAGCATGGCATCGTAGGCCGTCTGTCGCCCATAAACCTCGACGATCTTGAGCTGATAACGTACCTTCGTACCTCCCGGAAGCGGTGCAGGTGGAAGCCATGAAAAATTCGGGAGCTTTTCTTGCACAGTTGATTCATCCGGAGGAAGAATCAAGATCGGTGGACCCGAAAGATCAATGTGTTGATCGTAGCAATCTTTACCGAGTATCGCACCGGATTTGGCTTCAACGACTTCGACGCACACGGTATAATCACCAGAGGGTACCTGGCCAGTCGCGGTGGTGATATTGCGATAGAACGGATCGGCGGTGTTGATCTTGATTGGGCTCAGGTCATTCCCGTTTACCATCTTTGTACCGGGCTGCAATGTAAACGTTGTGGTCTGAGCATCGACCACCAAAACCTTCTTATTCGATTCGATAGCCGTTCCGTGGAGGTAAACTATGAGCGGTGCTTTCGTGGTATTTGTGAGATCCACCCTCCAAAGATCCGCGACATGTAGTTGGTTCGGCGGCGGACGGTGCAGATTGACATTCACCTGTGCGTGAACCGTAAACGACTCAAGCTGGAGAGCCGCGATCATAAAAATCGCGAGATAGGCCACGCGAAAAATTTTGGAGAGATTCATAAATAGTCACCACACTTGAATTCCAAAAGCGGAATTCCGTCTGAGCAAACCGTTATCCTGACTCCGGCAATCGAACGCCGGAATATGGCACGGATGAAGTGGCCAGTGGCTTAGGAGAGCCAGCGGGCAAAATAATCGATCCCGATCCTTGCAGCCGAGAAGAGAATCAGCCAAATGATCGCTTTTATCGCATAGGTGGGCACGCTATGGAAAGCTTCTCGTTCGGCAAGCTGCTGACAAAAACTACTGTGTAGAAGTGACAGTCAGCAAGGTGCTGATTTTGGGGCAAAATCGCACATTCCGGAGCGTCGCTCGTACTTGTCGCAAAATAGCAAATCTTTCTTCATTGTGCAAATCCTTTGCTCAACTATTCTCATTTATTTCTAAAAATGTGGAAAGAAATTGGAAAGGAACCGCTGGGTAGTCCCTGGGTCGTAGGAAAGTTGGACTATTAGAAACTCATACTATACCAAAACGCAGCATTCACCTTGCGGATTAGTCGTGACAACAGGTAATGAGTGAGCGGATTATCGCACAAGGTAGACTGGTAAAGAAATTCTCGGGTAGATCACCCGCGTTACAATGCCGCGGCAAGCAACTTCACACTCGCAAAGATGAGAACACACCCAAGCGCGAACCGAAGATTTCGTGCTTGGGATTTGAACGCACCCCAGTTGCTTCCGAGCAATGCTCCGCAAACTCCCGCAAGTAGAAATGCGCCAAAGATCATTGGGTCGATAGCAATGTGTGGAGCCTTAGCGACTAATCCGCTGATCGAGTTAAGCACGATGAATGCGCTGCTCATCGCGGCACTCCCCTTCGTATCTGTTAAACCGAGGAAGATGATTATCGGACTCAAGAAAACGCCGCCACCAATTCCAATCATACCCGATACGAGACCGAGCACGAGTCCGATGGGAAGTGCAACTCGCCAGAGCGGCCATCCTTCGAGTGGAATCGAACGTAGCTTCGGTGAAACCACGAACATCCGAAGACCTGCAGAGAGTAGAGCAACTCCCAATACCACCGAGAACGCAGTCCCCGAGAGTTTCCACATTCCACCTACGTAGGCTGCGGGGATTGATGTGATGATAAATGGTAAGAGTCGTGCAAACGAGAAATTGCCCGGCTTGCGAAAGTGAAGAAAGCTGATCGACGCGACAAGAATATTCAGCGACAAAACAACCGGCACCAGCGGAGCCATCGTCACTCCGATTAACGAAAACACCGCGAGATACCCTGATGCGCCGCCGTGCCCAACGCTCGAGTACAGCGCAGCAACGATGAACAAGAGTGGGACGGCCATCAATAGGTTTTCACTCATCATTCAAACACACTCCACTCGATTGGAATCACTCGAACCTGATCGCCTGCCGAAAGTGTCTCGGCTTGCTCAGGAAATTCGATTAGACAATCGGCCCAAGACATTCCACTTGTCATGTGCGATTCACGTTCTTTGATTGGCGTGACGAGATCAGGTTGATTTGGAATCACTGACACTTGGCCTCGAACATATTCGGTTCTTCCCGGCCGCTTGTGTAGAGAAGATCCGAGCGTTGCCATGCGTGACCGATCGGCACGGTCAACGCCCGTGCTGCGCATCAACGCTTCTCGAACGAACAACTGAAATGTAACAAGCACAGATACGGGATTCCCCGGCAAGCCAAAAACATAGCAGGCTCCACGCTTGCCGAAGTAGAGCGGCTTACCGGGCTTCAGCTTAACTCGCCAAAATATTTCTTGCACGTGCAATGACTCAAGTGCTTCGCGGACATGATCGTGATCGCCTACCGAAACTCCACCTGTGACAATCACAAACTCCGACTCTTCCAAAGATTTCTTAAGTGCACTCGTCACACTATTAATTGTATCTTTCACGTGCCGTACTTTCACTTGCTCGATCCCGAGCACCTTTAACGCGCCTCGCAATGCAAATGAATTGGCATCGTATATCTCCCCGAGTTTCAGCTTTTCACCCGGGGCACGAAGTTCGTTGCCCGTGCAGACGATTGTTGCTGTTGCGCTTGCGTACACTTTGATCGAAGCAAAGCCTAGTGTCGCGAGTGTACTGAGTACTGCGGGCGTTATGAGTACACCTTTTTCAAAAATGATAACTCCTCGAGCAAACTCGTCACCTTGTCGCCGAATGTTCGCACCAGTCCTCGGAGCATTTGAAAAATGTGCGATACCAGCCTCGAGAACTACATTCTCTTGCATCACGATTGCATCCACTCCACTCGGGACTTTCGCGCCGGTAAATATTCGAACCGCTGAGCCGGGCCTCATGCGCTGATTAGTGGTGTCGCCAGCTTGAATGATTCTGGAGATCGGCAGTGACACACGCGAAGCACTCGATGTGAAATCTTTGAACGAGACACCATAGCCATCGACGGAAGAAGCATCAAACCGTGGACTGGGGGCCTTCGACTTCACCACTTGCGCAAGTACAAGTCCGAGTCCATCCATCAGCGATGACTCGACAATCCGGTTTCGCTGAATGTGCTTCGCAATAAGTTCGTGCGCTGTTGCGACGTCGATCACGATTTTTACTCTTGCTATTGTTACTTTGCTTTATGATCTCGGTTCTCTGACTCATTGTGATTGCCACCCTGCACCATCTTGAATGCATGCAACAACGCCGGGAAGAGAGCATCAAGTGACTCCGAAACACCTCGACGTGAACCGGGAAGATTCACAATGATCGTATTTCCTCGCTGACCTGCCATCGCACGAGAGAGCATCGCATACGGGGTGCGAGCCAAGCCATAACTTCGCATCGCTTCGGCGATTCCTGGAATTTCCTTTTCGATTACCTCACCCATTGCTTCCGGTGTTGCATCACGCGGACTAAATCCGGTCCCACCTGTTGTAAGCACGAGATCTACCTTCAAGTCATCAGCAAAACTTCGAAGCTTGGATGCGATCGTCTCACGATCATCGGCGATAATACAATACTCGATGACGTCTATCCCTTCTGATTGCAATCGCTGTTCGATCAACTTACCGGAGATATCCTGCTTGGTGCCGGCTGCCACCGAATCAGAAAGTACGAGCACCGCCGCACGAGGAGCTTGCGTGAGCTGCTCGCGAAAATCCGACTTGCCACCTGTTTTCGCAATCAGTTGCACATCTCGAATCACAACGGTGTCATCGATCATCTTCAGCATATCATAGATCGTCAGCGCAGCAACCGCAGCGGCCGTGATCGCTTCCATCTCCACGCCGGTCTTCCACACAGCTTTTACTTCCGTGCGAATGTCAACGAAATTCTCACCGGTCGTGAACGTCACGCCAACATAATCGATAGGCATCGAATGGCAATATGGAATCAGACTATGCGTGTTCTTCGCGGCTTGGGTTGCAGCGACTTTCGCGACCGTGAAGATATCACCTTTCGGTACGCGCCCATCTTTGATGACCTGCACAGTCTCGGCAGACATCTCGATCCGCGCACTCGCAATCGCGGTTCGGAGAGAGTTCGTTTTTTTGGATACGTCGATCATACGTTTCGCGTTTCGTTTAGCCGCCGATCATAACCATCTCGCGGTCATTGATCTGAATGAGTTGTTCGGGCTCGGGATGTTTCTCCCATTTTTGATAGAGTGTTCGGCGAATTGCTGCTTCCATATCAGATTCCGATGCACCACTTCGCAGCATATCTCGCAAGCTAATCGTATCGGTGCCAAAAAGGCAAACGCGCATACTTCCATCGGCGGTGAGTCGGAGTCGATTGCAGTCTCCACAAAAGTGTTCGGAGATGCTTGTTATGAATCCCACGCGTGCACCCGTTTCGCGAATGACAAAACTTTTCGCCGGCCCTGCAACACCTGACCCATGCTCAGCGGCATCGAGATGATAAACCGATTCGAGTGTCTGAAGCATCTCGCTGTATGGCACACATTCATTCGCTGCCCATCCATTACTTCGAAACGGCATGAATTCGATGAAGCGCATCTCGATCATTGGCGCAGCGGATTGCGCAGTACTTGCCGCGATCTTCGCGATTTGGTTCAACTCTTCAACAAATCGCACAAAGTCGATTAACTCATCATCGTTGGTACCGCGAATCACAACTGCATTAAGCTTAATCGATTCGAATCCACCACGATTGTTCGAAGATTGAAACGCAGCAGCAGCTCGTATCGCAGCAATCACTTCAGCGAAATTCGCACGCCTGGTCAAGCGTTCGAAGCGATCGGATTGCAATGTGTCGAGACTGATATTCAATTGCCGAACTCCGGAGTTCCAAAGCTGCGGAAGTTTCTCTTCGAGCAGCAGGCCATTCGTTGAGAGCGCGAGTTCATCCAAACCCGGCAGCGTACTGAGCATGGCACACAGCTCTTCCAAATTTTTTCGCACAAGCGGCTCACCACCCGTCAATCGGATTTTGCGAACGCCGAGCTTCACAAACACGCTCGCGAGTTGCGCGATCTCTTCGAAGGTAAGCAGCGTCTCTTTCGGCTTCAACTCGACACCATGCTCCGGCATGCAGTACGAGCAGCGCAGATTGCACCGCTCGGTTACCGAGATGCGAAGATAATCATGAATGCGATTGAAACTGTCGGCGAGCATGATCTATAATTGTCAGTCTTATTTTTTATTACTCAGCATGTCAACAACGCTCGTCGTGTAATTGTCTCCCGAGGTACGGGGAACGCGAGGCTTCCCGCGAATCTTTTATGGAAGATAGACCACAACACACAACACGACGCCTGTGCTGACTGACGAAGAACTCCAACGATATTCGAGGCAATTGCTGCTTCCCGAACTTGGTCAAGCTGGCCAAGAGAAGTTGAAGCAAGCTCGCGTGCTTATTGTTGGCATGGGCGGACTTGGTACACCGCTCGCACTCTACCTTGCAGCTGCCGGAGTTGGGACGCTTGGACTAGTCGATGACACCAACATAGAACTCTCGAATCTTCATCGTCAGGTCCTTTTTGGAACGGACTCAATCGGAAAATCCAAACTAGATATCGCGCGAGAGAAGTTATTCGATCTGAATCCGAACTGCAATATTCGACTTCATACAACTCGGCTCGACAGTTCGAATGCGCTTGAGATATTTCGCGAATATGATGTTGTTGCCGATGCAACTGATAATTTCCCGAGTCGCTATCTGATAAACGATGCGTGTGTGCTCACAGGAATTCCGAATGTGTATGGTTCTGTGTTTAAGTTTGACGGACAAGTTAGCGTGTTTGGTGCGCGGGATAGTAGCGGCAAATCCACCGGACCGTGTTATCGGTGCCTCTATCCGATTCCACCGACAGCTGATCTGATTCCGTCATGTGCTGCTGGTGGCGTCCTTGGTGTCTTACCCGGAATCATTGGGTTGATGCAAGGGACGGAAGTGCTCAAAATTATTCTTGGAGTTGGCGAGCCACTTATTGGTGCGCTTTTGCTCTTCGATGCACTTCGAATGGATTCGCGAAGGATTCGCATTCAACGAAATATTTCTTGCGTTGTTTGTGGTAACAATCCCGCAATTCATCAGCTCATTGACTATCGAGCATTTTGTGGAGAACGCGACTTGACGAACAACCCTGAGATATCGGTTCAAGATTATAGCGCAATGCGTGCTCGCAGTGAAGATCATTTTTTGCTCGACGTCCGTGAGCCTTTCGAGCGAGAGATCGCGTCGATCGGTGGCACGCTAATTCCGACCGGTGAAGTTGCAAGTCGGTTGAACGAATTACCTCACGATAAACCTATCATCGTCTATTGCCATCTTGGCATACGGTCGCTTCGCGTGCAAGCGCTTTTGCAGAGCGCGGGATTTACAAACCCGCTCAGTCTTAAAGGTGGAACTGCGGCGTGGAGCGACGCAATCGATCCGACAGTTGCAAAATACTAGTATATTATTAGCATGAAGGTATCCGTGCGGTTTTACGCAATGAGCAGAGACCTCGCCGGTGCGAGTGAACGCGAGCTGGAGTTGCCGAGTGGTACAACACTTTCCATCGCGCTCGAACAACTTTTTCAAGATGTTCCGGCGCTCAAAGTGTTGCGCACTTCGAGCTTGTTCGCTGTCGGACTCGATTATGTTTCGCACGACACAGTGCTCGAAGCGGGCAACGTGATCTCTTTCATTCCTCCGGTGCAGGGAGGCTGAGTTATGAGCACACAGATCGAGATCGTTCTGACGCCGATCAATCGCGAGCAATACGCTGTCAAGAGTCCACCGCATAACGCCGGTGCGATCGTAGAATTTTTCGGAGTCGTTCGTGAAGATGAAGCAGGCAGTGCAATTCAAGGCATTGACTACGAAGCGTTTCGGGATATGGCCGAACACCAACTCCAGCTTCTCATACAAAAAGCAATCGGCGATCACGATCTGCTTGACATGCTTTGTGTGCATCGCATCGGTTTCGTGCCGGTCGGAGCTCCATCGCTTTATATCCGCATCACCTCAAGTCACCGCGCAGAAGCATTTGCTGCAATGACAGAATTTATTGACAAACTAAAAAAGCTCGTCCCGATCTGGAAGCACCCGATTCCGAAAGATCAAGAATAAATATTTTTGTTGAGCACACTTTAGCGGTAGCAGACTAACTCAACTCCTGTAGAGATCGACACTTGATAAAAGAACTAACATGAGAAAAGTAATTGCAGCAATTAACATGACCCTCGACGGTTATTGCGATCACACCGCCGGAGTCCCAGATGATGAGATTCATGAACACTACAACAATCTATTACGTAACGCCGGCACTCTGCTCTATGGTAGGATCACTTACCAACTTATGGAGAGCTATTGGCCAACGATCGTAGAACATCCGACGGGGAATAAAGCGGTCGATGATTTTGCGGAAATCATGCAGCATATTTCCAAGATCGCATTTTCCCTCACTCTGAAAAATGTGGACTGGGAAAATG
>JBDTCS010000160.1:0-7110 GCA_039923455.1 Kapaibacterium sp. (SeqCode) | reverse complement strand
TAAGCTTCAGCATATCGAAGACCTCATTCTGCAATGTGCGATCGTGAATACGGATCGAACCCGAACCGAGTTCGTAGCCGTTGATCACGATGTCATAGGCTCGCGCGAAAACATTTTCCAATCCTTCATCGCGGCGTTTCCACTCTTCGAGATCGGGCGATGTGAACGGATGATGCTTCGGCACGAATTGCCCTTCGGCTTCATCGTATTCGAACATCGGCATGTTGGTAATCCATGTCGGCGCGAACTCGAACGTCTTGCCTTCGAGATATCCAAGTCGCTTCGCGAGTTCACTGCGAAGTGCACCGAGAATTGTGTAGGCACGTTCCCAATTTCCGTGCGTGACGATCAGCACGAGGTCGCCGGCCTTTGCGTCCGACGCATTCGCAATCTCGCGCAATACTTCTTCGCTCAAGAATTTCTTCGCACTCGAATCGAATCCATCGGTTGTCACCTTCATCCACACCAAACCACCTGCACCATAAATCTTCGCGAGATCGGTGAGCGTATCGAGTTGCTTTCTTGACCACTCCCCTGCTCCCGGAGCGACGACGCAACCAATCACACCTCTCGGTTTTTCGAGGATATCGCTAAAGACTTTGAATTCTGTCTTACCACGCAAGAGTTCGGTGAGCGTTGCGATCTTGAGCGTATAGCGTAAGTCCGGTTTGTCGGAGCCGTAGAACATCATCGCATCCTTATAGGTGATGCGTTGAAATTTCGGAAGCGTCAATCCGAGTTCTTGCCACACTGCGTGCAGGCAATTCTCCATCACTTCATAGACGATCTCCTCATTCGGAAAGCTCATCTCGACATCGAGCTGCGTAAACTCGGGTTGGCGATCGGCACGAAGATCCTCGTCGCGAAAACATTTCACGATCTGAAAATATTTGTCGAGCCCCGCGATCATAAGTATCTGCTTGTACAACTGCGGCGATTGCGGTAGCGCGTAGAACTCACCGGCATGTAACCTGCTCGGCACAAGAAAATCCCGCGCACCCTCGGGTGTCGCTTTCATAAGCATCGGAGTTTCGATCTCGAGGAAACCACGTTCATCAAAATATTTGCGAATCGTCTGCGTGATCTTGTGACGCGTGACCAAGTTTTTTGCAAGCCCCTGTCTGCGAAGATCGAGGTACCGATAACGCAATCGAAGATCTTCATTTGCAGTGATCTCTTCTTTGATCTCGAATGGCGGCACTTCGGATTCGCTAAGCACGGTAAGACTCGTGATTACTATCTCGATCTCACCGGTCAGCATCTTCGGATTTTCACGCTCGCGACGCCGCACGACTCCCTGAGCCGATACAACAAACTCCGCCCGAAGTTGCTTTGCATCTTCGTAAATAAGTTGCGTCTCTTCGGTCGGTTGCACAACGCACTGCACCTTACCGCTGCGATCTCGAACATCGAAAAATAGCAGACCGCCCAGATCGCGATTTCCATCGACCCAGCCATTCACGACTACCGTTTCTCCGATATCCGCCGACCGAAACTGGCCGGCCATTTTTGTCCGCTGCTTAAAGTACATGTTTCTCGTTTTGTTTATCGCTCGTTCTTACCAGCAAGTAACTACAAAGATACGATTTCGTTGCGGTCTATATTATAGACAGCTCTCACGTGATTTCCTTCCGGGCAGTCGCTTTTGAGCGGAAAAGACTGGGCACTTGTTATATTGCAGCCGCTCTAATGGTTGCCGCCTGTTCATATTTGCTCTTGAACACTTCGATGGGTGCTCTTTCTTCTTCACAGAAGCGGATACTTTATTGGATCCTGATTCTGACATTCGTTTCTCGATTCTCTTTGGCGTTTCGTTCGGAAGCGCGCATCGATTCGCGTCCGTATTTCGATGACACGTTTTACGTCACGAGTATCGCGTGGCATCTTGCGCACGGCGATGGTATGACGGCCGACGGGAAACATTTTACAAACGGCATTCAACCGCTCATCGCGTTTCTTTACGTCCCAATCTTTTACTTCTCGTCGGATAAACTCACCGGACTGCGACTTACCCTACTACTCAACTCTATCATCGAAGTATTCTCCGTCTATGTTCTCGCACAACTCGTTGCGAGGCTTCGCAGAAAAACACTTCCACCGGATTCTGGCGAACCTGCCTGGCGATCTGCACCGATCATCGCGGCCGCACTCTGGATGCTACTCTTCAACTTGCTTCGGCAAACCATGAATGGCCTCGAGACCGGACTCTATTCTTTTTTGATCTTGCTTTCGTTTTTGCTATATCAGAAATTGTTGGAGCAAGAGGAAGCGCCGATTTCAAGATGGATGCTGCTTGGCGTTACACTTGGCTTCCTTGTGCTTGCTCGCATCGATGCTGTGTTTATTATCGGTTGCATCGTGTTGTATGAATTCTATCGTGCTTCGAGTCATCGTTTTCGAAATATTATTTTGCTTGGCGGACTCTCGTTCTTGGTCAGCAGTCCGTGGTGGCTCTACAACTATTTTGGTTATGGGAGTCTGATGCCGATCAGTGGACAAGCCGAATCGCTTGGCAAAGATATCATCGGCAACATTAACGACGGTACGGTCGCGCTCACCGATATGATCTCCGCGTTCTTCTATTTCCCGTATCAAGATCTCTCGGCTGAACTTCGCTGGTCGTGGTGTCTTGGAATTCCGGCCCTTGCGCTCTTCATCATCTGGCGCTTCAAACTTGCTCGCCATTTGGAAGCGCGTTTTGATTTCACCGCACTTCGTCCACTGATGATGGCGAGCATAGTCTTTATTGTTTATTATGTTTTCTTTTTTGCGGCTCGTTGGTTTCTCTATCGATATTTTCAGCCGATCTCCATTCTTTGGACGATACTGTTTGCATGTGCACTACCGATTATCATCCATGAGATAGCACTCATGAAAAAAGCGCCGCGCATAATTTGGAGGTCGCTTTTCGCGTTCGTGCTTATTATCGGTATGATCTGGAACGTTGATCGTTATCTCGTGAATTTCCTCACCACAGATTATTCATCACAGTATCTCGTCGGCGTATGGGCACGCGAGCATCCGAACGTGCGGATCGGGATGGAGCAATCGGGCATTGCAGGATTTATGGCTCCGAACATTACGAATCTTGATGGCAAGGTCAACTCCGAAGCGCTCGTTGCTAAGCGCGCGGGTCAGATCGGTAGGTATGTTGTCAAAGAACAATTCGATTACATCATCGACTGGGATTTCATCGCCGGTCATATCGCGCATGATGCAGAGCGATTCGGTGGCAAGTATGAACTCGATGGTTCGATCAAGTCGATGCTGCGATTTCGCAGAACCGATCTACCTCCGACTCCGAAGCAACAGTAATATAGTCCACTCCTATCGAGCGACTCAAAAAAAAGGCCGGATGAACATCCGGCCTCAAGCTTATTTGAAGTACGTGTTGCTCTTCTTAGCCGTGGGCCTTGTTCGCTTCTGCTGTATCAAGTTGTACGCCCGGGCCCATCGTGCTCGAAAGCACGATCGACTTCAGGTATTGTCCCTTTGCTGTTGCAGGCTTTGCGCGCATGATCGTGTTGACGAACATGTTGATATTATCAACGAGTTTGTCTACTTCGAACGATGCCTTGCCGACGGAACCGTGAACGTTACCGCCTTTGTCTACGCGGTATTCGATCTTACCGGCCTTGACTTCCTTCACCGCAGTTGCGACATCGGTTGTCACTGTGCCTGATTTCGGATTCGGCATGAGACCGCGTGGTCCGAGTACGCGCCCGAGTTTACCAAGCTCTCCCATAACTTCAGGAGTTGCAATGATGACGTCTGTGTCTGTCCACCCGCCTTTGATCTTCTCGATGATCGTTTCGAAACCCGCTTCGTCTGCACCGGCTGCGAGAGCTGCTGCTTCCTGATTACGAGTTACGACTGTCACGCGAACCTTCTTACCGATTCCGTGTGGCAAAGATACCGTTCCACGAATTGCCTGATCGGCTTTACGAGGATCGACACCAAGCTTGATTGCGATGTCAACGGACTCATCAAACTTCGCTGTTGCAAACGACTTCACTTGCGTGACTGCTTCCTTGATCGGGAAGGCTTTATCCGCGGTGGTCTTCTTCAATAAATTGTTATAACGCTTTCCGTGCTTAGCCATGTCTTATCCCTCCACAGTTAAGCCCATCGAGCGGGCGGTACCGGCTACCATACGCGCAGCAGCTTCGAGCGAAGCAGCATTGAGATCCGGCATCTTGAGTTTCGCAATGTCATTGACTTGCGCCTGAGTAACTTTACCAACCTTCGTACGATTGGATTCTTTCGAACCCTTCTCAAGCTTCGCAGCCTTGAGCAGAAGCACTGCCGCTGGAGGAGTCTTGGTGACGAATGTGAAGCTCTTATCCGAGAACACCGTAATGACGACCGGGATGATCATCCCTTCTTCTTTTTGTGTTCTGGAGTTGAACTGCTTGCAGAACTCCATGATATTGAGACCCTTCTGACCAAGTGCTGGTCCGACGGGCGGCGCGGGGTTCGCCTTGCCTGCAGGAATCTGCAGCTTTACGTATCCGGTTATTTTTTTTGCCATCGAATTGGAATCGTTATGTGGTTCTTACGTCCTTCGTGATGCATCCACTTGAATGCGTCTCGAACAGAACTCCCACGTGGAAAACTCTGATTAGCACCCATCGCTAGATGAGCGCGGAGAGTTAACGGATTTAGTCTACAAAAATTCCCTAAAATGGCCTGTTTTGCGAATTTGGAGCACTATTTCACCTCCTTTTTGATTCTCTTAGCGGACAATTTCATTCAAACCTATCAGCACATGTCGAAATCATTCTCTTTTGGCCTATTACTCACAGCACTTCTACTCACAACTTCCGCTTGCAAAAAGCAGGAAAATGCAGGAGCCTCCATGGACTCTACGGCAAATACCACGGTCGTCAAAGAATTCAAGACCGGCACGACGCACGGAGTGGTGATGAAAATCGACACGATGCGTCAGGAGATCACATTGCATCACGATAGCATTCCGGGTATCATGGAAGGGATGACGATGCCGTTCCGCGTTGCCGAAAAATCGCTTACACAAAAAGTGAAAGTCGGCGATAGCGTTACCTTCACTGTGAAGGAAGATGTGAATAGTATGTTCAACATCATTGCGATAGATAAAAGATAATAGCAATCACACGAAATGAAAAAGCAACATAGCTTAATCCTAACACTCGTTCTGCTTTTTTCAGCTAATCAGAATGTCACCGCGCAAATCGGAACGAAGCTTCACGATATACGGCATGACAAGTTTCTGAATTTTTTCAGCTTCGATACTACAAAGGCGTTTAGAACGAGCGCCTTTGTAGTCAGACCTTTCGCACCAAAATTCAAAAAGAGCATCACGCTCGAAATAAAACTCGGCGAAGATAGTGTGATCACTTCGCTCGAACTCGGTTTGCAAAAAGGATTTCTCGACACTGATTGGATCGCTGCGCGCGACATTGCAAAAAACTTTTTGCGGCAGATGACCGAACCGAGAGATTCTTTGCTCATCAATGATCTTGCGAATCAGATCGAGTTTGTAATCGATCGCGATGTGCTCTACGCCGGCGGAGTTCCGAAGCTACCAGCCGAACCAACAGCAGACTATCTCGCCTTCATCGGCAAAACCGATAGCTACACAAAACAGTTATCGCACACAGAGCTACAAATCAAAAATGCGACTCGCGATAAAATTCCTTGGTTAACAATGCGACTCGTTTTGATCGCAAGAACTGGTGCAGGCAAATAAAAACCGTCTGAGATTGAGTTTCGGAGGAAGGGGTAAGCGCACAACTTCGTGCTTTCTTTTTCTTTAAACGAGCAAAGTGATTCCGATGTTTCAATCCGCCCAAAACTTGGGGAGAAGTGTTTGAGCTAGCCCCGAAAAAGGCACAAATTCACGCCGCCCGCCACGGCGGGCTCAGAGAATAAAACACTTCACGACCCAGGATTCCGTTCGCCGAGGCGAACTTCATCCTGGGCTGCGAGTACACCGCCACTCCGTGGCTAAGAAATCCTGCATCGATGTAGACTCTTTTTGTTCACGGATCCTTCACGCAACGGCAGGAATTCGCGTCTTTCGAATTTGGGTCGTGGCCTGCGTCGAAGCTGACAGAGGCGTTGGAACTGAATATAATTAAACCGAAATTTCTACCGGTTTGCTGATTGAGAGTACAACTTGAAAGTGTTGCAGTTGTTCCCAAACCGAGGTACGTTCCGCTTGTACCTACACTAAAAGTGTAACCTCCCGGCAATAAGTTGAAACCGCTGGTGTTTACAGTGCCGGTATCTTTTTGCCATGATGAGCCTCTCAAACCACTTCCACCATTTGCAATGCCACCGACCGCATTAATGAGTTGCATGTACTCGCTCTCGCTTGGCAGATGCCATCCTTGCGGACAAATGCCACGGACTCCACTCGGATTTGCGGTGCTTGCAGATTGACCCTGCATCATGGTTGTCCAATCATACAGCATTCCATACGTTTTGCAATTTGCGGGATCGCCGTTGTAGCAGGCATTCCCGGGAGATGATGGATCATAGTCAAGATTCTCCGCCATCCAAGTCTGCTTGCCGATGCAGACGGTTTTATACACATGCTGATCGCGTGGATCGACAACTGAATCAACGCATTTTTCATAACTGTAATCATCGGCATTTGATAACTCCAAGTATAACGGCTTCCCTTTAACCTTTTGCGAAAACTCAGTGCCGTCTTCCCTTAAGCATGCATCACCGGTGCTATCAAATCCCACCATCAATGCATTCACCACGGTATCTTCCATGATCTTTGCAAAACCATTGCCTACCGGCGCGGATGTTCCATCCGAATATGCATATCCATAATATGCAAGCAGATTCTTCTTGATAAAGGCGCTCCGTATCGGGACATTTCCCGTTGGTCCGGCTGTTACGCGGTTACCACTATAACACATGTTTCCGAAAACGATAGTATTGGGCATCGGTGGGAGTCCTTCGATATATTTTGAAGTTGCCCATATTGAGAATGTTCCGCGCAAGAGAGAATCTTTTTGCCAATTCGGAGCAAAAGTTTTTACCTCCGGACCATAATTAATTGCTAACTGCCCTGACAAAAGTTTATTGTACGTATCGGTGTTACCATTAATAACG
>JBDTCS010000159.1:0-56708 GCA_039923455.1 Kapaibacterium sp. (SeqCode) | reverse complement strand
CATATAATCGACTCCGAGTCTCGCGCCTCGACGCTCCATTTTGGCTGTAGGCCTGAACCTCTTAAAAACGACAGAATTCCCATAGTGCAAAAATACGGATAAATAGCGGGGTTCAGAGAAGTTGAGCCCATTCGAACAAAAAGCCCTCCGAATTCGGAGGGCTTTGTTGAAATCGAACTAGTAAGTGCGATCAATGATTTAGTGTCACGATGCCCGAGCGCAGAACTCCATTGGCGTTGAGTTGATAGACATACGGTCCATCCGGCAACAAAAATCCATCTGCACGTTTTCCATCCCAAGTGACGGAATGCGGGCCCGCGGTCTTAGCACCATAATCCAAATTCTTCTGCCACTTTCCACGCATATTGAAGATCTTCAAATTTACGTTGCCGGCCGAAGGAAGATTGTAACTGATTGTTGTTGTTGTCACAACCGGATTCGGATTCGGTGGATTCAGAATCACATTCGGTGGATTGATAACCGGACCCGTGAATGCATGACCGATCGTGCAGAGCACCGGAACAGTGATCGTATAATTTTGCGAGAAGCCACCAACGTCAGAAAGATTATACGTCGCAGTATAAATTCTTCCATTGCTAAGCGGTGCACATTCTGCGCGTAGCTGAAGCGCTGTGGTGTTCACACCGGTCGGTGCAATAATATCACCGGGTACATCCGAAGGCGATGTTCCTGCGTCCGGCTCGTTGCTTGTAACGCTTACGAGTGTAATTACAGGAGTTGTGCCGTTCGTAACCGTCTCTGTCACATTGACAGTCTTCAATGCGTGATTGGAAGAATAGATATACGGTTGATCGACAGCAAGCGCAAGGCTCGGAGGCGGCCCGGTGGGAGCAAGCTTGGTAAACAAGCCCCAGTCCTTGAGCGTACCGGTAATGCCGTTCACACTTCCATCGGCGACAGTCAGAGTCCAAGTGCCGGTGAGTGCGCGATTCTTAAATCCAGCGGCAGTTGAGAGCGCGGAATTCGGAATATAATATCCGAACGTCTCCGCACCAGCTGTTCCGAGTGTCTGAATGTTTGTCGAAGCAACATCACCAAGTACAACATTTGCGTCTTTGGCTGTCGAGTTACCCGCACCCGCGACTGGTCGGTTCATCACAATCGGAGCCGTGAGATCTGGCCCCGTCAAGGTGAATGTGAGATCCCCGAGTTTGCTGTGATTGTCAACCGTCACGCTTAAATAAACGGAATCTGCAACCAAGCCAGCCGTACCGAAATTCACGGTTGATGTCGTAGATCCACCATCCGGAATGTTGCTCAGCGTAGAATTGAAGAGCGATTTGTAAACAGCTCCGTCACTTGCGAGTGCGAGTGTTTTGAACGCATCAAGTCTTCCTCCTCCAAAAACATTATCCACTCCGGCAGCACCATAGTCGATGCAACCAGCTATCAATGCCGCCTTCGCTTGTGCAGGAGTTAGCGATGGAAATTTCTGCAACAATAAGGCTGCAACGCCTGCTACGTGCGGCGTTGCGCAGCTTGTACCGTGGAACACTGCGAAATTTGGTGTCACAGACGTAGCTACCCCATCGATAGCAGCGACATCCGGCTTGTTACGCGTCTGGAGAACCGCACGCGAACCCGGAACGCTAAAATCCACCATCGTCGCCGGTCCCTGACTGCTAAAGCTCTCGATAACATTATAGCTCGAATTGGCTTGTTCAATCGCACCAGCGCTGACGCAACCATTCGCGGTACTGTGCCCGAACGTGCTGCTCGCAGAAACTGCGCTTGTAAGATTGATGAAACCGAACGCATCGAGTTTGTAGCGTGGTGTCAAATTGGGATCTGTACCGGAGGTAGCCGAGCGAACTAGAACGATATATGTTTGTATAGTTGAGCCGCTTCCATTTGTATAGCCAAGTATCTCCCAGGGATCTCCGGCACCGGCCTGGACATTTGTGCTTGACGCGAGGATCGCAGAGTTGGCGGAATTTACCAAATAGAGATCGTAATCGTTGCCGGATGAACCATACTTATCATCCCAGTGCAATACGATTTGTGCTGTGCCACCAGCTCCGATAAGCAAGGATTGCAAAAAGATTCCGCCGCCAATATTGCACACATGCTTGCCAACGAGTGGTCCGCTGCCTGCGATCATATCGCTATAGACTCCGTTAAGACTGCGCCCCGTTCCGTTGTTGCCAGCCGAAGAAGTGTAGAGCACGCTTGCGGCTGTGACAGTATTCACCGCCGCAGCAACAATACCATCTTCATAAACAGGCTCGTCGAAATAAATAACATCATCTGTGATAACTTTGCAACCCTGATTTTTTAGATTAACAATATTCGCAGCAAAGTTTGCTTCACCTGTAAAAGCAGTTGCAAAATAAACCTGCGCGCCCGGAGCCATATCTTGGACGATCTCCATCATCGCAAGTCCTTCATGCGTGCGGCTACCAACAAGACCGTCATCATATACCACGGTGCTCGGTCCAAGTTCGCCGTTTCCCTTGCGAGTAGTGACGAGTCCACCAGGAGTCTCACCGCAATCATCCGACATAACACCGACTTTCACACCGGTACCATCAGTGCTAAAAACTCTACCTGCCGCATCGGCTCTCATGCGCGCGACACCTTCGGAAGTAACAGCCCCCGTGCTTGTGATCGGATCTATCACCCGACGAATTCCATTGATCGCGTCCGAAGCAGCAAGAGCTGGGATCACCTTAGGATCGATCCAAACTTGCATCAGACTAAACTGTTCGTTGCTGATATCAACTTTGCCACCGAGTTTCGTGATTGCTACGGTTGCTTCGTCAATCGTATGGCCTTTCGCAACAGTGACATACACGTAGATGCGGCCCATGGCGTCGGCTTGTACTATGTTGCTCGTCGGGCCGTTCGCCGCATCCATCAAGCGCAATTTTGTCGCGTTCTTTGCGAGGCTTCCATCGAGCTTGACTTGCTTCACTACTTCAAGCAACGATGACTCCAGCTTGCGCTCTGCCTTCGTCCGAGATTCTTTCTGCAACATTACGTTCGTCTGCACTGCGCGATCTATGAACACGGTTGCGCGATAGGCTTTCTGTCCTTTTACAATATGATTCGGCAGCTTTTGAACTGCGGCAGCTCGTGCTGCGTCGCCAGGGAAGAGAGGTTGAATCTGTTGAGCGCGTGAATTGCTAATAAGCAAATTGCCTGCCACCAGCGTCCAGCATAGGACGAATGGCAGCGCGAGCGCACCGCGTCTGAAAAATGATCTTGTTGTTGTATTCACAAATACTCCTACACTTATTTAGTTGAAAACAAATGGACAAAGAAGAGAAGATGTGATTTCGAACTCGTACCCTATTAGCGAGTTCTCGATCGATCTTCTGTTTTCAAGTATTTTAGTGTGCGAGTCTCCAGATGCCACCAATGAAGGCAAAGACACCAACTTCGGAATCATCGACGTTCACAGGATTTCCTCCGACAGTGATGGTGACGCCATCAGGATCGGCAGTCGTCACAAAAAGGATCTGACCTTCGACACCGGCAGGCAGTGTAGCAGTTGCTGTTGCGGCTGTGCCTTCGCTTGCAACGATCACCGTTGATACGTTGGTAGGAATTGTGCCACCGGAAGCGACCGGCGTCGGCGATATAGATCCAGCTGAGATACGACCTTGATTGATCGATAGTGCGGTCGCTGGATTTCCGGCTGTCGTCACGGTGATCGGACCTGCGTCGAGTGAAGAGGTTACTTCCCACGTGCCAAGACCCGATCCATTCCATCTAAGAAATTCATTTGGCGCAACCGGAGCAGCGTTCGAAACGCCACGAGGTACGAAACCGGATACCGCACCCGAGACTGGAGGAATCGGTATCACCCAATTAAAATTCGTACCGGCCGGCCAAGCACCAGGAGCAGGTGTTTGAAGCGTGAGCGTTCTGCCGCTGCCATCGTCGAGTATAAATTTGTTTGCCCCGACTGTGCGGTTTTGCGCGTGCGCCGTTACACTGAATGCGATAAGGCAAAGGACTGCCAAGCTAAAACTGCGAGTTCTTGTAGTCATGTTCGTGACGTAACTGGAATGTTGAAAAAAGATATCGATGTTTGAAAAACTTTTGAATTCTCACGACAAGAAGCCGGAGATAATATGGACACAGCCGTAGAGTGTGCCCCTTCGCTCGGCTAGCCGATCTGACCCAAATCAGGTTGCTGCTTCTGAGGGGGCACCTCAAGTTTTCTGCAAGCAGAGCGTTTCCATTTCAAAGATACGGAAAAATCCGAGTCGAATTACTATTCTTAGGGCAAGATCGTGCTTGAATTTTAGTCTTATAGACAAGTGCGAGCAAAAATGCGTCGCTCTTCCCAGCAGCGGTCAAGCGACTTGCTTAGAGGAGGTAGTGAAAAAAAATGGGAGAGTGAGTTTGCTCGTTGGCTCCGGACAGAATAATTAGAGAGAAGCGGCTACCTCGTTCCGAAAATTGCTATTCGCGATTAGAGATTTTATTGTTGCAATATCTATCGAAATGTTTCGATCCGCTTCGAGATGCGTGACGGCTTGTCGGATAAGTTGATGCGCTGTGCCGCTTCCCTTCCCGGGCTTCAGCGGTGCGAGAAAGTCGATACCTTGTGCGCCAGCAAGCAGTTCGATTGCGAGCACGGTCTCGACATTATCAACCACACTCATAAGTTTTAACGCGGCGATTGAACCCATCGAGTTGTGATCTTCTTGATTGGCGCTCGTCGGTATCGAGTCTACGCTTGCCGGATGCGCAAGAATTTTGTTTTCGCTTACAAGTGCAGCGGCGGTGTATTGCGCGATCATAAGTCCGGAGTTAAGCCCGCCCTTCGCAGTGAGGAATCTTGGCAATCCATAGGAGAGCGCGCCATTGACAAGCCGCTCCGTGCGGCGCTCCGAAATATTTGCAAGTTCGCTCAGCACGATTGCGAGATAGTCGAGAACGAAAGCCATCGGTTCGCCATGAAAATTTCCGCCTTCGATGTGTGCACCGCTAATTGGACCTTCTTCAGTATCCGGAATGATGAGTGGATTGTCGGTGGACGAATTTATTTCAGTGTTGATCACACCTTCGGCAAAGCGCAATGTATCCCGAACGGCTCCATGTACTTGTGGAATGCATCTCAGCGAATACGCATCCTGCACACGCGAATCACCTTCTAAATGCGAGAGCCGTATCTCGCTACCGTTCACGAGCGCGAGCATGTGCTCGGCAACTTCACGCTGTCCCTGATGCGGACGTGCGGCATGAAGCCGTGCGTCAAAAGCTTTGTCCGTCGCGCGGAGAGCTTCGAAGGAAAGCGACGCCGCGATATCCGCAATGTCTGCAAGTGCTTGAGCTCGCTCGAGCATCAGCGATCCTATCGCGGACATCATCTGTGTACCATTGATCAGTGCCAAACCCTCTTTGGCTTCGAGTTGTAGCGGAGTGATCTTGAGTTTTGCGAGCACTTCCGCGGTCGGTCTTGCGTCGTGCGCATTTCCGTACGTACAAAATCCCTCGCCGGTAAGTGCAAGTGCTAAATGCGCAAGTGGCGCAAGATCACCTGAAGAACCAACACTGCCACGAGATGGAATATACGGAAGAGCATCCTTCGCAAGAAACTCCAGCAACTTTGTTATGACGATCGGCCGCACACCGGACCAACCTTTGGCAAGCGCATTTGCACGAAGCAATAACATAGCCCGAACAATCTCAGCCGAAAGTGGCTCGCCCACACCTGCGCTATGGGAGCGAAGTAAGTTTTGTTGGAGTTGCTTCAGATCGGTCTGAGGAATCGAGACATTTGCAAATTCCCCGAAGCCAGTCGTGACGCCATAGATGGTTTTGCCTTCTGTCACCCATGCCTCGACGAGCGCCCGCGAGCGTTCGACACGTTTGAGTGCGATGGGGTCGATGCCAAATTTTGTGATCTCTTGTCTTGCAACCTGCCCAACGAGTTGGATGTTCAGGTCTTCGCCGCTAAGTGTTAGCACGTGGTATTCTTTGGTGATGGTTCGCCGTACAATGTGCAAAGTTACCAATTCCGGCAAGCAAACGTGTGCTAATCCGGTAATTGATTTTTCGCTCGTCGGTAAAATATTGACGCGGGAATCGGAAGAAATAGACTTATTTTCGTGGGATTAGAATTCGAGAGATCATAAAATCGAGAGATCATGCTGATTCAACCCGATGTATTAGAACTGCTCGCAGATACCCTTGAGGGCATTGTCGTCCCGAGTGCGGATAACGGCCACGAAGCAACGATTCTGCTTTTTCACGGCAAGGACAAAGACCTTACGCAAGCAAAGACGCCACTTATCGAGATGAACCTCTTCGAAAAAGATGATGAGGCGATGGTGATCGTCCATTCGGCGCTTGGGATGGTGGAGTTGCATGATGTCGAGGAGATCCGTATTTGCGATGCGACAGAAGAGATCGCAATATTTGCTCGGGCGATCGCGGGCTCCGTTTCGGTCTGCACCGTAAGCTCTCGAGGTGTATTGCAGGTGTATATGAATATTCCTCGTTCTGTAACGGAGACAGAGTTGGCAGACTTAGATGAGAAGGATCTTCGTGCGGCGGTTGCGCTAAAAGTTTTTACGGAGAACGCGCGCGTCTTTACGGCAGGTGTCAAGAGTGCACGATAAATCGACCTGCCTCAGACGTCCCAAATGGATCTAACGGTTAGACTCGCCCAGAGTTCGGCAGCAAAGAAATTGTTTGCCGTAACTCCGCGCTTGCGAGCACTGCTCACCAAAGCGATCAAAGATGTTGTCACGCATGAACTTCCAAGTGTTACCACTTGTGAGATCGGTATCGTGACGCTTTCGGATGAAGAACTTTTGCAGATTAATATACAATCTTTAGGGCACGACTGGTACACGGATATTCTAACCTTCGAGATCGAACGAACTCCATCTGGAAAATTAGAGGCGGAGCTTTATTTTAGCGTTGAGCGTGCGCTTGAAAACGCGAAAAGATATCGAAAATCGATCGAAGAAGAATTGCTCCATCTTGCTATTCACGGAATTCTACATTTGGCCGGACACGACGATCACGATCCGGCCAAGAAGAAACGAATGGCCGCAAGAGAGCGTTTTTTCATAACGAAGCATCATAAGCTTTGCTGACAGCTTGCTTGTCTGCCTCGGATTGTTGCGGTTTTAGCTCTTGTTAGGAGGTATCACCTATGTTATCGGAAGAATTCTTAGATCATCAATCTGGCGGTCACGAACGGATCATTGAGATTCTCGTCTATCTTTTAGATGAGATGCGCAAAGATACCCAATTGGCAGATATCGATCTTGCCAAACTATCCGCTCGTGGTTTTACGCAGAGCGAGATCTCAACGGCCTTTAGCTGGCTCTTCGATAAAGTAGCGATCACTGCAAAAGATGGTGGCTCGCTTGCGACTGCCTTCGATCCAAAAGCTCGCGCTAAAGATAAGAACGGTCGCCCGAATTCCTTCCGCGTGTATCATGAGATCGAGCGCATGGTCCTATCGCGCGATGCGCAAGGTTACTTGCTTCAATTGCGCGAACTCGGACTAATGTCAGAATCCGAAATGGAGCTCTTGATTGATCGACTTCTGATGGCTGGTGTAAGTCAGGTGAGCACGAAGGATGTAAAAGAACTTGCGGCAGGGCTCATCTTCGATTTTGAAGATTCCGGACGTGTCGGGAGTCGCTTAATGCTGAACGCGAACGACGTGATTCATTAGCGTTCGCATTTTTCTGCAATTTGCAGAATACGCTCAAAAAGGGCGCGAGGAGGCCAAAAACATCGAGTGGCCTCTCGCGTTTTTCGTTTATTAGGGGGTTGCTTCGCGCTTCATTGCGTATCTTGCAGCCGTTGATTTGCACCAACGCGCCAAAACGCTCGGAATTGCCGCTCGGGAACGCAAGTCTGTTTGCTCTTATGTTATGCGCTTTCAAAATATCGGCGCACAGGAAAAAAGAATGGCGAAAACTGCATCGAAGGTATCCTTAGTAATTGTTGAATCACCATCGAAGGCCAAGACTATTAATAAGTATCTTGGTCCCAACTTTGTGGTTGTGGCTTCGGTCGGGCATGTAAAAGATCTCCCAAAGTCCAAACTGGGTGTTGATGTCGATAATGATTTTGTCGCGCAGTACATTACTGTCAAAGGCAAGAAAGATATTATCGACAACATGAAGAAGCTTGCCGGCACATCGAAAGAAGTCCTGATCGCAACGGATCCTGATCGCGAGGGCGAGGCCATCGCATATCATCTGATGAAAGAGGTGAGCGCGAAGAACACCAACATCAAGCGAATTCTGTTTACCGAGATCACGAAGTCCGGTGTGGAAGAAGCGATGAAGCATCCTCGCGATGTGGATTTTGCGATGTTCGAAGCGCAACAAGCGCGCCGCGTAATGGATCGTATCATCGGCTATCAGGTTTCGCCGATCTTGTGGCGAGCGTTCATTGGTCAAGCAGCCGATTCGCTTTCGGCCGGTCGCGTACAATCGGTTGCACTTCGATTGATCTGCGAGCGCGAAGCACTCATCACGCGTTTCGAGCCAATCAATTATTGGAATCTCTGGGGAGATTTCACGACCGAGTCCACGGAGTTTCCGATTCACGCCCGCTTGCTATCCGTCGATGGCACAGAGTTCAAAAATCCGGAAGGCAGTGCGCAAGATCTGAGCGACTCCGCCCGCAACTTCATCTCGGACGAAGCAACGCTGCGCGGCTATGCGAAAGATGTGCAGACGAAGACCTATGGCGTCGCATCGCTCATCAAGCGTGAAGTTCGCCGCAATGCACCGCAGCCCTTTATTACAAGCTCTCTGCAAGCGCAAGCAAGTGCAAAGCTTCGGTTCAATCCGAAGAAGACGATGCGACTTGCGCAAAAGTTATATGAAGGTGTAGATCTTGGTCCGGATGGCCTTACCGGTCTCATCACCTACATGCGTACCGATTCCACGCGCATCAGCGATGAAGCACGCAAAGAAGCGATTGCCTACATCGAGAAAAATATCGGCAAAGAATATGTTGGTGCCGAGCGCAAAGAGAAAAAGAGCAAGAACGCACAAGAGGCGCATGAAGCCATTCGTCCTACCTCTGCATTGCTCGAACCAAAAAATGTTCGTAAATTTTTGGAAGCTGCCGATAAAGATCTTGCGGCGCTCTATGAATTAATCTGGAAGCGTTACATCGCAAGTCAGATGTCAAGCGCAGTGCTCGATCAAACCACCGTCGAGATCGAAAGCCTCGAGACCGAAGGAAGCAAGTACCGCTTCCGTGCCACAGGCTCTGTGATCACCTTCCGAGGCTTCTTGCAAGTCATGGATGATATCGAAGAGCGCTCGGCAAAAGAAACGGAAGAAGACAACGAGAAGCGTTTGCCGAACGGTATCAAGCAAGGACAGTCGGCGAATCTCGAAGATATCGAGTCGATCGCGAGCCAAACGAAGCCACCCGCACGATTTACTGAGAGCACGCTCGTTAAAGAATTAGAATCGCTTGGTATCGGGCGACCATCTACTTACGCAAGTATCGTCGGTACGATTCAGGACCGGCTCTATGTTTCGCAAGAAGACCGTAGACTCACACCAACGCAACTTGGCCTCGATGTGAATCGCATTCTGGTAAAGAGCTTTCCCGAAATCTTTAACGTCGATTTCACCGCGCAGATGGAGTCCGAGCTCGATACAATCGCAACGGGCGAACGCGAGTATAAATCGGTGATGTCCGATTTCTATGTGCCGTTCAAGCAGGTGCTCGATCAAGTTGCTGAACGTTTGACCGAGGAGCTTCCCGTTCGTCCGTGCCCGCAATGTCAGTCAATGGACACGGAAGTCAAGCAAGGCTTCTGGGGAATGTACCTCGAGTGCAAGGCATGTGGAAAGAAGACCTCGCTCAAAGGCGCTGGTAGACCGGAAGCCGAAAAAACAGGGGAGATTTGTCCTGAGTGTAAAGAGGGCGAGTTGCTTATTCGCTCAAGTAGATTCGGAAAGTTCGTTGGATGCAGTAAGTATCCAACCTGCAAATACACACGCCCGATACCGAGCGGCATCAAGTGTCCGAAGTGTACAACAGGCGACTTGATCGAACGTCGTGGCGGAAAAGCAAAGCGCAAATTTTGGGGTTGCTCGAACTATCCGACCTGCGATTTCATTTCTAATGACAAGCCGGTCAACAAACCGTGCCCATCGTGCAACAACAATTGGCTCGGTACAAAGTGGACCAAAGCTCGTGGTGAATTTCTCAAGTGCCCGAATTGTAAGAAAGAGTTCGATGAGGCAATGCATGAGGTCGTAAGCGAGACGGTCGAAGGGGATTGATCTGTTATTGTTTGCAGAGCACTTTTGAAAAATGATCAAAAGTACTCATGGATTAAAGATCTTGTTAGCTCGTACTTGTTTGCTCTTAATAGATCGTTGGATTTTAAATCGTTTGTAATGGATGCGCTGAGAATCTCTCGAATGGGATTCTGATGATGGAACACAATTTTTACAGCGAGTTTCCAAAGTGGCTTCGTGCGTTCCTCGAGTATATGGAGCACGAGCGCGAAGCAAGTCCGCAGACCATCGCCGCGTATGAAGGCGACTTGGTCGATCTGTATAGAATCCTCAAGTCCGAACAACTCGTCCTCGTCGGAAGTCATGATGATCTCCTGACCTTGCGCCGATATCTTTTTCTGTTATCGCAACAAACCAATTCAGATGGTGTTGCGCTGCGAACAAGTTCGATCAGTCGTAAGCTTGCGGCAGTCCGATCCTTCGTAAAATTTTTGGTTCGCGAGGAGATACTCCGCTTTAATGCAGCGCGGTTATTGCGCACTCCAAAAGCGGAAAAGCGCTTGCCGGATGTGGTGAGCGAACGCACGATGGCAAAAGTGCTCGAGAAACCCGAAGCACCCGATCTGCAAAACACGCGCGATGCCGCTGTGATCGAGCTGCTCTATTCCAGTGGGCTTCGTCGATCCGAACTTTGCAACATGAATGTTTCGGACGTAAATCTTGCAAATCAAACCGTGAGAGTTCTCGGTAAAGGCAAGAAGCAACGCATCGTCCCGATCGGCGGACCGGCGCTCGAGGCACTCGAAGCGTACCATCAGTTTCGATCGACCGCGCATATCATTGCAAAAAATGAACCGCTCTTTCTGCTTGATAACGGTAAGCGACTGACTCCGCGTATGGTCTATTACATCGTGCAAAAGACTTTCAAGAATATTTCCGATGTCGCACGGCCACATCCGCACATGCTTCGCCACACGTGCGCAACGCATCTGCTCGATCGTGGTGCGGATCTGCGTGCGGTGATGGATGTGCTCGGACACGAATCCTTGCGGACGACGCAACGCTACACGCACCTAACGACTGATAGACTCAAGGCTGTATATGATAGCGCACACCCACGAAGCGGAAGATGAGCGATCGTATGCACGTGACATGCAAACAATAATTTTATTAGATCAACGTTTGTAGGATGAGAACGAAGAAACAACCACCTACGAACGAATACAGAATCACCTAATTATATAGCGACAGAGTATGCTAATTCAAATAGCTGTCCGACACGACACCACCGATGGGCGGATCAAGACTTTTGTAGAAGAAGAACTGAAGCGCATAGAGGGGAAGTATTCGCCGATCTCCGCCGAAGTAGTGATCGATCAGGAAGGCGCTGCGGGGCATGTGAAGACGGCAGAGATAAACGTTACTGTACCGGGCAAAGTATTGCACACGAAGGAATCGAGCAGTGATGTCAACAAGTCTATCGATCTCGCAGTAAAGACGATCGAAGCACAGCTGCACAAATATAAAGAGACACACGCGCACCCAACAGCGCTCAAACGCCACGCAGGGCAAGTCGAACCGGTTGCAGTCGAGGAGGAGGATGTAGCGGCGGATATCGCGGCAACTGAAGATCAGGACTAGTCTCCCGACCGAGCGGCTCTCGAGGAAACCGAGTTCACGAACGAACCAATCGGCCCACCCCTCTCTTTATTCTTACACAAGAAGCGAAGCGAGGGGTGGGCCGAAGTGTATCCGTACTACAGATAAACGATCTATGGCAGACAAAGGCAGCGGTTGGAGAAATACGCAGTCGATCCAAAAAGAGTACATCACCGTGAAGCACTTCTACGAAGTGACACAAGAGCGCTTTAAGCTCAAGCTGCTTGCCGGTGCCGGTGGGCTTGATAAACGCATCACCGATAAGAATTTGCATCGCCCGGGACTTGCACTTGCTGGTTATGTCGAGCTCTTCACGTTTCATAGAGTGCAGATCTTCGGCAACACCGAGATGTTTTATCTCAAATCGCTTGATAAAGAAAAACGCCTCGAGACCTTTAGCAGATTGACTTCTTTCTCGGTCCCGTGCATTGTTGTTACTTCGAGCAATAAGCTTGATCCCGAAATGATTGCGCTATGCGAAGAACGCAATCTGCCGCTCTTCGAAACAGCTTACGAAACGACGAAAGCTATTTATTTTCTCACGGATTTTCTCGACGATCAGTTTAATCTGCAAACGGTTATTCATGGTGCGTTTGTCGATGTGTATGGTGTTGGGCTGCTCTTCGTCGGGAGAAGCGGAATCGGTAAGAGCGAAGTTGCGCTGGATCTGATCGAGCGCGGCCATCGGCTCGTGGCTGATGATGTAATCATGATCACACAAAAAGGCGAAGGCATTCTGATGGGCGCCGGCACCGACCTCGTACGGCATTTCATGGAAATCCGAGGGCTCGGCCTATTGAATGTTCGCGAAATGTTCGGCATTCGTGCGATCCGATTCCAGAAACGCGTCGAGGTGATCGTCGAGCTTGAAGAGTGGAGTGCCGATGGAGATTATACTCGCACAGGCCTCGATGAATCGTTTGCCCAAGTCTTAAGCGTCGAAGTGCCACATGTGAAACTGCCGATCATCACCGGCAAGAACATCACGGTCATTGCCGAGGTTATCGCACTCAACTATCTTCTGAAGCACTACGGCTACGATGCGTCGAAAGAATTTTCCCGCAAACTCGAAAACCTGATCATCGCAAAGACCGACCAAGGCATCACCGGCCCCTCGGACCGCGTGATACCGTACTTCGAACATGATTTTGAGTAGAACGCAAAGCGAAAAAATGCTTGGGTCGCAACGCCCAAAAGTGCCCGAAACGATACTCTTTCAATAAGATTTTTGAAAGCGCAGTGAGCTTTCGCGGTAAAGCGAGTCGTACCGGTTCAGCGGGTAGGCTTCGGTTTCTGCTTAGATTTGCATAGGGAATGCCAAATTCTCTCACGATTTTATCATATTTATCAGACCAACAATGCGATCAAACTTGCGTGGTGGAGCGCTCTTTACGCTCCTCGTCCTAACAGCCAGTCTCACCCTTTTCGGCTGCAAAAAAGGTAACGGACCGGGAAACAATTATAATCTGTCGTCCAAGAACAACATGGTTTGGTGGCAGCTTTCGGATATCGAACGCCTGAACCCGTACACTTCGACCGATGCGGCGGCTGCATATCTGCAACAGGAGGTTTGGGAATCGCTGAACGCACAAAATCCTCGGTCGCTCGAGCTGATCCCAGGACTTGCCAGTCTTCCGGAGATTTCGGCTGATCATTTGACCTATACCTACACGATGGATCCGAAGGCACAATGGTCGGATGGAGTTCCGGTGACAGGTGCGGACATCATCTTTAGTATGAAAGCGGTGATGAATCCACGCGTGATTAATTCGCAGGCCTTACGTGGTTATTTTACATCGCTCGATAGTGTCTATTATCCGAACGGCGATGCAAGCAAAGTTGCATTCCATCTTTCCGTGCCACGTTTTGATGGGGATGTGGTGCTCGGCGGCGGCTATGTAAAAATCCTTCCCAAGCACGTGCTCGATCCAAAGAACCTGACGGATCAGATGCCTTGGGCTGAACTTCACAATATCTCTACGACGAACGCAGCGATTCAGGAGTTCGCTACGTGGTTCGAATCACCGGCTCTTAGTCGCGATCCGAAGTATCAGATCGGCTCCGGTCCCTACATTTTCGAGGGTTGGCAGACGAATCAGTTCATCATTCTCAAACGTAATCCGAAATATTGGGCTCAGGATATCAAATGGCTTGAAGCATACCCTGATACGATCATTTTCAAAACGATCACCGATCAGAACGCGGCACTTACAGCGCTTAAGAGTAAGGATCTAGACATCATTGATAATCTGAAACCTGCGCAGTACCTGGATCAGCTCGACACGGTGAAGATGCCCTACCTGCGCAAGGACACCGTCTATTACAACGCCTATACGTTCATTGCGTGGAATAATGCACGACCGTTGTTCAAAGATCCACTCGTTCGTAAGGCACTTACAATGCTCATCGATCGGGATCTGATTATGCACACGATTTTGAGAGATCAGGCACATAAGAATGATGGACCTGTTGCATTCACGCAGCCAAATTTCGATCCGACCGTCAAACAACCGGGTTACAACGTAGAGGAAGCAAAGAAGCTACTTGCGCAAGCCGGTTGGGCGGATACAGATGGCGACGGAATCCTTGACAAAGTGATCGATGGAAAGAAAGTACAATTCAAATTCGTCTTTCAGGTGAATGCAGGCAACGATACACGTAAAAATATTCTACTCGTGGTCGCTGAAGAGTTGAAGAAGGCTGGTATCGACGCAGGGGTGACCGCGCTTGAGTGGTCGGTATTTCTCGAGAATACCAAGAGTCACAACTACGATGCCGCGTATGGAGCGTGGGCGGGAAATGCTTCGGAGGACGAGATCTTCCAATTGTGGCATTCTTCACAGATGAAGAACAAGGGTTCGAATTACTATTCGTATTCGAGCCCGGCCGCCGATCAAATAATGGAGCAGATCAAGACCGAGTTTGATAAAACGAAGCGTTACGCGCTACACTTCAAACTCCAGCATCAGATCCTTGACGATCAACCTGTGACATTCATGTTTTGCTCGCCGAACTTTATCGGAATGTTGAATCGCTTTGACAACGTCGAGTTCTTCCGTCAGCGTCCGTGCTTCGACCCACGCTATTGGGTTGTGCGTGGCGCGAATGTTACGCGTTCGCCGAATGCAACCCCAATGGGCAAGTAAGCTTGCACCAAATATTTTTGCAAAAGGCGCAGCACAGTCTGCGCCTTTTGTGCGTTATAGAGGCGCGCTTGATCGACACATTTGAAATTATTTCGTATGGATCTCTATTTGATGCGGCACGGTGATGCTGGGGATGCAGGTGTAACCTACACAGATGATGCGGCCCGCAAACTCACCGATATTGGGAAAGCGAAGACACGCGCAATGGCACGTGCGCTCAACGCGATGAAATATGAAGCACCCTCGATCGTGATATCGAGTCCACTTGTTCGCGCAATCGAAACAGCCGAGATCGTGCATGACCTCTTTGCACCCGACGCGAAGCGAGAGACTACGAACGCAATTCTGCCGGGCTCCGAAATGGAAACATCGATGGCCTATCTTGCTTCAATGTTCAAGAAGCACGAAACAGTAATGCTTGTTGGCCATGAGCCACATCTCTCACACTTTGGCAGTATACTTATCGCCGGTAGTTATGGTGGAAGTATCGAGATGAAGAAGAGTGCGGTTGCAATCATAACGATGTCCAGTTTGGATGTGCCGCGGATGCGCGGCCTCTTGCGTGCATTGCTTCCACCGAAGTTAGCGCACCTCGATCAATAGCATACTTCGAACCAATAATGTCCGAAGAGATCAGAAAGATGACGTTGCCGGTTTATCGAGACGATCTGCATTTTAGTGCAGAAGCGCGTCTTGGTTCGGTGCGCTTTGCTTGCGATCTCTCCGTTTGCAAAGGAGCATGTTGCACTATGCCTGGTGCGCTCGGTGCACCGATATTGGAATCCGAGATCGCGGAGTTGGAACGAGTGCTGCCCCACGTTGCAAAATACCTTTCGTCTGATGCGCTCGATGTGATAGAGTCTGAGGGCGTGTGGCATCGAGAGAAGAATGGCTCGCTAACGATACCGGCAGTTGAACGCGCCGATTGCATCTTCGTCCGTTACGATGGCGATGTTGCACTTTGTGCAATCGAGAGCGCGCATCGAAATGGTGAGATAACAGGATTTGCCAAGCCGATCAGTTGCCACCTATTTCCGATTCGCATTTATCCGGAGAAACGCTCAGACGGATACTACATTTGTTACGAAGAGATCGAAGAGTGCGAAGGCGGAAGAGTGCGAGGCGAACGAGAGGAAATTCCATTACTCGAATTTCTGGAAAAGCCGCTTGTAAGAGCTTTAGGCACGGAGCGAGTAGCGTTGTTGAAACAATTGTTGGTAGAGTAATCGCACTCTGGATACATAATTACGAAAGAGATTCGATGGTTGGTTTTGGTTACGATGTTCATAAACTTGCAGCGGGTGAATCGCTTGTGTTGGGTGGTGTGACGTTCGAAGGCGCTGCGCTCGGAACAGTTGCTCACTCAGATGGCGATGTACTCTTGCACGCGATCATGGATGCATTGCTCGGTGCGCTATCGCTTGGGGATATCGGATTACATTTTCCGGACACCGATCCGAAATATCGTGGCGCGAACAGTCTTGAACTTCTGAAGCACGTGGCCACTTTGCTTAAAACGGAAGGGGCAGTCATCGTTAATATCGATTCCACGGTGGTGCTTGAAACACCGAAACTTAGGCCTCATATCGACGCCATGCGTGCCGTGATTGCGGAAGCGCTTGGAATCACGATCAAGCAAATCTCGGTGAAAGCGACAACAAATGAGCGAATTGGGTTCGTCGGTCGGGAGGAAGGTGTTGCCGCTTATGCGATTTGTCAACTTTCCTGAGCCCAGGATGGTTATTTAATAAGTCCGAGCGTGTTTCGGGCAATAATTTGAAGTAATAGCGTTATGCGAATTAATAAGAATTGGGTAATGGTCGCGCTTATTTGCGCGGGTCTGGTTGCGTTGGTCAGTCGATCTTCTTCGACGGTCAAATCAGCGGAGGCGAAGCAAGCTGAAGGCGGGCTCGCTGCCGGATTCTCGACATACGAACAGGCCTTCACAAAAGCGAAGGCCGATAACAAGCTTATCCTGCTTGATTTTTACACCGACTGGTGCGGATGGTGCAAGCGTATGGATCGTGATGTCTATTCCGATGCGAGTGTTCAGGCAGAGCTTGGAAAATATTTCACTGCCGCCAAAGTGAACGCCGAAGCAACAGTCTCGCACACCTATCTTGGTGAGCAACGAACCGAGCAACAAATCGCACGGCATCTTGGTATCACCGGATATCCGACGTTGATCTTCATGACACCCGACGGGCAAGTTGTAGAGAAGATACCGGGCTACGTAGAGGCGACCGAGTTCACGATGGTCTTACGCTTTATCGGTACCGGCGCATATAAGACGCAGGAATACCAAAACTGGAAGAAGACGCAGTCGTAAGTGCTCCAAGAGATTTAATAAAAAGGGTTCAAGCTTTGCTTGAACCCTTTTTATTTTTAGTCGATCTTTTCAGTCTATGATGATCTCGCCTGTCACTTCATGACTATCAAACTTGACGAGGAAGGCGAGCACAAGCCCTATCGCTGCGAGGAATGCGCCGACATATCCGATGTAGTTTGGATACAAGCCGCCGATGATCCATCCACCCAAGATCGGGGCAACCGAACGAGAGAAGCTTTCAATAGAACTGGAAACTCCCATCGCTCCACCTCTGCGCCCGGGCGGTGATGCCTGCGAGATGAGACTCGAAATCGTTGGACGAGTGATGCCCGTACCGAATGAGAAGACGATTGCGACGAGACCCAGTTGCCACCAATTTGTCGCAATTACAATTCCGAGCAAGCCGAGCATGAGTGCGATCATCCCTGCTCGCATCGCATTCACTTCTCCGAAGCGTTTCACAAGCGGACGTACTACGCCGCCCTGCCAAATGACTCCAACGACTCCGATGAAGGCAAGAAATTCACCGACTTGTTCCGGTGTGAAGTTCAGCTCGATCTTCGCATAGAGCGAGAACATCGAAACATACAGTGAGAACGGCAGCGCAAAAAAGAGAAAGATCGTCAGCAATGTGCGAAGGTTTGGAATCTTAAAATAATCAAACACACGCGTATATTGCGCAAGACCTTTTTTCGCATTCGGGTCGGGCTTGTGCGTGTATTCCTTCAGATAGAATGTTGTGAGTAGTGTGCTGCTTGCCGCAAAGCCTGCTGCGACAAACGCAGGCACCGCATAACCAAAGTGCGTTGCGAGTGTGCCACCGATCAGCGGTCCGACCATGAAACCTAAACCAAAGCCAATTCCAATGATCGCCATCGCGCCTGCCCGATCTTTTGGCTCGGTGACATCTGCGATATAGGCCGCAGCAATTGTAATATTACCACCACTTAATCCATCGATGATGCGCGAGATAAAAAGCATCGGCAACGAATTTGCAAGCCCGAGCATAATAAATCCGAGCATCGATCCGATCTGCGAGTAGATCAGGAGCGGTCGCCTCCCGAACCGATCGCTCAAACCGCCGAGAATCGGGGCAGCGATAAATTGACACACGGAATAGGATGCGACCAAATAGCCGATCAGCTCCGGACCCGCTTGAAAGGTAGCCGCATAAAATGGGAGGAGCGGCAAGATGATCGAGAAGCCGAGTAGATCGACAAAAACTACTACGGCAATTGGAATAAGCGCCTTATTCTTGAACATTATTGCATGATTTTGAACATACGACTATTATTTTCAGCTACGTAATTCCGAGCGGCCGCCCCGACAACACGTCGAGCCGGCATTTCCAGAATATTATTCCGTGCAAATCGGTAAACATTTACAAACATTGCACGGTTTTACAGACCGCCTACAGATCCCGATCAGCATGGAATCGAAAGAAGTCGCACAATATTGTACGACATCAATAAATTGTTAACGATTGTCTCGAACGCAAATCAACGGATTCACATTTCCGATCGTCAGTGATCTCTACCGCGACGGCATCTATTTTCGGTCGCGAACGGACGGACGCTACATACTTTTTCGTGGTGTATGCTTTGGCCCCACGGCAAAACTACCACCGTATTTGCCGATCCATTCTCCGGAGGATTGGCCGAGATTCGAAACCTATCTCGATCTCCTGCTGGCGTGCGGTTTTAACGTAATGCGCTTGCCGTTTAGTTGGGCTGCGCTCGAGCCACACTGCGATCCGACGAAGCCAATCTACAATCTGGACTACTTCGAAAAGTTTTTCGAGATCGTCGAGCTCCTCACGAACAAAGGCTTTACGATTTTCATTGACATTCACCAAGATCTTTTGCAAGCTGCCTACGGTGGCAACGGATTTCCGACGTGGGTGCGAGAGGATGGTACGACCGATAACGCATTCCTGCTCAACACGCCGCTTTGGGGTTTGAACTACGTGATGAACAAGGGCTTGCGCAGGAGCTTCACGCAGTTCTGGCGCAACTCAATTACGAACACGACCGTAACGCCGCCTTTGATCAAGTTCGCAGCAAGAGATCGCTTTTTGGACATGATCGAATTCGTTGCCGCACGCGCTGCCAAGCACGCACGTGTGCTCGGGGTCGAGATCGTGAATGAACCGCACCCTGCGGAGCTTGATGCGGAGGCCTTCGAGCGAGAACTGCTGACAGATTTTTATCGTGAGGCAACGCAACGCATTCGCAAGCATTCGAAAGAGCTTTTCGTCATGCTTGCGCCGCAGAGCGATTGGAATGTGAATCTGCGGTCGGACAAACGCTATCGTTCGCTCTTGAGGAATAGCGGCACCGAGGATGATCGCCTGATTTTCGCGTATCATTATTACGATTCACTTCTGACCGGTTTGCATGGATTGCATTTCCACGAACGCAAGCGTGAAGAATATCTGGAAGCCGTCGAGATCGGTGTGCAGCAAGCGAAAGAAAAAGAGATGCTGCCGTTCTTGACAGAGTTTGGTTCGAGGCAGAATTGGTTTCGTGGAGTCACGCGACGTCACATGCACTGGCACTTCGAGGCTGTCGAGCGCGCATTGGTGTCATCAACATATTGGAATGTTAATCTATACAACACTACCAAAGAACGCGATGGATTTATGCGCGAAGATTTTTCTCTGATCGATGAGAATCATGAGCCCCGCAATCTCGATATCGCAACACGACCCTATCCAATAGCAAGCAGCGCGAAGCCGGTCCGGATGTCGTTTAATGATCGCACAAAAATATTTGATCTTGTGCTGCACGGCAAACCAACGAAGGCCGAGACGGTGATCTTTCTGCCCTACTCGCAAAAGCCGCATAAGTATGTTCCTGCGCATTTTTCGGGTGGCTTCAAAGTGTATTACAATCACGTCACAAGTGGTCTCGCTGCGGCGCGTTTAGATGTAGCGTGTAGCCTGCTCTATCTCACGCTCGACCCGAATGCTGAGGAGCATCATATCATGATCGTGCCGCTCGGTGAAAAGATCATCGCTAATTCCGACCAGATTATTCTCACTGTCGGAGCAGAAAGCTAAGACGTAAATTAATCGAGCGAGTATTAATCGAGCGTGTTGTGTGGCGGAGGTACGTCTTCGTCGGGCGTGGCAGCCGAAGCTGCCAATTTTGCTTTGCGACGCTTTCGAAGATAGATATAAAGTGCTACTCCCACGACGACAGAGATTGTCAGCGCGAGACCAACATCTTTGACAATCTTCTCAAGCAACGGTAAATTCTGACCAAAGAAATATCCGAGCGCTCCATAGAGACTCGCCCAAACAATGCCACCCAAAATATTGTAGACCAGGAATTGAAGCCAACTCAAATGGTGGGCACCGACGAGGACAGCGATCCAGGTTCTCGCAACGGAAACAAAGCGCCCAAAGAAGACAGCTTTGCCGCCGTGTTTATTTAGATATTTTTGCGTACTCGCATAGCGCTCGGTCGTCATCCCGACATATTTGCCATATTTAAGGATCAATCTGGCGCCCCCTTCACGACCAATCCAATAGCCCAAATTATCACCAATTATCGCTCCACTGGCCGCAGAGCCGACTACGCCATAGATCGAGAGCTCAGGATTCGCAGCGGAGTAAGCGGCCGCAATGATAAGCATGGTTTCCCCAGGGAAGGGTACACCCATACTTTCTACCATAATGGACGCAAAAACGATAATATATCCGTAATCCTGCAAGAGGCCTTCAAGAAAGTTTATCACCGCATGGTGCCCCAGCATCCCCAGAATAGGGTGCAGTTGGAGGCCAAAAGTGACTGCAAGAATAGTTATCGCGATCTTCATTATTCCAATTATACGGATGTTTTCGCGAGAGGTAACACGAAACTTCTCCGGAAGTGCTAACGTACATCGTTTTAATGCTGTTAGCATTATTGCCAAATTGGCACTATTTGAAGCCAGAGCAGGTTCGGCTGGAAGCTTTTTTCGCCAAGATCAGCGCAGGCTTTCGGCATTGGTAGCTCGACGTTAGAGCGTAAGGTTTTCAGCTTAATTAAATTACGGAAAGAACAGCGTTTATGAAAGTAAGAATTTTTCTTCAGGCACTTTGCCTTTCGGCAATTGTGACAGTGTGCTCGATCGGTTCGCTGCGAGCTCAAGGCGCTGCTCTGGTGCCCTTCGAGGGAGTCATCACGTATAACGTCATCGTCAACATTCCACAGATGGGTGAGCAGACGATGGAAATGCACACAACAGTCAAAGGCGAAAAGACTGTGATGGATATGGATATGGGACCGATGGGCGGAATGCACACGTTCCTCGATGGCACCGCCCATAAAATGACCGTCGTAATGGATAACATGAAGAACGGTTATGAGATGGATATGCCGGTCGATACCGCAATGCCAACAGCTCCGGTAGCAAGTAATTCTGCAGCGGCTACTCCTGCGGTTGGTACCGTAGCGGCAACAACACCGGCCCCTCCAGGTGGATTAATGCGTACGGGAAAGACCGAAACAATCAACGGGTACAAAGCCGAAGAGTATCAGGCAAGCACGCCGAAGGGGCTGCTTGATCTTTGGCTTACAGCGGATCTTCCTGCCGATCTTCGCAACGCACTTGGTCAGGCAATGAAGCACAGCCCACAAAACCAGGGGCAACAGGCGAAGCAGATATTCTCCGACATTCAGCAGAGGGGACTTGCTCCGGTGCGTATTATCTTCTTCAAGGATAATGAGAAAGTAGCGACGATCGATCTTGTGAAGGTTGAGATCAAGAAGGTTGACGACAAAGTATTTGTTATTCCTTCGGACATCAAGATCTCGCATCAGGATCTGACCAAGATGCGCCAGCAAATGCAAGGTGGTGGTCAGTAAGCTTCACATGAGAATCTAATTCAGCTTACATGCAAAAAGGATCGGCTTAGCCGATCCTTTTTTCTTGCGTAGTATTTTCGTTCAGACGACCGGCTTCGGTGCCATCGGCGGAAGATCGCGCGCGTGTGGTTCGTCCTGAAAATTGTGATGCTTATGACTCGCATCGCAGAATGGCTTGTTCTGCGAATGACCGCATCGGCAAAGCGAGACCGCATGACGCCCGGCAAGACCGTAGGTATTTCCATCAGGATCCACAATAGAGAATTCGCCTTCGACCTTTAACGAGCCGTTTCTATTAACCGTAATTTTCGTTGACATAATTAATTGGATTTGGATTAGTTGATTCGGATTGTAGTAAGCATCCGGCACGACACAACTCCGATCACGGTCAATAGGTGCAGGTAGCGTGCGAAAGGCGTAAATCGCTTGGGTACAAATTGCGAAGCGCAAACTTCGCAAGTTTGGGCACCAAATGACGCTTCTCAAGATTGCATACAATTCAACAATTTCCGCACCGTAGTTTTCACGGGTATAGTTAGCTTATCACCCTCATTTTCGTTAATGTCCATGAAGTATTTCGGAAAGTTTTCTAAGCTTCTCGTTCTTCTGATTGCGTTTCAGGCATTTGGATTGCAGGCGCAAACCAAGCACGCCACTCATCAGCTATCGAGCACGGATGGCCTCTACAAATACACCACCGTCGAGAACGACCCACTTCAGGCACGCGTATATGTACTGAAGAATGGGCTGACAGTCTATATGTCGGTCAACCGAAATGAGCCCCGCATACAGACGATGATCGCGGTTAGAGCGGGCAGCAAGAACGACCCATCCGAAACCACCGGGCTCGCACACTATCTTGAGCATCTCCTCTTCAAGGGCACCGATCGCTATGGCTCACTTGATTATTCAAGAGAGAAGCCGCTCTTAGATTCGATCGAGAATCTCTTCGAAGTCTATCGCGAGACGAAAGATCCTGAGCTTCGCAAAGCGATCTATCATCACATCGACTCCATCTCCGGCGAATCAGCTAAGTGGGCTATCGCGAATGAGTACGATAAGATGGTTGGCACACTCGGCGCTCGAGGTACGAATGCCTTCACATCGAACGAACAAACCGTCTATGTGAATGATATTCCGTCCAACCAACTGAAGAAGTGGACGCTTATTGAGGGCGAGCGATTCCGCAATCCTGTTCTTAGACTTTTTCACACGGAGCTTGAGGCGGTGTATGAAGAGAAAAATCGTTCGCTCGATAACGATGGTCGCACGGTGAGCGAAGCAATGGAGGCAGCGCTATTTCAAAAGCACCCTTATGGAACACAAACGACGATCGGCACCGTCGAGCATCTCAAGAATCCTTCGATCAAACGCATCAAGGCGTTCTATGCGAAGAATTATGTTCCGAACAATATGGCCGTTTGTATCAGCGGTGATTTTGATCCCGATGTAGCGATCCGTGAGATCGATGCAGCCTTCGGTTCATTGGAGCCAAAGCCTATCGCACCATTTACTTTCGATCCGGAAGATCCGATCGCTGCACCGATCAAGAAGGAAGTATTTGGTCCCGATGCCGAGTCGGTGCTGATAGGCTTTCGTTATCCCGGAATCAACAATCCCGATATTCATGTGCTCGACATGATCGATCTGCTGCTATCGAATTCAAGCGCAGGACTTATCGATGTTAATCTGAATCAGAAACAGCTTGTGCTAAGTGCTTCGAGCACTACAGATGAGAATCTGGATTACAGCGTACACTTCCTCTCCGGAAGACCACGTACAGGACAAACGCTGGATGAAGTTGCGGGTCTTCTGCTCGCGCAGATCGAAAGCATCAAGCAAGGTGCCTTCGACGAGAAGCTGCTCCCCGCTATTGTGAATAGTCAAACGATCGGAAAGATAAAGGGCTACGAATCGAATCGCTCACGTGCGAGCGAGATGATGCAGGCATTTATTCTTCATCAGAATTGGAGTGACGTTGCCGGCGATCTCGACGACCTCGCACAGGTTACAAAAGCGGACGTTTTACGAGTGGCGAATAAATATTATCACAACAACTATGTGATCGTCTATAAGCGCACCGGTACGAGACCCGATGTGGTAAAGGTAGTGAAGCCTGCGATCACGCCGGTATCGCTCAATCGTGAGGCGCAGTCACCGTTCTTGCAGCAGATCGCAGCAATGCCTGCCGAGAAGATCGCTCCGAAATTCATTGACTATAAGAAGGACATCCAGGAGACAAAACTCGCAAGCGGAGTGCCGGTCTTTTATCGACACAACGATGAGAACCAACTTTTCGAGCTCTATTACAAGATCGATATGGGTCGGAAGGATAATAAGCGCATGAGCTTCGCACTCGGCTACATGAATTATCTCGGTACGAACACGATGACCGTCGAGGAAGTGAAGCGTAAATTCTTCGAGCTTGGCATGAGCTTTAACCTCTACGAAGACAATGATCAGTTCACGATCTCGCTGACAGGGCTTGACAAAAATTTCACCCAAGGTGTGAAGCTCTTCGAAAATATTCTTGCGAATCTCAAAGGCGATCAAGCGGCACTCGATGCGCTGGTTGCACGCTCGCTCAAAGGTAGAGCCGATTCGAAGAAAAACAAGAATGCGATACTCGCTGGAATGCGAAGCTATGGTACGTATGGTAAATTGAATCCATTCAATGATAATCTCTCCGAAGCGGAGTTGAAATCGCTGAAACCGGAAGAGCTCGTCGGATACTTGCAGGACCTCACACATTTTGAGCATCATGTGCTGTATTACGGACCGAGAAAGCTTGCGGACGTTCGCACGGAGCTAAACACGCTGCATAAAACTCCGAAGACACTTAAGCCCGTCCCGAATACGCACCCCTATACGTTTCAGGATACGAAAGAGAATGTCGTGTACTTCGTAAACTATCCGATGGCGCAGGCCGAGGTAGTATTGCTCTCGAAGTCGATGCAATATGACGCGAAGATCGAGCCAACGCTCCGACTCTATAATGAATATTTCGGTGGCGGAATGTCGTCGCTCGTTTTTCAAACGATTCGTGAATCGAAGGCGCTTGCCTATGCTGTTAGCTCCAGCTTTACCGGCGTGCAGTACCAAACCGATCCGCGATACATTTCGGCATACGTCGGCACACAAGCAGATAAACTTCCCGAGACGATGAAGGGCATGTTCGAATTGCTAACCGATATGCCGGAAGCAGATAAGATTTTCATTCAAGCCAAAGAAGCAATTCTGAATCGAATCGAGACCGAGCGCATCACGCGCTCAGGAATTCTCTTTGACTACGAACGCGCTCGACGCATGGGCTTTGATCACGATATGCGTCGCGATGTCTACACCAGCGTACCTACGATGGCCTTTGCCGATATCAGTAATTTCCAGCACGATAACGTACGCGGCAAGCACTACAACATTCTTGTCCTCGGATCGAGAGAGAAGATCGATCAGAAAATGCTCGCCTCCTATGGCAATATCGTCGAGCTAAAACTCGAGGATGTGTTTGGATATTAATGCAGCCAGGTTGAGAAGCCTGGTTGGAGTGAAGACGTAACGTTGCGAAATGAATTCTGTAACGCCTCACACTATGTCGCCAAAGGAAAAAGCTGACGTCGAACATTGGGAAAATGCTCGACGTCGGAATGATCAAAGCTGGAACATCACGGTGCCGATGAAGCTGCGCGGAAAGTTGCTGCACATGCTCAAGCGTGCAACATTTGCGATCACATCACTATACTTGCGCAAGTACCGCCGAGAGGCACCACTCGATCTTGCAGACGTGCGCAGCATTCTCGTGATCCCCAATCAACCCATCGGCGACCTGCTTGTCTCTTCACCAATCTGGCACGCATTGAAAGGACGGAAGCCGGATCTAAGGATAGGTGTCGCCGTTAGTCCGCGAAATATCGCGGGCGTGCGAAGTGATCCCGATGTGGATGTGACATACATGCTGTATGGTGGCACGAGGTCGGAGCGAATCGCCGAGATGCGTCGCGCACGCAGAGATGGGTGGGATGTCGTCTTTACGACAGCCGGCTTTTTCAAAACCGGAAGACACGCATATCTTACACGATTCATTGCAAAGCAAGGGGTAACCGTGACGAGTCATCCGGACCGGTGGCGGCGCTACCACAACCTTTACTCCTACTGCTTTCGACGTATTGTGGAACCAGATCCTGTACCGATCGTCGAGCAATTCCAAGCAATCGCCGAACAAACCTTTGGAATCACCTTCACACCCGAAGAGCGTAAGCCAAAATTTTTTCCGAGTGAGGAAGCACGTCAGTCCATTAGGACCCGATTGGAGGCATTGTTTCAAAAATCCGGAACGTCGAAACTCATCCTTATTAATTTGGAGGCACAACGCTTTGGGCTCGAGTGGGGGTTGGAAAATTCACTGGAGTTCGCAAAGATCGTCACGGGAAGGCGTTCGGATATTTTAGTCGTAATGACCGCTACTATGAATTTTGTAAACTATTATTGGAAGGATTTTCACACTTACTATACTTCGACGTTGGATGGCACGGGCCACGCCGATCGAATTCAGTTCTTCCCGGTTCGAGACATGCACGAACTCGGTGCGCTCGTAAGTATGTGTGACCTGGTCGTCTCCCCAGACACTTCCGTTTCGCATCTCGCCGCTATATTCGAGGTGCCCATCCTCGGACTTTATGGTATTGCGAATGTTTGGATGCCCTATTGTGCAAACCGGATTGTGATCCCTGCCAATCCTTCACCATACTGGGCCACAATTCCCGTTAGTGCTCTTTCAATGGATGTAGTACTAAGTGCCGCAGAAAAGCTTCTACCGATACTTGCCTAACGGGCTGACGAACTTTCCACGGAAGATTTGCCTTCGTAACTTTGTAGCACGAATATTTATCTTTAATAAAATGGGGAGATCACACTATGCCATATCTTGAAAAAGTTGAAACGCTTGCCACGAAGATCCAGGAAGCGGAGGTCGCGGGACTCGAAGCGGGAAAAACAGAGGTCAGCTTTATCATCGTTTACGATCGAAAGGATGTCGGTGGTCAGGATGTGATTCACGAATTGATGACGAAGCTCGAAGCCGCGATGATCACTCGCACCACATTCGGCTTCATCACAACACTTACCCCGAGCGAGCTTTTTGCAATTCTCGAATCCGAAGTAAAGTCGGGCTATGAGCACTTTTGGATTCTTAGCGTCACAAGTCCCTTCGATGGTATCGGCACCGACCAAGCGCACGACTGGCTCTGGGCAATGCCGGATGCATTGTGACGCCACAATCGCTTTTTATTCGGCTCATTAATTAACCCAACTATGTACCGCTCGTAAACAATTACATAACGTTCTGAGAGGGAAGAGAGAATAAATACGGTCACGCAAATTTCGAAAGCGGTTGTGCTCGTAGTCTCGGTGCTTTTATGCACCGAGCTACGAGCGCAGTGGCAACAGACGCCGCTTCCGCATGATGGTGCATATACCTTTGCCGCTGTAGACAAAACACTTTTTACGCTTGCGTATGGGTCAGTGGTTAAGACAACTAACAACGGTGATGTATGGGAATATGCTGCTCAAATTCCTGATCCTGAGCGTTTGCTGGACTTTAAGAGCGATCTTATCCTTACCACTCATTTCAATGGCATATTTTGCTCACGCGATGCGGGATTAACTTGGTCTCAGTGTCGTGATAGCAATCTTAGTTCAAGCGGGGCGGCAGCGATTATTGCAATCGGCGATACGCGCATTACAAATACCGGCTACAACGGTATTTTTCTTTCTTCGAACGAAGGTCATAGTTGGATGCCACTCAAGCGATTTTATTTTGACAGTGCCATCCAGCAATTTTCGCTAAATGGAAAATATCTGTTTGCTGCTGCTAAAGGTGGAGTGTTTCGAGCATCAGACGGTGGCATCGGTTGGGAACGACTGACACCATGGATGGGCGATACAGAAGTTAATACGATAGCATCTCGGGGTTCGGTTGTTGTTGCCGGAACGAGAGAAGCTGGTATTTATCGCTCGACTAACTATGGCGGACATTGACGAAGCGTTAATAACCGCTTTACACAAATGGATGTGAGAGCCTTAATATTTGCTGGAGATACAATCGTTGCCGGGTTTAATCACGGTGCGGGCGTTTATCTGTCAATGGATAGCGGTCTTACATGGCATGATGCAAATCAAGGTTTGACAGATAAAGATATTTATGCTTTCATAGTATTCAATTCATATTTATTTGCTTGCGGCGGAAGAAGTAGTGGCGTATGGAGACGACCGCTTTCAAATTTTGATCCCGTAAAGAGAGTCGGTGCTCCATCTGAATTCATACTTACGCAAAACATTCCTAATCCATTTGCGACGAGGACTACCTTTACTTTCGCACTTAAAAAGCCCTCGACTGTCTCACCTATTATCACAGATGTACTCGGCAAACAAGTTCGCATCCTCGATAGCAAGCTGATGTCGGTTGGAGATCATAGCATTAGTTGGAATGCAAGTCAGTTTGCGAATGGCGTGTATTCCTATCGACTTGAGGCAGATGGTATTTCCATAAGTAAGAAATTAGTGGCTCTGAAATAGTTTTGAATTTAGAAAACCGTACCCTCGTTCAACAGAAATAATAGATCGTTAAATCATTATGATACTCCGTAATACAAAATATTTAGTTTGTGCGCTTATGCTGCTTCTGAGTCAGCAAGTCTTCGGACAGAGCGCTGATGATAAGTATTGGTTCACACAGTTTGGGAATGATCTTACAACCGATGGTCAGATTTATTCTGTCGCGATCAACGGCAACACGATCTATGTCGGTGGCTCATTTACAAAGATCGGTGGTGTTGCAGCAAATCATATTGCAATGTGGAGTGGCAAGCAGTGGTTACCGCTGGGGCAAGGTGTCGATGGTGACGTCTGGGCGATCAACGTAACGCCCGGTGTCTTGTCGGATAAGATATATGTGGGTGGCAGTTTTCGAAGCGCCGGAGGAAAGCCATCCGAATCGATCGCACTTTGGGACGGGACGAGTTGGTCGAGCCTCGGAGTCGGATTGCCGCACAATAATTTCGGTGTGCATGCAATTGCTGTCGATGCCAAGCATCGCGTATATGCCGCCGGTGGTTTCACCGGTTCCCCTTCGGTCTATGGCGACACACTTGCAAACATCGCACTCTGGGATGGTGCGAAGTGGACCGGACTTCAAGGTGGTGTTGCAAATTGGCGAGGGGCACTTCCGGTCTGGAGTCTCGCAATCGATGGTGTAGATTCGATGCTCTATGTCGGCGGATATTTTAGCAGCGTCGGTGGCGGCGCAGTACCTGCGCACGGTGTCGCTGCATGGACAGGCAAGATGTGGCTCCCACTTTCGAACGACACAGGTGCGGACGTGCACGTTACCGCGCTAACTCTAATTGCCAACCCCAAGCGACATCTCATTGCAGCAGGTGAGTTCAGCATGATCGGCTCAGCAACGCTTCCGGGCATTGGTGAGTGGGACGGTGCGAAGTGGACGCCACTTGGCGCGGGGACAGGATTTCCGATCGGCGCACTCGCGACGGCAGGTACGCTTGTTTATGCTGGTCATCTCGAGATTGGCGGCACCGGTGACAAGTTTAAAAACATCGCGTTCTGGGATGGCGCAAACTGGAATGCACTCGGTTCGGGGGTCAATGCTGGAGTGAATGCTCTCGTGGCTGACCCGACAGGAAAGGTCTGTGCCGTCGGATATTTCGACACAGCCGGAATGAAAGTTGCGATGAATGTTGCCGAATGGACGAAAGGTTTATCGTCGGTTGGTCAAGGACTCGCAGAACCGCGAGCGTTACATCTTTCCGCAAGTCCGAATCCTACGCATTCGCTATCTACGATTGAGTTTGATTTGCCGAACGCATCGATCGTTCGTGTTGAGATCCGAAATATTATTGGCACTATCGTATCGGTGCCTATGAACATAAAAAAAGATCGAGGTCATTGCGCGCTCACTTGGAATTCGAAAGGCTTGCCAAGTGGTACATATCTTTGTGAAGTACGAACTGCTGAAAGCTTCGAACGCACGAAGATCGAATTGCAGAAATAAAAAAAGAGAGCCCAGTATTGGGCTCTCTTTTTTTCGCAGGCGCAAATTTCTTAACGCACCTTCCAGCTCGTGCCTTCTTTGCCATCTTCAAGCACGATACCAATCTTGTCGAGCGCATCGCGGAGCGTATCACTCATCTTGAAATTCTTTTCTGCTCTCGCATCTTTGCGAAGTTGAATAACAAGATCCATCAGCGGTGCCGTTAACTCCTCGCTTTGCGATGTAGCGTGTTTTGGAATGAGCCCGAGTAAATCACCCGCGAGTGTGTTCCAGATCGCATACAGACTATCCAACTCTTGCACAGAACGTTTGCCATCGGTGAGCGCAGTGTTCGTCTCTCGCGCGAGTTCATAGAGCACAGCAATTGCCTTTGGCGTATTGAAATCATCATCCATCTCGAGCATGAATTGCTTGACGAGCGGATGTTCTTTCTCAGCATCTGTTAGCGCGCGCTTCTCCGGATTACCGAGCTTTTGCCCGAGCTTTGCGAAGGCATCGAGCAACTTCTGATATCCCACGCCTGCTGCAACGATAGCCTCGGGCTTCGACTCTGTGGTGCTGCGATAATGTGATTGCAGTAGCGTAAACCGAATGACGAGCGGATCATGCAATGCAAATTGATCGCGAAGCGTCGAAGCATTGCCTAAAGATTTCCCCATCTTGCGGCCATCGACCATAACCATGTTGTTGTGCATCCAATATTTTGCGAAAGGCTCAACGCCATTCGCGGCTTCGGATTGTGCGATCTCGCATTCATTGTGCGGAAAAGAATTTTCAATTCCTGCGCCATGAATATCAAATGTTGGTCCCAAATATTTCTTGCTCATCGCAGAGCATTCGATATGCCAACCAGGAAACCCAGCACCCCACGGTGAGGGCCACTGCAAAATATGATTCGGCTCAGCATGTTTCCAGAGTGCAAAATCTTGCGGTGAGCGTTTCTCCGAACGTACCTCGACTCGTCCGGCTGATTCCTGATCTTCGACTTTACGTCCGGAAAGTTTTCCGTATTCGGGATCTTTCGCAACTTCGAAATAAACAGACCCGCCGGATTCATACGCAAAGCCTTTCTCGATCAGCGTCTTGATCATCTCCTGCTGTTCGGGGATGTGCCCAGAGGCTCGAGGTGCGATATCCGGAGGTAGAACGTTGAGCGCGTCCATATCTTCGTAATACCGACGCGTGTAGAATTCGACGACCGCCATCGGATGCTTCTTTACGGCCGCACTTTTCCGGAGGATTTTGTCCTCACCCTCATCGGCATCGTCCGTCAAATGGCCGACGTCCGTGATATTCTGAACATAAGTGACGTCATAGCCGAGGTATTCGAGATAGCGGTGGACTATGTCTGGCGTTATATAGGCCTTAGCGTGCCCCAGGTGCGCATCGGAGTAGACGGTCGGCCCACAAACATACATTCCCACTTTGCCCTCAACCAAGGGCGTGAAAGCTTCTTTCTTTCGGGTGAGTGTGTTGTAGATTTCGAGTGCCATACGGCGATTTCCTGGGAAATGTCGTGGGAATACAGTGAATTAGTCAGATTCGAACAGCGGATCGTGGGCTGACGTTTCGCACTTTTTTTGGTCGAATTCGCCGATAATCCAATATCCCGGGCTAACAGCCACCATCAAAACCACGAAATTTACTCTGAAACAGCCTAACTAATGAACATTTTTACCCGTTTTTTTGTATTTCGCCGCTGGACATCGTATCTTTGTCCTCAAGTTCTTAACAATGATGTATTAGTAGCGCTGATTTCCCTTGCGGAGTTATATCTGTGTGGGTCGTTGGTGTCGCGTGTTTCCTTAACTTAAACTAAGAGGTAAATGCCATGAGGCTTCGTAAACTCCTTGTGCTTGGTGCTCTAGTAGCATTCACATCCGGTATGATGTCCTGTGCGAAGAAGACGGACAGTAATATGACCGATTCGACGACAACGACAACTTCTACAACGACGACGACGACGGCTCCGCCGCCACCGCCGCCTCCTGCCACTGTTGATAGCATGGCAAAGAATGTTGACACCACCAAGAAGATGGTTGGCGACATGAAGAAGGACATGAAAGATATGAAGAAGGAAGTAAAGGAAATGAAGAAGTAAGGGAAGTAATTCTCCCTCACTGCTTCATCAGCAGCCTTTTTGTATTTCAAGTCTGAAAGCCCGTGGTCTCCACGGGCTTTCAACTTTTTACAATTCGAATATGCCAGAAATTATTTTGACGGGTATCAAACCCACCGGCACTCCACATCTCGGAAATTACGTCGCGGCAATTGCACCCGCCTTAAGACTCGCCGAGGAAAGCAATGCCGCACTCGGGTTATTTTTCATCGCGGATTATCACGCCTTAACCAGCGAGCATGACGCCACTCGCTTAGATGCGCAATCCAAAGAAGTCGCAGCAACTTGGCTCGCTGCGGGACTCGATACGGAGCAAAATATATTTTATCGGCAATCACGCATTCCCGAAACGTTTGAATTACATTGGATACTTTCGTGCTTCACACCTAAAGGATTGATGAACCGTGCGCATGCCTACAAAGCGGCCGTCGCACAAAATGTAGAGAAGGGTTTGAGCGAGCAGGACAAAGGAATAAACGTCGGCTTGTTCAATTATCCGATCCTGATGTCCGCTGATATTCTGCTCTTCGACGCAGACACCGTTCCTGTTGGGCAAGATCAAGTGCAACATGTCGAGATCGCGCGTGAGATCGCAGGCAAGTTCAATCACAACTATCGCAAGCAAATATTACATCTTCCGAAAGCACAAGTTCTGAAGTCTGTTGCAGCGATACCAGGTCTTGATGGCAGAAAGATGAGTAAGAGTTACAAGAATACGATTCCACTCTTTGCTCCAAAAGAGAAGTTTCGAAAGTTAATCTTCGGAATTGTTACCGATTCAAAAACTCCTACTGAACCGAAAGAGACCGAGGGTTCCGTTCTGTTCGCATTGTATCAAAGTTTTGCGCAACCCGAATCAACAGAACGTCTGCGGACTGCTTACGCAGAGGGAATCTCGTGGGCAGATGTGAAACAAGCAACATTCGAATTGATCGATTCGCTGGTTTCAGAAAAGCGAGAGCGTTACAATTATTTGCTATCACACACGGACGAGGTAGAACAAATCTTACTCACCGGCGAAGCAAAAGCCAGAGTTCGAGCGAAGGCCACACTCGCTCGTGTTCGCGAAGTTGTCGGAATCAGAGGAGCGGGGTTTGAATGACCGCCGAACGTATCGCGCCAGATTATTTCCGATACGCCGTCACTTGAACTGTGTCATACCTGCGACCATCGCTGGTACTATATTGGGTGGAGTTAACCTGGATCAACGCTTTCGCGGTGTCGGTAGTCATGAGTGAGCGGTCGATCTTAATCAGCACATTGTTTTGATCGCCACTGCCGCCAGCAGGAATCGTTAGCCACGGAGCAGGTGGATATGCAAGCAGCGTCCAAGTGAACGGACATGTGCACGAGTGGGCGACAGTCATGGTGCGAGTGGTGTCCGGCGTAGTAAATGTCAACTGATGCGGACTCACCGTCATATATTCTTGAACGAGCGTGTCGTTCGTCGAACATGCGAAGCTAAAGAGCGCAAGCCCAAGCACCGCAAATATTTTCACGACAGAACTGTCGCGCTTGCCCCACTTAATCGTAGTGATTTTTGAAAACTGCATAACCTTGAAGCTTGATTGATCCCATACCTGACCTCTGCACCGGATTCTCTAACTAACCAGACACAAAATTAGTGCAGAACGCAGAGAATAACCCCAAGCGATCAGAAATGGTATTTAGCGGGAAATGAGAGGTAGGAATTCGGACTTCAAAAAACCTTCAAACGATAGATCGCTCACGGATGCACTAAGCATTCAGCGCACATCAGACCGGATGTGCGCCATGAGATTCGTGTGCCACCGGCTCATGCACAACTTGCAGGAGCACAGTGTTTGAAGCGTACCGTGAACGTGTGCGACGGCGACGGCTCTTGTGCTTCGCAGCCAGCCGTTTCTTGTTCGTGTACAGATAAAAATTTCCGAGGAACGCAGCGATGCCGGCAGTCGTAAACTGAAATACGACAAAGTGAATGCTCGAAGAATCTCCACCAACAATCACGCTCAGCAGTATTGGCGCTATCAGCGAGCCTGCAACTCCGCTGAAAAGCGAATAGAACCAGTAGTAGGGCTTCCGATACGTGGAATAAAAAAATAATCCGAGAAGCATCCCAAATGCCAATCCGACGACGACGCCGAAGAGTGCTTGGGATAATCCCAGCGACATAACTTCTTTAGAGGCTAAAAGTATCATTGCTGATTAATCGGCAATTGGTTACAAGATAAAACCACTCACGCTATTAAATAAAACGATCTCCGGAGTCGCGGGCAACCCATTAAAATTAAAAATGGGCGCAACTTTGGATAAAATTCCAGAGACCAAACAAACTTACACAACGCAATATACCAGAATGTAATCCAAAATACAAGCGATTATGAAAGAATTACGCAGATATTTCGAAACTTGTACGAAAATACTACACTTATGAATATGCTGTTTCGAAGTGTTACGATTTGATGGTCGGAGCGAGAGCCAATGTTGGCTCTCCGAAAAGCCTTGGAAGCTTTCGAACGAAAAAATATACGGGAATACTGATTAGCGTCACAATCACAGCGTTGAACAAAAATGCATTGCTCACTCCAACTTCATGCGCAACAAAACCGGAAAGCAAACTGCCGAACGGAAAAAGCCCCGCAAACGAAAGTGAGTAGATCCCCATCACACGTCCGCGAAGTTCATCCGGCACTCTGCGCTGAAGTGTCGTATTTGCAGTAATAAAAAATGTGATGATGCCCCAACCCATCCCGACCAAACAAAGCAACGTGAAGACAAGCGTATGCACGAGCGCGACACCAACCAGCGAAAGCACAAATACTCCGATGCCAATAAAGAGCATTTTTCTTCCATCAAATTTTCCGGAGCCCGCTGCTTGTGTGAGCGCAGCGATGAGAGCCCCAACTCCATTGGCCGAGAGCAGTGCACCAAACGTTGAGGCACCGCCGTTCAAAAGCTTCGCAGCCACCACCGGTAGATTCACCGTATAGCTCCAACCAAAGAGTGTCATCGTAACAACGAGCAGCATCAGTGCGCGCAAATTGGGAATGCGATAGAGATAGACTATTCCTTCCTGCATCGAGCGCATCCGCGAGGTCGTTCGTTTGCGCCGCGGATGTGCGCTTGTCGCAAAGCGCATCATCAGAAGCCCGATGATCACGGCGACGTACGAAATTCCATTCAGAAAAAAACACATGGCCACTGAGAATGACGCAATGATGATTGCTCCGAGCGCCGGCCCGATAAGCCGCGCAGCGTTGAAGACCGCGGAGTTCAGCGCGACAGCGTTCGAGACATCTTCTTTACTCGTCATCTCGACGACGAACGCCTGACGTGTCGGCAGATCGAAGGCGGTTACGATACCGAGCATCAGATTAATCACAGCGATCACCGGAATGCTGATCGTGTCCGTCCACAGGGCAACCGCAAGCGCAACTGCCAGCAATCCGGACATTGCTTGCGTCATGATAAGTATCTTCCGTTTGGAATATTCATCGGCAACCGTCCCTGCGATGATCGAAAGAAAAAGAATCGGTGCCGAGCCGATGAACGACATGATGCCAAGCGTCCGTGCGTCATGTGTCATCGAATAGACCAGCCAGCCAAGCGCTGTATTCTGCAGCCACGTACCGATGAGCGAGATGAGTTGACCAAAAAAGAACAACCGATAATTCCAGTGCCGAAGCGAGCGGAACGTCGTAGTCACATATCGCGTCGAAGCATCCGAAATTTTCTTTTGTAGTGGCATGACTGCAAAAATACCAGTTACTTCGTGCCTGTTAATGAAGAATGATAAACGTCGCGAAGCTATAAAGTTTTGTACAGTTTAGTATCAAGTCAAAAACCAAGAGTCTGTGCCGCGAATAGCACGTTGTCATGCACAAAGAAATCTGATTACGGGGCTTGACTTTGCGTTCCGGATTATCGTATATTGAGTTGTCCAATCCGGTCTGGAGTAAGGGAAAAGCATTTTCACTTCCTGAGCCGATCAAAAAAATGTATATCGTGATTGGAGACAATCGATCGTTCGGGGCGAGATCTTTGGTTCAGTTGTACATGCTCTCTTCACCACAGTTATGATACGCAAATCTGCTGTTAGCTTTTTCCTCTTAGCACTCGTTTGGTTCTTCATTTCGGAGCAATCGTCCGCGCAGTCGGGCTACGATGTCACAACGCAGGCGATACGCACTGTCTCTCCATTGTCTATTGCCCCAGAGTATATGTGCACTTCGAATCTCGGTAACTTCGTCAGCGGCGGCGGCGCGTCAGATGTGTATCTGCTCGGTTGTTCCGGCACTTCGGTTGCAAACACTAACTCGATTGAAAGCGACGCAAACATCGCGACTGCGACGAATCATGACAACGTCTTTGCCCTACTCACGGTCGGCAACGTCGGGAGTACCTCGAATCTTTGGTGCAGAATCTGGAACGACAAGAGTAATGCGATGCTCAGTGGCTCGGTATACAACGGGTTGACGATGACAACCACCGGTGTACTCGGGGCCGGAGTGCCCGACAAAATATCAGTCGGAACAACGACGGCAGGAGGATCCGGATTGATCACGTGCGTCGAGGCAAATATGGATTCCAAATACCTCTATATCGCGTATCAAACGTCCAGTAACCGACTTGGTTACGCGATCCTCAAACTATCGGATCTGAGTATCGCTGTGCCAGCAAACGACATCATTTTGGCCGGAGGCGTTCATGCTGTAGGAAGTATCCCAACGGTGGCATGTTACCGGTGGGCACAGACCTCCCGTCACATTGCTTTCTCCGAACTCGCCGTCGGTGGATGGATGCTCCACGATTTTCAGATATCCTCCACACTCGCAACGACCGATGTAGCGTTGCCGAGGCCAAGTTTGACTAGTCATGTGAATTGGGTACGAGCGGTTTGTGCTGACGACGTAAGTGGTGCATCATTTACAGGCTACTATTATGGTGGGTTCGTTCCAACGAACCCATGCGGAAAGCTGTACTATTGCGATGGTGCGAATGTTAATACGATCACCACAAGTTTTCACTACTCGGGCGATGTTCCGAATATGGCGGTCGGAGATCCTTACCATGCGTGGGCATTCGGCGCACATCTCGGATCGTCGGTCTTTTTTGCGTATGCCGAAAGCGATTGCGGGATTCCGGAAACCCTAACCTTAAAGGTTTGTCGGCAATATGGCACCGATCAGAGAACGATATATACCGCTGCAGCAACGGGCCCATCCACGATAACTTATTACTATCTTGGTTCGAATCAGATGGGTACATTTTGTTTGTATGATCAAATGGGAACCCCGAAGTGGTGGCGAAACTTCCAGTCCTTCGATGAGGATCTTCAAGAGAACACATTGGCTGCGGGTCTATGCCACGTCACAGGAGTGGGGCCGGACCCGATCAATCTCTTCGTACACCAAGGAGACACACTTCGAATTTATAAGAAAGCTAGCCTCTCCACCGAGCAATTCGTGTTCATGAAGAGTCTCCTAACGATACATGCAGGTTTCAGATATTCCGATGCCGGATTCACTCCCTCGGCTAAGCGGGCACACATCATGTTCGACAGGAATGCGTTCGTTTATTTCAATAATCTCGTGGGATGCAATATCAACGCAGAGGCTCGCGGTAGTTGGGAATATGACGGAGCAACCTTCTCACTAATGGATTTTGACGTCTTGGGAGCGACCGGAAATAAAAACACACCCGATACGAGTGAAGCAAATAAAGGATTAATCTTCATGAACGCTCCGTTGACGATCGATCAAGGTAGCGGAATTCTCTGTAGCAAAGGACAGATTACATGGCCCGGTATCAGCGTTGATCCGTACCCTAACTTTCTCAAGATCGAAGGTGCATCTTCGTTTCTGGACCTTGATTCTTGCACCGTTTTCCTTGGATCGAGAAACACCGCACATTCCGAACCGAACATTTACTTGAACTCGATAGGCGAAGCGGATGCGGCGACGTATTTATCCGTGAAGCACAGTGTAGTTGCTACGCAATACCAGAATAACATTATTCAAGATCTGTTCGACGGTGATAGAGACGACGGGCACACTCCGCCGGACGGTTTTAGGTCGGATATCATCGTTAACTGGCCAGATCATGTTGTATGGGATCACAATCGAGTGCTCTTCGCGTATCTCGAAGTCGCTGTTGCAGCAAACGCCTCTTCCGTCACATACACGAATAACGATGTCTGCATTGCGCAAAATGGCGGGTTGTTTTACGCCACCGAAACTCCATCGGAGACTTTCCATCTGCACCTCGACAATAATTCAATTCACGAAACATGGCCGATCGGCAACAACTCGGGATCGCCGGTAAACGTAAAGGCCGTGGATTTTGAAATTCAGAAGTTTGACCAACTGAACCTCGATCAAGTGACAGTTGATAACAACGTATTCGATGGGGCTTTTCCATATATTCCATCAATTTATAAGGCTCCAGCTACAGGAGGGTGGACAGGAGTCTACGCTTCCCAGGGTACGAATTGTACTATAACGAATAATAGCCTCTTCTTCCGTTATCCCGGAATCCACACCGAGGCGGCGAGTTTGTCGCGACCCTTTCTGTGTAATAACACAATGGAATGGTGTTCATGTGACCATTCGGGTACTGGAATACTCCAGGACGGAAGCGGGTCCGCTTTGGGGGGATATACAAAACTCAATTTCATAACGAACCAAAATAACGGTTATATCGCGAGCGGACATGATCTATCAAATCTCTTAAGCAACTTCATTGAGCATTACGGGGTAGGAGTAAAATTTGAAGATTACGCAAAGACCACACTTTCAGGGGACCATGTAGGTGCTTCGAATTGTCCGGGATGGAATAGAATCAGAAACAGCGATCATAACGAGATCGAGGTAGCTGGGTCCGCTCAACCGAATATCGGCTCAAGTAGCGGAGACCATCCGAATTGGGGTAGGAACATCATTCATTCTACCGGAGACGGTGTAGAGTTATTCTATCGTACCGGGGCAACCATTCTAACGACCCCTCTGACGGACAATAATTGGGATCCGACTATCACTACAGGCACAGGTATCACAACCGATCCTCAAATTGCACACACCCAATACGATAAAGATGCGAATGAAAGTGATGCGGAGGTGACCTATTCGTGTGGCGGATTTAGCACTCGGAAGGGAAGTCAGGAGCGCCTTGCGAATGGAGTCTCCACCCTCGACACTCCGGATAGCTTAAAACTGTACCAGGCAGCTCTGAAAGACTTTGTCCCGGGAGACTCCATTCTACTTCGCAGGGGCCTTGATACGATGGAGCTCTACATTCAGTTGCACCCATTCGCCACGAAATACCCTGGCAAGGTTATAGATGCCATCTTAAGTCTCGAATCGTATATGACTAACAAGGCCGGAGATCACGATCATTATAATTGGAAGAGGCTTTATAATTGGATGGTAGATGCCTATCAATGGAATATGGACACCCACTATCAACAGGTGCTTTGGGATCGAATGTCGGACGTGCTTAGCGAATGGGATCTGAACGAAAGTGCTAATATGTGGTACAACGAGACCCTGCAGTGGCCGGACGATAAACTCTACGATTCGGTTGCCTATGAAGGGATAGCTCAGGAAAGGAGACGTCAGCACACGCTGCACCAAGACACACTTCCGTTTCATGTACTAAGCCTCCCATTGAAAAAGGTGCCGGTTCCCCTCGAGGCGGTGACACACATAGCACCGACAATCCGTGTGACGGATCTCTCGCTCTCACCGAATCCAGCCAGTGCAGCGACAAAGATCGACTACTATCTCGAGCATGGAGGAGCATCATCGATCACAATATATGACGAACTTGGCCGAGAAGTGGAGAGGCTCTCCGATCTTGCTCGGAGTGCAGGCTCTCACGAAATAGTATTCACACCATCGAAGCTCCAACCCGGAGTCTATTTCGTGCGGCTTTCTACGGAGACCGGTGAAGTGGTAACGCGATCGCTGGTGATCAAGAGGTAGTAGTGTTTGGAGGATCTCCATTCGGAGATCCTCCTACCTACATGACATATTCTCATCGGGGCACACGACCAGATTGCGGATGGCAGAATTTTAGAGATATACAGTTTCACAAACACTGGAGACACTTTAGTCTCGCAGTTCCGCCCACGATATATCCTTTTGTAGGGCGCTCGCACTCCTCGGCTCACGCTCAATAAATTTTCTCCCCCGAGCACTAGGCAATTCAAAGTGCTGGCGCAAGGCTAATCAAAGTGTTATATTTGCAAATGCCTTTCCGAGCCGAAAGGCGTTGTGCAGCACATTTTTCTAAACGAGCGGTTCCGAATATCCACTAAAACTGCCAAAATTGAAGTGTCAGAGTTAGCATTACAGACAGACGCGGGCGTCAGCCATAACAGCGAATCCTTCGATCACCCTGCCACCCAAACGAGCACGGGCGTATGGAGCGGAAAGGTATTCATGTGGCTTTTCCTCTGCCAGGATGCGCTTGCATTCTTCGGTTTATTTGCGGCCTATCTTTCGGTGCGCATCGGTGCCGGAGCGCTCTGGCCTTCGCCGGGAGCTCTACATCCTGCAGCGGGTATCGAGCCGAACCCACTGAACATCAATCTGACTGCCGTCAACACGTTCATCCTGATCTGCTCCAGCGTCACGATGGTGCAAGCGTTGAAGGCGATCAAAGATGGTAATAAGGCTACGATGCTGAAGTGGCTTGCTGCCACCGCGATCGGCGGTGCGATTTTTATGGGGATCCAGTTCACGGAGTACAACAAACTGATCCACATTGAGCACATGAAGATGCCGACGAGCCTCTTCGATGCGACATTTTTTATTCTAACGGGATTTCACGGAATGCACGTCCTTGCGGGCGTTGTCTATCTCTCCGCGCTAGCGATTGCAGGCGGTGTGGGTACGAAAGTGAACCGGAAGGTAGATGTGCTGATGGTCGCGATCGCGATAGGTTTGGCGTTCGGATTGCGCGCTGCCATCCTTGCATTCTTCGGACTTGATGCACTTACGGCCTCGATCGTCGCATCGCTTTATGGTATCACGCTTTTGGCGATCTTTGGCGGAGTGAGGTGGCTGCTCAAAAATCGCGCACTATCGGATTTAGTCGAAGTAGCCGGACTCTATTGGCATTTTGTCGATCTCGTCTGGATTATTCTCTTCACGCTCGTCTATCTGATCTGACGAAACCGACGTACACTTAGAGTTTTATATTCAAAGTTTAGGACTTCATAGTTTAGGACTTCATAGTTTAGCATTTAGAACCGATTCAACCAATGGCAGATCACACAGAAGCAGGTAAGCACGCGCATCCGAATTATATGGCGGTGTTCATTGCATTGATCGTTCTCACGGCGATCGAGGTAGTTGTTGCACAGGTCGGAATGCCGCATATACCGATGGTTATCCTGCTAGTCGCGCTCGCGCTGATAAAGGCTGGGCTCGTCGCGCAGTACTTCATGCATCTAAAGTACGATTCCAAATTCCTGAGCATCATCGCGTATGTGCCGCTGATCATAGCGAGCATTCTCATCACGGTGCTCTCGGCCGAGTGGGCGTTTCAACCGCACTGGCTTTTTTAGAAATGCATTCCGATTGTGGTGAGGGAGAGCGCAATTCTTGATGCACGCTTTCCCCACCCAGAACGTATCACTATGGTTCAGACTCCGCTCCCGTTAATCACACCTGCACCCGTAACGCCACCGCCAATTTCGCAAGGGGCTCGAAATTTTCGTAAACTACTTTACTTCGGAATTGGCATCTGGGTGATGCTGATGTTCTTATTTCTCGCGTTTTGCATTATGGTCGATTGGCACTGACACAGTAACCGACTAAGCAGCAGACAGATTAACTTTTAGTCCGTATCCTCCAGTGAGCGCTGCGTCGGAGCCTTGCGCTGAGCTTCGCTGAGTGCGCTGGTAAATTCTTCTCTTGAGACATCCAGCAACTCTACGACTCTTCCGAAGACGAGTGCCGTCGGCACGTGACGTGATCCGTACTCAGTCTTTAAGCGATGGAGGACAAAGAGTATCGTACGTTCGAGCTGCGTTAAGCCATCTCGAACGTCGGGTATTTGATAGTATTTCGGAGTAGAAGAACGCTTCACAGAATTTGTAGCTTGTATCGTATCGCCCGCTCGTTGCAAAGTATTAACCACTACGAATCGCGGAACATTCAATTCTTGAAACAGCAAAATAATAATCGGAAGGTTCGCGGAATGTCCGGGATGGCGGCGGTCATTCTGCTGGTCATCGCACTGATAATCGTTGCGATCAAATTTTTCGGTGCATCGCCGACACCGAATCGCGCGGATTCGTCGATGGCGCCGGAAGTGTTGCAAGGCATTCCACGCGAAGGCAAAGGTGGTGACCCATTACTGAACGCGCAAAAGAATCGGAATACTGCGCCCACGACCGTTAAGCAAATGACGGTGCAGGAGATCATCGGCTTGCCGCACGATGTGCTTGACGCCGAAGGCCGACGAAATCGAGACAAATGGTCCGGTAGTGCAACAAGTTACGCGGAGAAGGTCGAGAGTCAGGGTGTCATCCTGGATGGATTTTTAGTGCGTGCGAAGGAATCGGGACTGGAGAGTGCGAACGGATACGTCGATTCTCTTCGAGATTTTCATATTTGGATTAGCGATGCCGCGGGTGATGAAAAAGCGAGTTCTGTAATAGTTGAGATGACGCCACGCTGGAAGGCGATACATCCGGAGTGGCGTTTGCGTTATCTCACGGCGCTCTCGAGAACACATGCCCGAGTGCGAGTCACGGGTTGGTTGCTCTGGGACGAAGAGCATGCGAGTGAAGTCGAAAAATCTCGTGGCACACAATGGGAGATCCATCCCATCACAAAGTTCGAGGTTTTCTCGAGCGGCCAGTGGCGATCGCTGAGCGACGAAGGCGGAATTCCCGGTTGATCACCCGGTCGAATTCGGAATGCTCGTGAAGCCAATTTTTTTTGTTTACTGTAGAGGCGGGATAATTCAGGCTCGCTTCGATGTTCTCAGTACTCGACGCCTGGGTTCAGGGTGGTCGAGTAGTGCGTCCGTATTTTCTACTACTGCATTTGCCAATCTTTACGTATACATGCGAGCGATCTTGAAAAACAATCTGCTGCGAATCTCTTTTCTTTCGGCTTGTGGGCTTTTATTAACGTATTCCATGCTGCTCTCAACTGCTGCAATGGCTCAGGAAAGATCCGGAGCGGTCGTGCGACCGATGGAACCGCCGCCTCTTCCACCGGGGCCGGACGGCAATCCACACGTGCCTGGGAGAGCGCTCCTGAATCCAAGTCAGCCGGTGCTCGCTAAGCACTATGCCGATAGCGCCGCCTTCGATGCACTTTTTCCGAAACTGTATGTGCACCTGAAGCCTACGATGTCGATCCGTGAGCGGGTAGATAAACAATTCAAGCAACTTTCGCGGATGTTCAAAGCGCGCGGCATCGACTCGGCGGAGGCTTACGGCAAAGTGATGAAAGAACTCGATACGAATGCCGATCGTGAAACGATTTATCGTACCTATCGCGCAAATCTTTCTGCCGAGGAGGTGAAGGCGTATCTCGCGTTTGTCTCGACACCGGCCGGTAAACATATTCTCGAAGTGCAACCGAAACTGATGAGTGCAAATCTGGAACTCGATCAATACATCCATCGCGCAGTCGGCATTGTAATCACACCGATGCAGCGACCAATGACACCTCCCGGCGCACCAATGACACCTCCGGGTGCACCGATGCATGGGCCACATGGCCTGCCCGGTGAACATCCCAATACGATCGAGGCCCAACCAACACCACCGCCACCAACGCGATAGTGCGAGCCATCACTAACGGAGTCTGAAACCAGAGAGTCTGAAACCAGAGAGTCTGAACTAACAGAGTCTGATGAGCGCACAGGCGATAGGTGTTTTCGATTCAGGTATCGGCGGCCTAACGGTTGTCCGGGAGCTGTTGCATACCGTACCGCACGAGCGACTCGTATATTTCGGCGATACAGCGCGTGTACCGTATGGTTCGAAGTCTGTCGAGACCGTCCAACGTTATGCGAAAGAAGATACGGAGTTGCTGCTCTCGCATGATGTGAAGATGATTGTGATTGCATGTAACACGGTGAGTGCGATAGCTTTGAATGAAGTGATAGAGGCTGCTGCTGGAATTCCGGTGATCGGAATGATCGAGCCGTGTGCTAAAGAGGCCGTCACGCTCTCGCGAGGAGTCATTGGTATCATCGGTACGGAAGCGACGATTGCGAGTGGTGCGTATGAAGTCGCACTCGCGATCGAAGCAAAGCGTCAATCGAAGCAGATCACAACATACGTTGCCGCGTGTCCGCTTTTTGTACCGCTCGCCGAAGAGGGATGGACGGATCATGCAGCGACGGAGCTTATCGCGCAGGAATATTTATCGGTATTGCGTGAGAGCGGAGTCGATACGCTTATACTTGGTTGTACACATTATCCCGTGCTTGCTAATATCATTCAGCGCGTGATGGGTTCGTCCGTCACGCTGATTAATTCGGGTGCTGTCGCTGCTCGGAAAGTGGAGACGATGCTCGACAAACATTCGATGACAAACACCACGGAGCCTAAGCATACAATTCTTGTAAGTGACGTTCCACGCAAGTTTCAACGTGTCGGCGAGCGATTTTTAGGACGTGCGTTGCCCGAAGCCAGACAAGTCGTGTTCAAAGAATCATGGGTCGTGAAACGCGAAGCGATCGATCCATCCGAATAGAATTTAATTACCTCAAACACACACATTGCTCATTCGAAGTATTTCCGGTTTGCGTGGTACGGTTGGCATTGACGCGAGCGGACTTTCGTGCGAAGTTGTTTCGCGGTATGCAAGTTTGTTCGCATCCTATCTTGGCAATCAGGGTGCGATCGCACTTGGATACGATGGACGCAAAGGTGGTGATCTCTTTTACAAATGTGCTGCCGAAGCCATTCGCTCTGCGGGATGTGATGTGATGATGCTCGGTGTCGTGCCTACACCAACAGTGCAGATGGCGGCTGAACATGGCGAGGGAGTTGTCGGTGGCATTGCAATCACGGCAAGTCATAATCCGAGTCAATGGAACGGCATGAAGTTTATTGCCGGCACCGGTCTTTTTCTTGACGCGGATGAAAATCATGCACTGTGGGACCTAGTCGATGGTGTCGGCAGTCGCACCGTGCCGATCGAATCGTTCGGAAATTTGCTCGATGGAAGCGCGAGCATCGAGCAACATCTGGAGTTGGTGCTCACGATTCCTTTTCTTGCATTGGAGCGCATTCGTGCACGCAAATTTCGTGTCGTTGTCGATGCTGTCAATGCGAGTGGTTCAATAATTATTCCCCGATTGCTTCGTGCGCTTGGGGTCGAGGAGATCATCGAGCTCGCGTGTGATGCCTCCGGTATCTTTCCGCACAAGCCGGAGCCTGTACCGGGACATCTTACGGGATTGTCGGAAGCGGTCATCAAGCACAAAGCCGATTTTGGGATCGCCGTCGATCCGGACGCGGATAGGCTTGTGCTGATCATGGAGAATGGCGAGCCCTTCATCGAAGAGAATACAATTGTGCTTGCGGTCGAGCAAGTGCTCAAACATTTGGATGAGGGGCAGCGTGTTGTTGTGAATCTCTCGACCACTCGTGCGGTCGAAGATGTTGCGGCGCTTTTTGGTTCAGAGGTGATTCGCACTCCGGTCGGAGAGATCAATGTATCGAAGCGAATGAAGTCGATCGGCGCTGTGATCGGTGGTGAGGGAAGTGGTGGCGTGATACTTCCGAGTGTGCATTACGGCAGAGACTCGCTCGTCGGCGTTGCGCTTGCACTTTCGGCACTGGCAGAATGTCCGGGTACGATTTCGGAGAAGAAACGGGCTCTGCCGCAATACACGATTCGTAAATCAAAGATTGACTCCGAAAGTCAGGATCAGATTCGAATCATTCTCGAAAAGCTGGAAGCGAGCCTCGCTGGAAAATCGACGAGTGTGAATCGTGAAGATGGCTTGCGATTTGAGTTCGCGCATTCGTGGCTGCATGCCCGCTCATCAAACACCGAGCCAATCATTCGATTAATCGCCGAAGCACCAACTGCCGCAGAGGCTGATACGCTTTTGGAATTTGCGCAGGCATCGATAGCCTAAGCGTTTGCGTAATTATTTGTCGCCGTATTTTTTCGGCCATAAGTGCGCAAGCCTTTCGCGGATTAATTTTTCACGGCCGTTCGATGTCGGGTCGTAGTAGATCTTTGCTTCGAGTCCCTCGGGCAAATAATTTGCCTCTTTGACAAAATTGCCTTCGAAGCTGTGGGCGTATTTGTATCCCTCGCCGTAACCTAATTGCTTCATAAGTTTGGTCGGCGCATTGCGAAGATGCAGCGGCACAGGTGCATTCGGATCGCGTGCGACATCCTCCATTGCTTTGATACTACCAACGTTTGACGCGTTCGATTTTTGTGCACTCGCGAGATACGCAACTACCTGCGAAAAAATAATTCTCGCCTCGGGATATCCAACGGCACGCACGGACTCCCAGCAGCTCACCGCAAGCAAGAGCGCGTTCGGATCGGCATTGCCAATATCTTCGCTCGCAAAGATGAGCATACGTCGCGCGATGAATTCGATATCCTCACCGGCCTCGATCATTCGCATTAGCCAATAGATCGCACCGTTCGGATCGGAACCGCGCATCGACTTGATGAATGCGCTGATGATGTTGTAGTGCTCCTCTCCTTTTTTATCATAGCGCGATGCACTTCTGCCGAAGGCACCTTCAATCGATTGCGTCGTGATGATTGTGCCTTTGTCCGTCGCATCCATCGAAGCAAGTTGTGCCGCAAGTTCGAGTCCGTTCAAAAGTTTGCGAGCGTCTCCACCGGAGAGTGCGAGCATAGCGCGACGTGCTTCAGGCTCAAGCGTGATCTTGGCTTCTCGAAGTTCTACATCTTCTTGCAATGCACGATCAAGTAGCGTATCGAGATCTTCCTTCGTGAGTGACTCCAACACAAAAACTCGTGCACGCGAAAGAAGTGGCGCGATGACTTCGAACGAGGGATTTTCTGTAGTTGCCCCGATCAGCGTCACAGTTCCTTTTTCAACTGCTCCCAAAAGTGCATCTTGTTGCGATTTCGAAAACCGATGAATCTCGTCAATGAAAAGCACGCTCCGATTCTCGCTCGTTTGATTTGCGATCTCAGCTAAAGCGATTGCCTCTCGAAGATCTTTGACCGACGAACTTACCGCCGAAAGTGGATAGAAGGGAGCTTGAATCTGGCCGGCAAGAATATTTGCAATAGTCGTCTTACCGGTTCCAGGTGGACCCCAAAGCACCATCGAATGCAATTTCCCGCTTTCCACCATTTTGCGGAGTGGTTTGCCGGGTCCGAGCAAGTGTAGCTGGCCAATGATCGTGTCGATCGATCTCGGGCGCAGACGTTCGGCCAGAGGCGCAAAATGTGTCTCTTCTCTGAGTTGGGAAGTCGGAGCCGCAGGATCAGTGAAAATATCGCTTGATGCGACAATGGGTTTACGGGTTTTTGGCATCAAAAATAGATGACTGTCTGTGGTAGATCGCTCATATCAAAGTCTGCTATCGCATTATGAGTTCAGCAGCATCTGGTTCGGCCGTTCACGCTTCCGGTTGAAAGGCAGGAGATGTATCTGAGTGCTCATTTGAAACTGAAACAACCTAAATAGTTTTTACATAGCTCTAGGCGCCCCGTCATAGTTAACCATGTACGTTCGAACATTGATGAAATATTGCCGTCCCACTCTTAACTTTGCCCCAAAATTAGTGAAATTCAACAGTTTTGCTCCTTCAAAAAGGTCTCAACGCGCAAGTTTTGCGCTGATTCTTGGCATCTTCTTTGCGCTTACAGGATCGAAGGTTTTTGCTCAAGAGGTTTCTACACCTGAGGAGCAGGAGTCTGAGACACTCGAGGTACCGATGGCCTTGCCATCCACAAATGGCGTCTACGAAGAACTAAGCAAGATTCCGGAAGACGTTCGCAGATCGAAGATCTTTGCTCGCGGACTCAATGATCTCAAGCGTCACGCAGGCACGAACGGTGTGTATGACAAAGAAGCACGCATGCAGGCTGTCGAGCAGTCGCGCCAAGATCTTTATCGTGCATCCGTTGCTGCAGAAAAAAGTAGCGCTGGAAAGTACGGAATTCTTGCGAACGCTTGGACGAACATCGGGCCGAACGTGATTGGTAGCTACACGATCGGGGGTTGTACGAACGCGCTCGCGATCGATCCTAAAACGCCATCCATAATGTACGCCGGTGCAGCAGGCGGTGGTGTTTGGAAAACTTCGAACAGTGGCGGCAGTTGGTTTCCGCTTACGGATCTTGTGATTCCCGATCTTGCTGTTGCTTCCATTGCGATTGATCCGGTCAACACGAATAACATCTATGTTGGCTCCGGCGACGGATACAGTTCGACCGATGCACTCAATGGTACAGGGCTCTACAAATCCTCAGATGCCGGAAGCACGTGGACACGCATAGGTGCCTCGACCTTCACGAGCGGCGTTGTTAAAGTGTTTGTCCATCCGTCGAAAACAAATATTATTTTCGCTTCAGGATTCAATGCCGCACAAGGACTTTATCGCTCCATCAATTCGGGGGTAACTTGGAGCAAGGTGTATACCTCCGGCGGTGTGGTCTGGGATATTGTACCGGGCCTGGTGATCGGTGGTGTGACGGTGATGTATTTGCTCGATGGAAATAATTTTAGCGGCCCATCGCAGAATTGCGGCGTGTATAAATCTGCTGATGATGGCGCAACATGGGGAAAACTTGCGAATGTCGGAATTCCTCGTGGAGATTCGATCGGACGTGGTGCACTCGCTTGCCCGAAAGGCAATCCTTCAAAAGTTTACGCGCTGCTTTCGAAAGCATCGAACAGCACCGGCGATCTGCTTGGGCTCTATAAGTCGGTCAACTCTGGAACGAGTTTTGCAAAAGTGTCTGTGCCATCCACACTCTTCCGTCCGACGACTCAAAGTGGGGCGCAAGGTTGGTATGATCTCTATCTCGGTATGAGTCCGAACGCAGCTACCCACGACTCGCTGTATGTTGGTGGTGTCGAGGGTTGGTATAACTGGGACGACGGTGGTGGTTGGGTTCAGTTTAGCGGATATAATAACTCCAGTAACAGCGATCCGCATGTGGATCATCACTCGATCGCACTAAATCCATTCGACCCAACGAAAATTTTTGTAGGTACAGATGGCGGAATATTTTATTCCAACGATGCTGGTAACTCGTGGGTGACGAAGAACAATGGTTACTCCACGATGCGATTCTATCATCTGAGTCTCGATAAGAATGATAGCAAGACAACCTATGCCGGTGCACAAGATCAAGGCACGTGGAAGACCGTTACTGGCATCACTCCAAAAATGATCTACGGTGGCGACGGCTTCCAACCGATCTCCGACTATGTCAATGCAAGTACGATCTATGCTGAACTCCCATTTGGAAATATTTATCGGACTGCCAATGGTGGAACATCATGGACGAATACGCTGACCGGTTCGATCGAACAAGGAGATTGGGATTGTCCGTATCAGATGGCTCCGAAGAATCATAGCGTGCTCTATACCGGCCGGACGAAAGTCTTTCTATCGTCGGATCAGGGTAATAACTGGACCGCGATATCCCCAGTCTTGAACAGTTCAAATCAGTGTCAGTCGATCGGCCTCTCGCCTTCGAATGGGCTTGTAATCTGGGCTGGGTTTGGAACAGGTGTCATCAAACTAACAACGGATGGTGGCACTACGTGGGCTTCGAAGAATACGAACGTCCCCGGCGCGAGCATAAATTATTTCGCGTGTCATCCGACTAACGCAAGCTGGGCGATCATTGGTATCGGTAGTGGATCAACCTCATCGTCGCGTGTGATGCTCACTTCGGATGGGGGAACGACGTGGGTGAATCGTTCAGGAACCGGCACTGCAATTCTGCCTGGTGTTCCGGTGAATGGTGTCGCGCTTGACTCTGTCAATCCTGCTTCGACATGGTATGCGGCGACCGACAATGGAATTTACTATACGCTCGATGCCGGTCTTACATGGTCGATCGCGGGGTCGGGACTTGGGCTTGCTGCGTGCATGGATGTACAGATGCACCCCAACAAAACAACCATCCGTGTTGCTACACACGGCAGGGGAATTTGGGAGGGCAATGCAAACGCACTCCCAGTTGAGCTCGATGGACTAAAAGCAACTCCTACAAGCGCCGGTACAAGGCTCGATTGGCACACCGATAGTGAGAAAAATAATTTACGCTTCGAAGTAATGCGTAGTTACAATTCACAACCGTTCGAAGTGATCGGCTCGGTTCCATCCCAAGCCTCCGGTGGTAATTCGAACATGCCGATCTCGTATGTATTCGTAGATCCGAAGCATGACAATGGTGATTACCTATTCCAGTTGCGTCAGGTCGATCTGAACGGCACGGAGCATTTCTCTAATCACGTTGAGTTGCATTATGGTGCGCAAGCGTTTGGCATGGATCAAAATTATCCAAATCCATTCGTGCTCGGTTCGCCTGAGGCACCCGCGTCGACGCGGATACACTACTCGCTGCCAAATGCGACAACGGTATCGATCAAAGTCTATTCGACAAGTGGAATGCTCGTTCGCACATTGCTTGATCGTGTCGGGCAAGATGGCGGAGCGCAGGATGCGTTTTGGGATGGCACCGATTCGGACAATCGCCGAGTATCGAGTGGCACCTATTATTACATTCTCGAAACCAGTGACGGCGGACACTTGACGAACAAGATGGTCGTCCTGCAATAAATATTAAGTCGACAAAACAAAGCCGCGGAATAAATTTCCGCGGCTTTGTCACATCAGCAATTTTGTCATCGCTTACCAATGATGCACAACGGTGTAGCTGACTTTTGCATCTGCGCGTGCTTTCACCGGAATGTGAAAGACGATCTGATTTGCATTCTTCTTCTCAAAATCGGTGGAGTTCTTTGTGATCTCCCAACTGCCGGGTAACTCTTCGACGACGTCGATTACCACATCTTCATCTTTTCTATTCTTGAGTGTGATCTCAATTGACTCTTGATTTGTCTGGGGTCCGAGATTGCGGGAGTCGGTAACAACGCGCTCGCCGAGCAGATCAAACGCATCGCCGACTTTCAGTGTGATCTTCTCATCGCGAGGTGTATGCTCGACGCGATCTTCACCGACGAACTCTAACGTGCCATCTTTGTCGCGCTTCATAACGCGCACAATACCCATCGGTATCGGCACACCAAGGTGATTCTTCTCATTGTTGACGAACATCACTGTCACTTCGACGTTCTTTGCACCGCGATACGTATAGCGCTTCTCGGCAGCTACACCATTTGCTTCTAATAGCGAAATCTGCTTGACTTCATTGTTCTTGATGCTCGTCTTTCGCTGAAGATCGTAGAGATGATATTCGAACAAGCCACTCTCCTCAAATTGCGGAGCTGCCAAACGGACCGCTTCCCTCGTGGACATTATGCCGTTAGAGGATGAGGTGATTCGTGTCGCGACTCTATGCAGCGCACCAGCGACAAGTTTGAGCTTAGCATCGACGAACGATCCACCACTCCGATTATCCAGACTAACCCATCCGGTAAGATCGAGCGATCGATCATCATCCGATAGCGCAGCGATATATTCCGCATGCCATGAAATGCCACCGGTTTGGTACAAAACTTCCAACGGCTCGTGCGAGAATGCTTGATCAGATTGCAGTTGCCAGATGAGCGTCGGGCGTGTGATAAGCCCAGCGGGTAGACTCGGCACATCGATCGTGTATCGGCTGAGATCAGGCAACATCGTAATGCTGGTCCCCGTCAGCAGCGTAAGCTTTCCGCTCTCGATCGCAAGGAGCGTCCCCTCAAGCTTTGCGCCTTTGTTATCGGTGACAGATATTCTATGATCAATATATTTTTCGAGTAGCTTCGTCTGACTTACGAGATCATACTCGTAGTTCTGCTCGACGACCTGCACCGCCTTTGGATGCTTGATCGAGGTGATCTTGACAGTCGTTGGGTCAATCAGCGCCGGTACATCTTTCAGTTGCACTTCGCTCGTGCCACTCTTGATGTCAAATGAACGAACATCACGCACTACGCCTAGATTATTATTATATACCGTCAGCGATAAAGATTCGTGCTTCTCAGTGGTCGCGTCGACATCTTGTGCACGAGCAAGAGGCGCTAATAAAAGAAGTGCACTTGTGAGTGCGAGTCCGATGGAGGGGAGCGATCTTTTTTTCATAATCTGAGTAGTTGTTCTTAAGCCGGGGATACCCTCACCCTAAATCCCTCTCCCGCTGGGAGAGGGACTTGAGGAAGGGAAAAAATGTTGAGCTAGATGCACGCTGTGAATTTTATTCCGCCACTGGTGAGCAATCTTTCTGCATGGTAACGGAAAAGTTGTTTGTCTCATTTGAAGACCCTAACGCCAAGTCCCTCTCCCAGCGGGAGAGGGACTTAGGGTGAGGGATCGTAAAGTCTACTTTCTATACGGCGTTTGCAAAAATCGTTCTGCTGCGGCGTGATCTCCATTGAAATCGGGTAGATCAAGCACGCGCTTGTACATTTGAATCGCGCGAGGTCGGTCGTTCTTGCTGTCGTATGCCTGCCCCATCAATAATTCTTCTCGCGTAAGCCACCATTGCATTTCGTTTGGCGAGATAGTACGACTTAGCAGATCGCTGTTGTATAAAAAGTAGAGTGCAGAGTCAAGATTCCCGTAGGGCGACATGAGTTGTGCTTGCCCAAGAAAATGCATCGCCTCCCGAGCTTGACGCACGGTGTAACCCTCACGCTTTTCTCTTGCACGGGCTAGTACTACGCGATAGGTGGAGTCATATTTTTCTGTCATTCCTAAACTCACCTGCGAATACGCGAGATAGTGCAAGAACTGTACGTTGTTTGGGTATCGGCTCGCGAGTGATTGCGCAAGTTCGTAGGCCTTTGCATACTGCTTCTCGTAAATGTAATAAAGCTTCATCAACTCGTACTGCGCTTCGATTTTCGCGTAGCTCGCTGTCTTCGCAGCTTGTTCGAGCATCGCAAGTCCGACTCGCTTGTTGCCGGTAGCAAAGAGGCCGATGAGTGGACGGAGGAAGGGCTCATCGTCTTTGATCGCTTCCACATAATAATTATAGAGTCCGCGACCAAAAAGTATATCGCTGTTCGAAGGAATGAGTTCTTCGATCTTGTTCAAATATTTAATGCCTTCTCTTGCATCACCAAGCATGATCCCGATCGCATCCGACCAATTCGGTCGAATCGCAAAAATTCGTGCGCGCATTCCGAGCGAAGCACCTTTGTAGAATATTCCTGCAAGATCGAGTTCGTTATGTGCTAAGAGTGTATCAGAACGATCGAGCGCTTGTTGCAATCTGGCGCGATAACGCGCATCATAAGTTGTGTTGTCGGGATTCGTCACTGCGCGCCAAAACTCGACCATCGCGCTATAAAAATATCCCGCCGGGTGATCCGGATTTTCCGCAATGATCGAATCGAATACTTGCGTAGCAGCTTGATAGTCCATGTTATAGACCAGCTCCTCGCCGCGACGAACCTGCTGATCCATCTTACCGGATTGTAGTATCCACTGACCGTTGCTCGGGTTGGGCAAAACCAAAAGCGCGAATATCGCACTCGCGAGCAAAACTCCTATTCGATGACTATAATATTTACACTTCATATATACTACTAACGCTATTCATATATCACGCCATTCCTCGATCGTATTCTTCCGTGGGCATAGCGAACCCATGGAATACAGCGGTTTTGCACCGGATGAAATAAATCGGGCGCTATATCCATACGGATAAGCGCCCGGAATGTAACGATTTTTCCTAAAGCGGATAGCTCGTAACGCGTGAAAAAGAATTACTTCTTCTTCGCTTTTGCCTTTGCTGGAGCCTTTTTGGCCGCCGGCTTGCCGTTATTCAGGATCGCGTCTTTGGCCTGTTTTGCCACGCGGAACTTGAGAACGGTACGTGCAGGAATCTTGATCGCTTCACCCGTCTGAGGGTTACGACCCATGCGTGCGTTACGCGCTGCACATACGAGCTTTCCGAGCCCAGGGATCGTGAAGCCATTCTTGGCTTCTTTGTACGAGAGTGCCACGAGTGACTCGAGGATCTCATTCATTTTCTTCTTCGGCAGATCAGCCTCTGCAGAGAGACGATCGATGATTGCCGACTTTGTCATAGGCTTTGCGGAAGTTGTTTTGGCCATAGTTCGTTGCTGTTAATTAGGGTCTTTGAAATACATGGATGGATACCGAACTCGGTCGGAATTTGGCATACACCATTCAAGAAAAGAAAAATATTGCAGACGGGCTTTCAGGGCATCCGTTGTTGCGCAAAACAAATTTACGAAGAAAATCGGGCGGAGGCCAATAAAATCAACCTTTCGAGCGATTATTTTGCTCAAGTAATTTGCCGATGAATGGGAACGGTACGTGTCAGACCTGCATCTGAGTAACTCCGTTAATAGTATCGATACTTCGTTTGAGGCTGAAAACTCGCCCTAATTCGCAAGCTGCCCGATGTTGTGACGAGCGTTCCGTCCGGCTGCGTTATGAAGAAAACGCGTGCGCGTGTACCATTCGGGAAAAGCGCATATACGATATAACCCTTGCTCAGCACGGTCGGCGGCAGTGTGAGGGATGTTACAGAGTAGTCCGCATCTGCATGCGGTGCGGAATAAAATATGCGTCCGATCTCCGAAGCAGTGTCACCTTGCGGTACAAACTTGGTACCACCCAGCATAACTTGTGTACCGGAGATCGAAACACTTATCGTCGGATTCGTACTCACTGCCTGTATTCCAAAATCTGAATTAATCTGTCCGATAAAAATACTTTGCCCGGTTGGTATTTCGACACCAAGACTATCTTGCGCGTTGCCTCCCAACGGCAGTTGCTCGGCACCGGACCAAAAAATCACCGAGGAATCGCCCGTGCCTTGCGTCGAATCTTTGCGAACAGCTTTTACCCAGATCTTATACTCTCCTTCTGGCACCAGATCGAGTCCTGCTGGAACGCTGATATCCGCCTCGTTACGTGCGGCCGAACTGGTGTCATGACCGCCACCAACAGCACTCTTGAAAAAACTGAGTGTGCTATCCTTCTTAAATGTTTTCGTAAAGTAGATCTGATAACCCATCATGCCGATCTGCGTGTCGGTCGAGGGCAGATCCCAATGCAAGCGAATATTCGTGCGCCCGATCGCGACGGCACGAAGATTTGTCGGGTTGAACACAGGTCGCGGATCAAAATCGAATGTGATGCCCGAAGAATCGGTCGATAGCACAAGTGAGTCCGGGCTCGAAGCGTTTCTACGCCCCCAAACAGCGGCGCCATAATGCCCAAGTGGAATACCGATGAACGTATAGGATAGTTGATCGCCATCGAGCCTAACCTCACGGATCGGCGGCACGACGAACGTATCCTGCGCAAGACTTACATCATACTCCGCTTTATACAATCGCAAAACATAGCCACGAAAATTCTGCTGAGTATCGCTCGGGCTTGGTAGCCAACGAATGATCATATCACCGACGTTTTGACCGGAGATATAATTCGTGTCGCGATGCGATATAGATGGTGGACGGAAGATCGAACGTGCGACGATAGTAGGTTCGGTGATTGGGTCGCTCATACACGAAGCAAAAAGTGCGAGCGCTGTGATCGAAAGAAATAAGAAAGGAAGCAGCACACTCGTGCGCTTCACAGGATTGATAGAATTATTCAATTCTCGAAATGACATTACGTATTTACCTACATGCGAACACGCTGAACGACAATATTGACGCCATATATTAACAGTCTAAACCCTCCGGGAGTTACTCTGTTCTGCACCGGAGAATGCAATTATTTTTGCCGAACCACAAAAAAATTGGACGCCTCTTGCGAAGCGCCCAAAACAGGAAAGTATAACTTTCGAGAGTTGATCTATAGGGTCGGCTAAGTTTTCACAATGCTCTCCTGAGATCAAATCGTCTTAGTTAGCAATGGTGACGTTCGTGTTCGACTGCTTCATCGAAGAATTCGGGAGACGGAAGCCGCGGCTCGCATAAGGCAACGTGAGCGGACCAGCCTGCAAGGAAACCACTACGTCAATTGCGTGGTATCCTGAAGCGTCTGTCGTGTAAAGATTACCATCAGCTTGACGAAGAATAGCCAAACGACCATAATGGCCGGTCGAAGTCTTCACCAAAATGATCAGATCACCGCCGCCAACAACTGTTGTAGCCAGTGCTCCGGTGAAGTCTTGCGCGTTGTTGTTTGAGCTAAACTTGGTGGATAGATCGCCAGAATAATAATCGCTATCCAA
>JBDTCS010000158.1:0-3849 GCA_039923455.1 Kapaibacterium sp. (SeqCode) | reverse complement strand
GCAAAGCAAGAGCCGCGACTTCATTTGTTTTTGTATTCAGTTGAGCACTACCGTAAATGAAGAAAGGGGCTATTTTAGTAGTGCTTGTGTGTGGGATTTTAGGATTTTTCGTGTCCTCATTATTCGCGCAAGCAATTACGCTTTCGCACGACACGGTCGACGTGTTTACTTCAGTCAAGCCAGTAACTTTGATCATCTTTGTAAACAATGCTTGCCAGTCATGCCTTAATGAACTCGCAAAGTGGACGGTCGATGCAAAGATTGATACAGCAAAATGTCGAGTTATTTGTCTCGTCGGGACTGCCCCCAACGGATATGCACGCCGCAAGTCGATTCAGTCTCTTCGTCCTCTTTTCGAGAGCGCTGAAATCGTCTTTGATAAGCAGGCGGATGTCACCCTTATGCGCTCGGATGCCGCGTACGTTTTAGCTAAACAATTCAATATAACCGCGACACCGAGCGTATTAATTTGGAAGAACTCGAGACTCGCCTTGCTTCTCAAGTATGAGACGCTATTCGACCCCACGGGGATACTCAGCCCGAACTCGATCAGGATCATGCTCCCTTTGTTAAAGTCTAAATAGCCACCGGAGCTACTATCACGGCAACTTTGTCGCTGAGCTTCTCGCTTCACAAATATCTTATTTCTGTTTTATGGTTCTCGTTCGTCCTCTCCGGTGCGATCCTGGGTCGAAGAGGTCGGGACTCGGAAATGAAGGTGACACTTCCGTTCAAGTAATGTGCTTATGTTTGCTTGAAGTAATTCCAATTCGATCGCTAAATTTGTTGGGTTGTTCAGCATGGCAAAAAATGTAAGTGTTCGTTATGATCAGGAGAGCGACACGCTCACGGTATCGTTCGATAACGCCGGTGCACTCGCGACGAAGCTCAAAACGGATAACGATGCTATCCTGAAGTGGGTCGATCGAGAAGGCGATGTCGTAGGTTTTCAGATCACGGATGTTTCGAAGCTCAACCAGACAGGGCCGATCTCGACAAGCTTGCGTGCCATCGCGCCGATTGAAGTAAAAAAAATAATCGACGCGAAACCGCTCTATAGTGGCTGGTCGATCATTCCGGAGACGTGCATCGATGGTTGGTGTTACGGTGCGATCACGGACTTCATTGATCCCGAAGGTTGTCGCGATGGCGACGGATTCATTCAAGCACCGGACGGCTCACGCGCAGGACTCGTTTGGGACTACAACGAGCAAGCGGATACATCCATCATTCAAGAAATCCCGACAAGTCGAGAGAATGGATGGGGACTCTACCAAGTCTATTTTCCAAAACCCGTTCGAACCCTGCAAGATATGTGCGATTGCTTCGCCGCAATTCTCCCCGGCCTGCGCGAACGCTATGCGATGTTTCCACGGAAGAGTTAGAGAGTTGAGAGAGGAATCATGAAACGGCTTCATCGAACCGGTCGTAAATTGCGACCGGTTCAAACGAGAGCAGAGGTTAATCATCCACATCTCCGACCCTATGACTGGTCATACTGATCTCTTGCTTCTCTGGTTGGCTTGACTCCATCAAGTATCCTCGAGATGTTGCGAGAGGTGCATCAGGGCGCTGGACCAGCTATCTTTTAGGGCTTGGACGATCGTTGCGTTTGTTGATACTACATCAGGTGCGGAGTGTTCGATTGCGATGTGTGTGCCGCCGGGTTCTTCGGTCAGCGTCCAGGTTACTTCGGTTGAGGCTTGGAGTTCGTTCGTTTCGAATGAGAAGACGACGCGATTTAGTTGCGTGACCTCTTTGAAGACTCCACGAATGAACCCGTCCCAGTTTCCATTTGCGGTTCCGTGAAATTGATAACGCGCGCCCTTCGCAGGGTGAAACGCTCCAGGCAAAAACCACGCGCTCACTTCGGCCTCTTTTGTTATCGCATCCCAAACACGATCAATCGGATGCGAAACGCTCTCTTCTTCTTTTAGAATGGAATTCATTCGTTTGGGTGATCAATGAGCAGAGAAAAAGTATTATAACTTAGATGTCAGCATTTACTAAAACAGTTTCTTGCTCCATTCCGTATTATCCCAAAACTAGTTGGAATAGACTGAAACCGCATTAGTTGGAATTCGTAGCAAACATATTCGTCTGGGGGTTGGTGAATGAATCTCTCAAAGTTACGAAGGAATTTGGAAAATCCACCCACCAGCTGAGGCACAGTGAAATAAATCTGGTGAATATTGGACTCACGAGTTTAAATTGTTTTGGGAAGTTCGATGTTCTAATTGCAGTATGATACCAAAACAATCTCGCAGAATTCGCCAAGTCGTACTCGTTTCAGTCAGCGTTGTAGCACTTGGTGCATTCCTGCTTTCATCGCGTAGCGTGCCGAGATCTGATATGCTTCCTTCGACGAAGCTTGCAGAAAATGCAACGCATGGTTTCGCAGTCATGGAGCTATTCACATCAGAGGGTTGCTCAAGCTGTCCGCCTGCCGATGAACTACTCGGTGAATTTGTGAAGAAAGCCGACGCAGAACATCTGGCGATCTACCCGCTAAGCTTTCATGTTGACTACTGGAATTCGCTCGGCTGGCAGGATCACTTCTCGAGCGCAGAATTCACCGAACGTCAAAGCGGCTACGTGAACGCAATGCAACTTCCATCCGCGTACACTCCTCAAGTGATAGTCAACGGGAATACGGAAGCGATTGGCTCCGACCGCACTAAAGTTAGCGCGTTGGTGAATGCCGGCCTGAGCGCGCCTGCAGCAAATTCGATCTCGCTCGACAAACCATCGATCGATGGGAGTGCGCTTACTGTCACCGTCCACTCAAGCAGTTCGGATGATCCGATCGATCCAAAACGAGTCATCAATATAGCGGTAGTCCAACACCTTGCTTCCACAAGTGTCAAGCGAGGCGAGAACGTGGGACGCACGTTGCATCATTGGAATGTTGTCCGAGCATTCAAGCAAGTCAAAGAGTCAAGCGCGCAAACTGTCTCGTTCGATCTGCCTGCTGATCTTCGTGACCCATCCTCGCTCTCGGTTATCGCCTATCTACAAGACCGCGCAACCCTGAAGATTCTCGCAGCAACCGCCACGCAGTAACGCATTCTTGTGCTCAGTATATTTGCGTTAGAGTGCTGCCCAGTTGAAAACTTGTTATTATCGTCGGCGTATGCAAATTAGACGCTTTAGAAGTATAGTTTCTGAAACGTGCCACCGTCGTTGTCATTCCCTCACCACTCTTCTTGTCACCGCATACCCTCCACCACTCAATCGCAGGTAATAACTTCCGCTTGGGATGGATTGGATGTTGAGCTTTCGGTCCGTCAGTGTTCCGGAGCGTAGCACATGGCCTAAAACATCAGAGAGATCATAATGCAATAGAATGTTGCCGCTGACCTCGATCTTTAGCTCCCCACTGGTTGGATTTGGAATGATCGACTTGATCGCGAACGGAAGTCCGTGCGCGAGGTAGCTTGTTAGCGTTGGGTCGCTGCAGATTGGAGCTAATGTGAATTTCACGTTGCCGGTTGATGAAGCGACGGTCAAACACGATCCGGCTGCATGGAATACACTGGTGACTACTTCAGCATCGGTCGTCATCGTGTCGGTTACGAATGCGATGCAATTGATCGTGGCGATCTCGGTCGGAGTTCCGAATGTAAATCCTGCCGGAAACGTCACCGTAAAGGTCACCGAAGTTTTTGTGGCGTTGAATTTGCTGATGCTCGCACCAATGATTGGAGAGACAACTCCTATCGGTGATAGCAGATCCGTGTTCCATGCGAGCGCGAGATCGACAGAACGAAGTCCGAGACTTTTTGCACTTGATTGATCGAGTGCACCGATGATATAGACAGGTACGCTGCTCGGCTGTCCTGCTTGTGT
>JBDTCS010000157.1:0-3214 GCA_039923455.1 Kapaibacterium sp. (SeqCode) | reverse complement strand
AAACTCGTTGCACTCTTCGCACCCGAACACGGACTCTTCGGAGAGCGCTCCGCAGGCGTGACGAGCAATCAAACAGGTGAATACGAAGGCGTGCCCGTCTATTCACTCTATGGAGTTAATCGCAAGCCCTCACAAGCGATGCTGAACAATCTGGATGCACTCGTTTTTGATATTCAAGATATCGGCGTGAGACCGTATACGTATCTCTCGACGATGATACTTGCGATGGAAGCCGCTGCACTCAAGGAGATACCCTTCTATGTACTCGACCGTCCGAACCCGATCGGTGGTGAGCGCGTCGAAGGAAATATTATCGAAGCCGATCTCAAATCTTTTGTTGGTCAAGTACCGATTCCCTATATACATGGAATGACGCTTGGCGAACTTGCACAGATGGCGGTCGGTGAGCATTGGTTTGTCGGTGCAAAAAAACTTGATCTGACGGTAATCGGAATGCGAGGATGGAAACGCCGAATGAATTGGAGCGACACAAAACTTCCGTGGGTTGCACCGAGTCCGAACATCCCGCATCCGGAGAATGCAATCGGTGCTGCACTCCTTGGTGCAACCGGTGAACTCGGATTTTTATCCATCGGCATTGGCACCGAAAAACCATTCTTACGAGTTGGCTCGACACTCACCGATGCGCGCTTCATCGATTCTGTTGCACGAATAGTTTTTCCGAAGGAGATCAAGATCGCGCAAGAGAACTTCACGATCACAACTGCGACGACAGCAAAAATGTACGATGCGATTTCGCTCACACTCCCAGCCGATCCATCCACCATTGTGAATCTCTATCAACGCCAGTTCAAATTATTGCGAGAGCTACTCAAAGATTCGCTTTTACTCTCAGCATTTCGGCGAATCCCCTCATCCAATCTCGTCATGTTTGAAAAAGTGACCGGCACACATTCGCTGCTCGAACATCTAAAATCTGGTAAATCCCTCGATGCTCTGTTTGCCAAATGGAGAAGAGAATCAAGCGCGTTTGCCGCAAAAAGTCGCAAATACCGCCTGTATTCGTGATATGTGAAGAGGATCGGCGGAAAAACTTCTCCAAGCCTGTCTTCGTGCACCACGAAGCAGTGCGTACACCCGAGGGTGTTGAAGAAATTCATTTGACCGACGCTAACGGTAACGTAACGATCATCCGCTCCCAACACGGCGAGCCTGTGCAGGAAGCATATCTGAACTACCTGACAAAAGAGGGCATCCCATGTGCCTGCGGTAACACGACTTCCGCAACTCCGGAAACGAGTGCTCCAAAGATAGCAACCCGAACCGCGCAATCTCAAAACTGAGATTAGGCTAGAAGCCGTAACTTCGTTCGGACTTTTAAAAATAGCCCCGCCTGATATCAGGCGGGGCTATTTTTTAAACACGTTAGCCATCGATAGTGTATTTACTCCGAATGAGTCGTACCTTTGCTTGGCTTCGAGTTCGAGGTTTGGCTATCGTGATGGACAAGCCCACGTTAGCTTAAATCAAATTCTTGGGTATTAACGCAACGCACAACACAATCCATTTCCATACAATCCATTTCCATACAATCCATTTCCAAACAATCCATTCCAATCACGCTTATGAGATTCCGAATATCAATCGCGACACTATCGCTGCTTTCCATTATTGGGAGTGGCGCTTCAGCACAGAACCGAACGCTCGGCGCAAACAAACTCATCTTAGATGATGGCCTTGGTCGCACGATGACGATTCAGACACCTTCACCACTTCCGGGACCGGTGGGTGGTAACTTTATCTTTAGCTTGCCGATACCGCCAGCAGGTAACCCTCCGGCTGGATTTGTTGGGATTGGTACAAACCCGCAAACACTTTATTGGAACACGGGCAACGCTGCGTGGCAGGCAACAAGCGTGCTTTCGAACGATGGCGTAAGTGCTGTCGGTGTCACCGGAAATTTTAACATCGCAAACGCGAGCGGGACCGGCCTGACCTTTAACAATACCGGCGTTGGTAATCAGGATGTTATCGGAACCGGTAACACGTGGGCGATCACCAAGGTCGGGCGTGGTTCGTTTGGAACGAACACTGTCCCCTATGCGACAAACTGGCTTATTTCGCAAGGTGCCGATGCTGCCGGTGTAGATGCGCATCAGATCATCGCAACAAGCAACGGCGCGGTCGATCTTGAACTTGGTGTAAGTACGTTCACGGCCAACTCGTTTGGTACCATTCAGGCGATTTCGCAGGGAGTCGGCACGATCCCATTGCAGTTGCAGCCAATCAGCGGTTCGGTCGGAATTAACAAGGGCGCAACGGTGCCCGCGTTTACGCTCGACCTTAATGGCTCGCTTGGTACCTCCGGTGCTGTGACCTTCTCTGCACTCAACACACTCGGGGTAGTGCATAACAGCGCAGCAGGTCTGCTCAGCACTTCACTTGTTGCACCGGCAGATCTGAATGCAGCGGGTGCGGTAGCAGGTATGTCGCCGACATACAACGGAGCAGCAGTCGTATGCGGAAATCCACAGGCCGCGACGCTCGTGCTTCCCCTGAGTCAAACGCTTAGCAACCCGGGCACACTCTTCGCGATCACGAACTCAGACCCAAACACCGGAAACGCTGCAACATTTGCAAATAGCAACAGTGGGAATCTGAACACCGCACTTCGTGTAACGACAAACAGTCTTAGCTCAAGCGCAGCAACGGTTTCGGTCACTAATGCACTCGGCACAGGGGCTGCGCTCATAGTCGCGAACTCAGGAACAGGTCCGGCAGTGCGAACACTCGGCACTGTGCAAATCACAAGCCCAACTGCAACACCGAGCACGCTCGACATTCAATCGGCATCCTCGGGCAACTTCACAAGCTTCAAAGCACAAGCGCAAGTCGGTGGCACGATCAACTACACACTTCCGGCTGCACCACCAACGGCAAACGGACAGGTACTTGCTTCGACGGCTGTCGCAGGTAACAATGCAACGCTCACTTGGTCAACACCTTCGGCAGGCAGTGCACCCGTCTTGATAATAAATGGAGTTGCCAGTGGACCTGGTGTCTACTTTGTGCAGCCGACCGATAACCTCATTGGTGTCAACACCACTGCGGGCGGGCCAATCATCTTCTTGCCAAGCGCAAGTACGGCTGGTGCAGGACACACGCTCATCCTCAAAGACATCGGATACTTTGCGGGCACCAATAATTTTACAATATTTTCAAACGGAGCGGGGCAATCGTTCGAGAATGATAC
>JBDTCS010000156.1:0-13339 GCA_039923455.1 Kapaibacterium sp. (SeqCode) | reverse complement strand
AGAATTGCTCGGTCGGTCGACCTATGCGGGAAGCACAGCGCTCAGCGTGGATTATCCATTGGTGAAGAAAGCTGTGAAACGAAAGAAGAAGTAGAGGAAATTTTTCTTCAGGGCTCGCAATAAATTGGTAGTCATTGCATTTCTTAGTGCCGGAGGCACGGCATACTCGCAGCCCAGGATGAAGTCCGCCTCGGCGGACGGAATCCTGGGTCATGCAAGTTTTATTCTTTGAGCCCGCCGCGGTGGGCGGCGTTCTTCCAATCTCGCAGTAGCTCTACTTCTTTTTTCGCTTCACAGCCTTCTTCACCAAGGGATAATCCACGCTGAGCGCTGTGCTTCCCGCATAGGTCGACCGACCGAGCAATTCTTCCTCGATACGCAGCAGCTGATTATATTTTGCGATGCGATCTGTGCGTGATGCCGAGCCGGTTTTAATCTGGCCCGCGTTGGTGGCAACTGCGATATCGGCGATCGTGGTGTCTTCGGTCTCACCGGAACGATGACTTATCACCGCAGAGTATCCGGCACGCTGTGCCATCGAAACGGTATCGAATGTCTCGGAGAGTGTACCAATCTGATTTACTTTCACAAGAATCGAATTCGCGATACCTTCCTGAATTCCACGCGCAAGAAAATCTACATTCGTTACAAAGAGATCGTCGCCCACAAGTTGAATGCGATCGCCGATTGCGTCGGTAAGAGTTTTCCAACCCTCCCAATCGTTTTCCGCCATTCCATCTTCGATCGAACAGATCGGATATTCATTCACAAGTCGCTCGAACATTTTCACCATGCCGTCACGCGTTGTGGTTTTGTGTGTGGATTTATACATCTCGTACTTTCCGTTGCCACGCCACATTTCGCTCGATGCGCAATCGAGTGCAAGCAGCACGTCTCCGCCGGGTGTATACCCAGCTTTCGTGATTGCGGCCATCAGCAGATCAAGCGTCTCTTCGTTCGAAGAAAGATTCGGAGCAAAGCCACCTTCATCCCCGACATTCGTGTTCAATCCCTTTGCCTTGAGTACAGATTTGAGCGCGTGAAAAACCTCAACTCCCATGCGCAACGCCTCGGAGAAACTTGGTGCGCGTGCGGGCAAGATCATAAACTCCTGAAAGTCGAGCGAGTTATCTGCATGCACACCGCCGTTGATAATATTCATCATTGGCATCGGCAGCACGCTCGTTTGTGTGCCACCGAGATACCGATAGAGGGGAAGTCCGCAATGCTCGGCAGCCGCTTTCGCAACCGCCATCGAAACTCCGAGCATCGCATTCGCGCCAAGCTTTGATTTATTTGCTGTGCCGTCGAGATCAATCAGCACTTCATCGACGAGACGTTGCTCCGTCGCGGGAATTCCGAGCAGCGTTTGGCAGATCGTTGTATTGACATTCGCAACTGCCTTCAAAACTCCCTTCCCGCCATAGCGGGATTTATCGCCATCGCGCAACTCAACCGCCTCGTGCTCGCCCGTCGAAGCGCCGCTCGGAACTGCCGCGCGACCGAACGCCCCGGACTCCAGTTGGCAATCGACTTCCAGCGTAGGGTTACCACGTGAATCCAATATCTGACGAGCATGAAGATCAACAATGGATGGCATAATGTTTTGTGCGTGAGTGGAATAAAAAAACTGTCTAGTGTCTGGGCAAATTTACGGCAAGATCGAGACCCGAACCCGAGGCTCGACAAAAACTCGACCGATTCCCTACTTGCTTGTCACCACAAGATTTTTCGTCCTTTCAGAACTAAATTTCGCCGACTTCGTTATATTAGCCGCCAGTCGGTTCTTGTCCGACGGAATGAGTAGATTAGTTCTTGCTGTTTGTTCGCGCTGTTCGTCGCCTCTCATATCAAGCACCCATAGAAGAATGTGGGTCCCAATTTAAGGCATTGACGGGGAGGTTGGTTTTTCAGGTTCGGGCCCTCTTACGAGAATATAGCTCTGTTTCAGAGATAAAGAGATCCCGCAGAGATAACGAGATCCCGCAGAGATAAAGAGACCCCACAAAGATAGCGAGATACCAAAAATATAGCCCAAGACAGCTGCGGTTTCTTCAAACGAAAGCTCACAAGAAGAAACAAGGCAGGAATACAGACCCAGATGGGTTTGAACTCAACGAAAGTTTGTACGATCGCTTTTCTGATTCGCTAAACTTTCTGTCGTTATTGATTTGCTAGCGTACCAATATTCTTTGTCAATAGAACGGATCCGGAATTCACGGAATGGCCTCGAACCCAAAAAACAACTCAGGTTCGAAAGCTACACCCACTAGTGCCGTTATTTTTCCACCTTACATATTCGAGATAGTGTTTTTATGATCGCAAAAAAAATAGTGCGATCACTCTCAAAAAAATAATCACATGATTACAATAATTGGCGGAGGACTTGCGGGTCTCTCCACAGCATATTTCCTCCATAGAGCCGGCAAGGATGTCACAGTTCTTGAATGGTCTCGCGGTCTTGGTGGCCGTGCCGCGACTCGCAATGTCGGGTATCGTACGATGGATTCCGGTGCGCAGCGCATCGATCTATCACCGCATAGCTCGAATAAAGTCGAGACGGATGCTCGCGCATTGCTTCGCAAAGTGTTCGAAGAACGCGGAATTCTGCCGCAGCTAAAAGCTTTCCCGGGTCCCGTACAACGTTTTGATGGGCGTTCCATCACTACGGCACAACCGGTCGAAGTGCCCGATTGGTCGTACCTTGATGCCGGAATGGGTGCAATCGCCGAAGCGCTCTCGGTAGGAATTCCGGTTCGCACGCATACCCGCATTAGTGATATCATCGTCGAAGCCAAGAAAGCATCTTTGCGCAATCAGCGCGGTGAACTAATGCCGACCGATGGAATCGTTATTGCGATCCCTGCACCCTATGCCCACGCGTTGCTTCAGCCGCACGTCGAGAAATATAAAAAGCTGAAGAAGGCCGTTGATATTCTAAACGACGTGCAATACGAGCCGATGATTGGCGCAACCTTCGGCACTACAAAGCTTGCCTTTAAGGAAGATTTTTCTGCACTCTATACCGATGATATTACCGCCCCGATCTTCTGGCTCTCGCAAGAGCAGAAACGAAGAGAGCTTGGTGTGCGAAAGAACGAGAATGCATTCGTCTTGCAACTCGGTGCAGAGATATCTCGCGAGTATGTTTTGAAATCGGATCGCGAAACTTTCGCAGCAATCGAGCGCGTCTTCGAAGAAGTGCTTGATATTGCGCTGCCGGATATCACCTACGGAGATATTCAACGCTGGCCTGCGGCGTTTCTGGAGTCATCGAGTTTCACGATCGATACACTGAAGCCGACCGATTTTGTCGTGCCGCTGTATTTGGCCGGAGATTACGTCGTCGGGCAGAGTTCGATCGCCTCGGCATTCTGGAGCGGAAAGCTCGTAGCCGATAAGATCTTAGGCGAAGATGCTGCGAAATATATCGCAGAGCCCGCAAGAGAACAAGTTGCAGTTGAAGAGGGACATTGGCAAGCATTAGTACCTCCGGAAAGAGCACCGAAGCGCCCCAAAAAGAAGCTTACCAAGTTGCCTCACAATATAATCAAATCGAAGAAGAAGAAAAAGAACGACAGCAAACGTCGCGATCCTCGGTTTGCAAGACCCGAACGAAGAAGCAGCAGCGGTGGAAGTTGGGGACGTCCCGGCGGAACTCGCCCAGGTGGTTATTCTCCGGGAGGCTACACTTCCGGTGGTGGTCGCTCAAGCGGAGGTCGTTCGAGCGGTGGTAGCGGCGGAGGTGGAGGCAGGTCGTATGGTGGTGATCGTCGCGGACCAAGCGGCCCACGTCAGTATCAGGAAGGCGGCATGAATCGTAGTGCTGGCGGTGGTGGATATAGCGCCGGCCCACGTCGCCCAAGCAGTGCAGGTGCAGGTGGGTATGCTCCTCGATCGACAGGAGGCGGTGGTTATCAGACCGGCGGAACGTACCAGCACGGCGCACCGGGTTCGAGCGGTTACGTACCACCTTACGAGAAGAACAACCCAGGTGGTAGCGCCGGTGGATACGGTGGCGGACGTCCGAGTGGCGGAGGCTATGGTGGACAAAGCCAAGGTTACGGTGGGCAAGGCGGCGGAGGCGGATACCGTCCACGTCAAGGCGGCAGTTCCGGCGGCGGTCGAGGCTATGACGGCCCACCAAGAGATTACAATCGTCCACAACAGGGCGGATATCGCGATCAGCAAGGTGGCGGTGGTCAAGGACCACGTCGTCCATTGCGCGGTGCGTTGGTCTATTCAACCGGTCGCAAGCCGGACGGTCCGGGTGGCAGACCAGATCAAGATCGACCAATTCCACGCCCAAGAAACACAGGCGGAGATCGCGGTGGTTATCAGGGCGGAGGACAGGGCGGTGGAAGCCAAGGTGGTGGTGGATATCAAGATCGCGGAGGTGATAGAGGTGGCGACCGCGGAGGAGACAGGGGCGGCTATCAAGGTCGCAGTGGCGGCGGTGATCGTGGCGGCTATCAAGGCGGTGGTGATCGTGGCGGAGATAGAGGTGGCGACCGTGGCCCAGATCGCGGAGGTGATCGTGGTGGTTATCAAGGCGGCGGCGGAGGCTACCAACCTCGTCCACCAGCAACCGATGGATACAGCGAGCGTTCGCTTCGTCAGGAAGAAGAGGAGCGTAAAAACCTCGCTCGTGCACGCAAGCCGAAGACTCCTCCGGAGTCAGGCAATGGATAAGCAACTATCCCGAATCTAAAATCAAAGACGCGCTCGTACTAACGGGCGCGTCTTTTTTCTTTCACCTGATTCCTATCGGTTGGGGAGTGGTCATAAAAAAAATCCACATGTTCTCACATGTGGATCTTGCAGAAACTGCTCTACACTTTTGTGTGACATTGACCGGAAGGAGAGCAATAGAATTACTCCTCTTACCAATCCTCACCCAATGTTAGCGGACGCGCTTCTTATGACGATTCTTCCGAAGGCGTTTCTTGCGCTTATGGGTTGCCATTTTATGACGCTTGCGCTTTTTTCCGCTTGGCATACGTAAAATTCAAAAATTGGGTAAAAAAATCTGGGTTATGACACTTTCGCTCTCATAAATCGAGCACCCCTGAAACATTAATGGGGCCAGAGAGTTTCCGGTTTCTTGGCAAGTATTCCAACCTCCCGCAAGTAGGGGGAGCGTTTACTCAGCCGGAGTGGCCGTGCCTTGCGCATCCGCCCCAGGCATTTTCTCCAGTTCGGAGAGGATCTTATCGATCGTCTCGACCATCTGGGGGTTCGAGGTCTCCGCAGCTTTTCGTGCTCGATTGAAATAACTCTTTGCTTGTTCGAGACCAGCCATGTGATTCGCTCCCGATTTGCGGAGCGAGAAAAATCCGGCGTTGTACAGCCCTAACGCGTGATTTGGATTGTACTCAAGCGCCTTTTCAATTTGTGTTATCGCAAGTTCAGGGTCGTCGTCGGCTCGCACGATCGTCGTCGCGTAGTCTACTCTGGCATCGACATCGGAAGGTTTCATCACAAGATATGTGGCGAACGCTTTTCGCGCACGATCCCAATACTCCGTGTCAAAATAATTATCGGCAAGCAATAGCAACGCTGCTTGATCCTTCGGGTTTGCCTTCACTGCGCGTTCAAGCGAATCGAGCACAGGCTGCGCTGCAAGTCGCTTTTGAAAGAGGGCAGCGGAATCGACCGCTGCTGTCGAGGACGTCATGTTCTCTTGCGACGGTGCAAACTTGTCGGGCTTTTGCGCGATAAAATAAATTCCGACACCAACGGCAAGGATGACAAAGAAAATAATCCCAAGCAGACTTCCCGGCGCTTGATCGGGAATCGGTGGTGTTTCAATCAATCGCTCGAGCATGAGTGCCTCGTTCGAAATGTTTATCTTCGGTGCCGGATTTTTGGAGACGACCTCGGATGGCACTTCGACTATCACCTCCGACTTTCCAAACTCGGTACCACAGACGGGGCAAACGGTCGCACCGCTATCACGGACAGCATTGTCCAGATCTTCGAAGCCGCATTGCTGGCATTCGAGGTGTGATGGTTCTTGAAGTGTCGGTTCGGTCTCTGGAGTACTCAAGTGTTACGTTTTCGAAACTTTGAATTAAATTATGCCTTGCGCTTTATACACTGCGCTTTATACACTGCGCTTTATACATTGCGCTTTATGCCTTGCGCTTATGACGAACATCAATGAGCGAGCGAAGTTCGCGCGAGGGCTTGAAGGTCGGCGTGTAGTGTTCATCCACTGCGACCTCTTCGCCGGTCTTCGGATTTCTCGCCATACGAGCTAATCGCTTTTTGATCTTGAACGTACCAAAGCCACGGATTTCCAGATGATCGCCGTCAGCCAAAAGATCTGCGATAGTCTTAAAAAAACCATCGACCAAAATCTCGGTCTCGAATTTTGTTACACCGGTAGCGGTGGCAACACGGTTAACGATGTCAGCTTTTGTCATAGTTCTCTAAAGCGCGAAGCAAACATTCGAACAGGTGATGAAGCTAAAGCGATAAAGCTACGGATTCGATAAATCCTATTCGTCAAAATAGCGCACAATAAAATGCGCACAAATTCCTCGACGGCCTAAACACTTTCCAGGAGAGAGAGCGTTCGCCTCACGCATAACTCCCAGGAAAACATTCTCACGCGCTCGTTGCCAAGCCGCACGAGTGTTCGCCGTTTTTCCTCATCGAGCGAAACAGATTCCATGGCCAATTGCATTGCGGCAGTGTCCAGCGGGTCGAAGAGTATCGCGGCACCACCCGTTATCTCCGGAAACGAATGCACGTTCGCGGTTGCAATCGGAATACCGGAAGCCCACGATTCGAAGATTGGGTTGCCGAAGCTTTCGTACGAAGATGGAAATATAAATGCCCGAGCGTGTGCGTAAAGATACCGCAGCTTTGATTGCGGAAGTTGTCCGGTGAAAATCACAAGATCTTCTGTGCCCAGAGACTTCGGCAAATTATACAATTGATCGAGATACGTTTTTTCCGTTCCTGTTCCAAGCCCGGCGATCACCAACGGATATTGCAACCGCTTCTTCTTCACGAGTGCAGCGTGTGCGCGGATGAGTTTGTCTTGATTCTTATAGCGCCAGAGTGCCGAAACGTAGAGCAAATATTTACCGCTCTCCAGCTTGAACTCCGAGAGAGTCTTGAGCCCTTCGGCATCTGCGCGATTTTTCTTGCCATCAAAAAGCGAAGTATCCACGCCGTGCGGTATCACGGTTATCTTTTCCGCCAAAGCACCGGTGAACCTAACAACATCTTTTTTGATAGCTTCGCTCGGGGTGATAATCGCGGCAGCGCGTCTGGCACTGAATGGCATTAAACGCTTTCGAATGAAGCGGCGTGTGAAGTCGATGCCGAGTGCTTTGCCGTAGTAATGCGTAGTTGCACGAACGTTGAGAACGTATGGCACCGGACAATTTCTTGATGCGAAATTACCGGGGAAATACATCCGATCGATCCCTGCGAGCTGAATTGCCTTGCGAAGTTTGAATTGCTCGCCCCACACTTTGTGAAGTGGAGTGGACTTACTATTGTTGATCACAACTATCTCTGGTGGATACGCACCGAGATCAAGTTGCTCGCGTTCGCCTTCACTCAAGAATAGCGTGAAGTGATGCGGTTGCTTGATTGTTTGAAGTGTGCGAAAAAAATGTTCGATGTAGTTTCGTCCACCCGTATCTTCCGAGATTCGACCCAGCGACGCAACGCCGATACGCATTGCCTTCTTATTCATGTGTTGCTCTTTCATGCTGTGCCTCCAATCGTTTCCGGATGGAGATACGACCGATACCAAAACTCAAGCGCAATGATGGACCACACCGACATATAATGCGCTTCGCCACGCATGAAGACTGCTTCGAGTGCGCGAACTTCATCGCTGTTCAGATGTCCATCGCGAACCAGATCAAGATCTGCGCTTGCAAGTAACTCACGATAGCTGGAGAGTATGCCGCGCTTCAGCCACGAATCCATCGGTAATTCAAAACCAGTCTTACGCTTTGTGCGGATCGCCTCCGGAAGAATATCTTCGCAGGCTCGAACAAGCAGGGACTTCGATGGCCCCTGCGCTTTATCCTCGACTGGAATGCTCCAAACAAACTCCACAAGTTTTGTATCGAGGAATGGTGCGCGTGCTTCGAGGCTCTGCGACATCGTCATCACATCGAGATCACGCAAGAGCATGTTCGGTAAATAATTTTCATAGTCGAGTCGCTGTAGACGCGCGATAGGATTTCGCTCCGAGGCAATGGAGCAATCACGAAGGGTTTTATCGATGTGACTTTGAATGGCATTCGTGCTCTGTACCGCATTTGTGCTCTGTGGTGCACTCGTTGTCATGAGTCGTGATTGCGCATTGGCATCGAAGAGCACGCGAGTGTAGCTTGGATCGAGCAGACTTCGGAGTGCATTCGTTATCTGCGCAGGACCAAAACCTATTCGGCGCAATTTACTTTCGAGCGTGTGACGAGTGGAATCACTAAGCATTCCGGCGAAATCCAGCCACTGCTTGTGCTGTGCCATCCATCGAAATTTTTTGTATCCGATGAAGAGCTCATCGCCGCCAACTCCAGACAGCACAACCTTCAGTGCAGGATCAAGTTCACGCGCTGCACGAGCAACGATGAATGAATTCAGTCCATCACCCGTCGGAGAATCCATTGCACGAAAAAAATCTGGAAGCGCGAGCGCAATATCATCTGCGCTGATGATCTTCTGATGATGCTTTGCACCATACATGCTCGCACCCATACTCGCAAGCTGCGTTTCATCCGTAAAACCTGTCTGATCAAAACCGAGTGTAAATGTGGAGACGGATGTCTGAGTCAACTTCGACATTAACGCGACGATCACATTCGAATCAATACCACCCGAAAGAAACGCTCCGACAGGAACATCACTCACGAGTCGATATCGAACGGACTCTTCTAAAAGTGCACGGACTTGCTCTGCAGCATCTGCCGGACCGATCTTGATGGGGGAGTATTCCGGCAAGCGCCACCACCGCCGAGTTCGGATTTCACCGTGTGCATCGATTTTCAGCTGATGTCCCGCTGGTAATAGCGAAACCCCTTCGATCATTGTCTCCGGAGCGGGCAGAGAATAAAATGCAAGATAACTGGAAAGCCCGGATTGCGAAAGTTGAAACGGAATGAGTCCGCTTGCCATGAGTGAACGCAACTCAGAGCTAAAAATAAATTGGCCGCTGCGAATAGAATAATAAAGCGGCTTCTTACCAAGCGCATCTCGCGCAATAAAAAGCTCGCGCGAATTCGGTGACCAATGTGCGAACGCAAAAAATCCGCGAAGTTTATTCAGTGCATTCTCACCATCCCGCGTGAGGAGTTCGAGCAACAAGCCCGTGTCGTTCTTCACGTTCGGGATATGCTCGCTTGCGATCAGTGATTTGTAATTGTATATCTCCCCATTGAAGACGATTGCTGCTTGATCGCCTTCCAACGTCGCGCGTTGCATCGGCTGATGCCCATCCGGAGATAGATCAATGATGGAGAGTCGGCGATGCCCGAGTGTGACACGTGAATCTTCGGGAGCATACAGCCCTTCATCGTCGGGTCCGCGATGCGCGAGCGCACGCATCATCGCCCGAACGCGCTCAGCACGATCGGGAAGCGGGGCGTTTGTACCAAGAGCAAGTATGCCGGCGATTCCACACATATATGCGAAATTACGGATTGTGAGTGCCCATCATCGGGAAAAGGGGATTCGGGAGACCTTGAAGAACAAACTCGCCGTTGGTAGTACGGCACTCGGCGGAACTTATACCCAATGTTTCATTTTCACATTAAAGGTTCATGAGGTTTTTAGAAATTGCACTCGCATTTTTACCGCAATCATTTCTCTAGTTCGATAATGAAAACTCTTCTCTTTTTTACCATCCTTGCCTTTGCTACACTAAACCCGTTAGGTTCAAGAGTTTGCGCACAGCCTTACGCACACAGTTATACGGATACGACAGGCGGAGGTAGCTACTATCACTCATGGCCGCCGCCCGATAGCGCCTATGTGCATGATGTTATTGTAATAAAATTTCGGAGAGGCACATTGGATTATAGTCAGCTTAACTATAATTGTGACTCGCTTATTGCTGGGTCAGGCCTGACTGTTGATTCGTTTATGTATTTCCCACGCTGCAAAGATTCGTTATTCCGGCAGCATTTGCCATTGACAGTTATACTTGATACTGGTGCGAGATCGATCTTGGCAAATAGAGGTGTTGCTTACTTGACACGCTTGACAGCTGCTAATCCACTCATGGACACATTGAGTCGTACGCGATATGGTGATACAATCCCGATGGATCCTTTTGATTGGCTCGAAGCCCAGTTCGCGAATGACACGAGTGCCATAACTGCGCTCGCCGATCTCTATGGAGCAGGCCTGCCGACGATCGAATTGGCAACACCCGTATACTTGGGTTCTTATGAGAACACGCCGAATGACCCCCAATTTGGGGTCTACCAAACAAGTTTGTCAACGACAATGATTGGTATGGAAAAGGCATGGGACTTCGAGACGGGAGGGACGTGGACTGATGCGGGCAGCTATCCGTACCCACATGGTACAGTCGCAGTCATTGACAACGGTCTTGATTATTGGCGCGACGACCTCGGAGGTGGCCTTGGTGCGACTTTAAAGGTTATTGGAGGTTACGATTTTGAAGGGTACACAGATCATTGTTTGGGCCATCAGAATAAATCCTCGACTGGCTTTTTTGCTGGAGCCTGTGTAGCTAATGGGGCAAACCACGGGACACCAATTGCCTCGATTATTGCGGCTTATACTAACAACTTCGCGGGGATTGCGGGCATAGCCGGTGGATGGGCTAGCACATCCGACGATCTAGGCTCTAAACTTCTCGGCTATACAGTTACAGATATATCTTCGAGTTCACCATGCGGGCACGAGAAACCAAGGAGCGACGATATTTTCAGGTCGATCATGGACGCTGTGGTACACTCAGTATATTCTCCTTTATACGGTTACGGTTGCGATGTGATCAATGCCAGCTGGACCTTTCAGTATCACCCCCTTGAACTGAGGTGTGCACTCTCCGTGGTGTTTCAGAACCACGCTACTTTTGTTGCCTGTACAGGAAACGATGGGAATTCTGCGATTAAATTTCCGTGCAGCTATGAACCGGCGAGCGAGGTTTTGTCAGTTGGAGCGTCGAAAGCTAGCAAGGAGCGAATTAGTTACTCAAATCACAATCCAGGAATTGATATCATAGCCCCGGGCGGAGAAGATGGCGACCCTTTGGATTATGGTCTCGATGCCGACTTGAACGATTGTATTCTACACTCTTCAGGAACTCCCGATAACTTCAGCTATCACGGTGGCACATCCTTCGCAGCGCCTCATGCAACCGGAATAGCTGCAAATTTGAGACATTTCCTATCAGTCACAGATCCACAGGAATATTATCGCGAAGATATTGAAGGTATAATCAAGGCTTCGGCATTGGATATTGGTCCAGGGAATGGCTACACGACAGATCCTTACGATGGCTTCACCAATCGAGATGGTTATGATACCCACACAGGTTGGGGTTTTCTCAAAGCGGATAACCTGTTCGAAATGATGGCGAGTACAACTTTAAGTCCTAATCCGGGTATGGGCTATAAACTCTTCCATTTGGAGGTTAGCTCGGCCGATTTCGCACACATGAATATAGGGACCTGGTCTGGGACATCAACTCAGCGAATCCCGATGTACTTCTACGATCCGACAGGATATACCTTTAAGACTACGACTTCTGTCCCTACCGGACATTACTTTGTTCGTTGGCGGAAGAATATTGCTGCTTTTGATTACTCAGGGCTTCATCTAAGTACTACGAGTCCTAATCAGGTATACGCATGGGGTTGCAGTCTTTCTGGCCGCAAGGAAGGATGGTCATTTTATTTTAAGAACGATGGAAGCACCTTCGAAAATTTTGAGGAGCCAAATTCTGAAATGATGTGCAGCTATCCGAAGGATAGTGGTTGGGCACAGATACCTGGGATCAATCACACCTATTCGACTAAGCTATCAGCGTGCACCTATCAGTATGAGATTTGGGATGACCCGACTTCTCCGGATTCTCTTCATCATTGTCTTGGGATCTTCCCTAATGGAGGTGAGTTCAAAATTGCGGTTACCATTCTCGGGGTCCCTTGCCCTACCTGCAAAAAAGCGGACGAAAGTGAGAGCCTGCCTTTACAACCTCAATTTAGTATTTGGCCATCTATAGCGAGTACACAAGTCGCTATCAGTATTTCGAATAACCCATTGGGAGGCAAGTTTGATTTGATTGATTGTTTGGGAAGGGTCGTTTACCAAAGACAGGTGGATCCTGGCCGGACCGATTTTAATCTGTCAACGGTGGAGCTAGCTTCCGGGCTTTACACCGGACGCCTAACAAGTGGTAATTATAGGGAGACAAAACGAATAGTCGTCATTCACTAAGTTTAATGAAAGATGTGAACAAGATACTAAAATTAAGTGCGCTGTTCTTACTCGTTGTAATTGTTGTACTCCAATCGTATGAGGCCCGTTCTCAATTCCGTTCAGATGGATGTGGTTGCCCACTCCCAGATGACTCCACAGGCGGGGATCGGTTCATACCCGGAAGAGGACATAACCTTCAAAAGGTATCTGGCGATGACAAGTATTTATCCTACCTGAACGCAAGAGGGAACACTGTTTACGTGCTGGATCTAGCAACGTTGAAATCTACCCAGATCGCAATCAGTCCTCGCCTTCCACGCGAATCCGATTACGCATTTAGTGCTCCCATGTGGTCTCCTTATGACCCCGATCTACTCGCGTTGGAAGTGTTTTCCAGTGTCGACTCCAGCTCAGCTGGTGGTCACTCTTTTGGGGTTAGGAATATTTATACCTACCGAGTTTCGACGAAGGAGTGCCGAAGAATTTCGCCCGATACGTGTGGTCCGCTTGGGCCGTCTGGAATTGAGTTATTCGATTGGTTTCCAAAATCAACATTCAACTCTGACAGCATGTTGATTGGAATATCTTTTCCACTTGGGCAGCACTTTGCCGGACTCTATTGTCCACGAACGCAAATTTTGCTGCCATATCCAACGGACAATAATGTGCTCCTTGAGCCGATAGTCAAGGCGAGGAGTCGCGATGGGTCGCACATTGTTACGATTGTGGATGATATTCATTCTGTGCCTCAGAAACAAACCTTCTATCTTGACAGAAGCCAAATCAACGCTCCGCGCACCATCGATGTCTTGTACCATGCAAGCTTCTCGCCAAACAGTAAGCTTGTTGCGCTGACAGTTGATCCCGTAGGTACTGGGATCACCGGAGCCGACGGTCACTTTACGGATAC
>JBDTCS010000155.1:0-25143 GCA_039923455.1 Kapaibacterium sp. (SeqCode) | reverse complement strand
AGGCTTACAACCGCGAGTGGAGAGATCTTCTCTGTGAAATTGCGCAAAGTAAATTAAGCGCTATATCGGATTAGGTCTTATTTCGGACTAAGCCTTATTTCGATCTTTAGCCCACGCTTCGAATTCTTTTTCTTCGAGCGTGGCTTCTTTGTTTTGAAAGTATTTTGCGTTCTGCTTCCGGTGTTGTTGGTAGAAGATCATCGCGAAGAGAAATCCGGTCCACGCGAAAATCAACGCGGGACGATTGTTGCCATTTGACGATATAAAGTTGATCACGTATCCCGCCCAGAACAATCCGAACACGATCGCAATACCGAGTTGCCAGGTAAACTTCATGATCCTATTTTTACTTTGAGAGCGTTTTTGTCAGCAGTCACAAAAGTGCGAACCACGTTCGCAATCCCTGCACGATCGAGTCCGATCTCTTTAAGCAATTCATTCGGTGCGCCATGCTCGATAAATGCATCGGGCAATCCGTGCAGCTTTACTTTCGGACGTGAAGCGAGCGTCGCAAAATGTTCGAGTACCGCACTTCCGAATCCGCCAGCTACAGTATTTTCTTCGAGGGTCACAACATATTTGAATCGCTCAGCGATCGCGTTCAGTAACGCTTTGTCGAGCGGCTTCACGAAGCGAGCATTGAACACGGCAGTTGAGATGCCTTCGTGATCGAGATCTTCCGCAGCTTTCATTGCTTGGTAGAGCAACGGACCGACACCGAGTATCGCAACCTCGTCACCATCTTTCATCATCTCTCCAACGCCGATCTTGAGCTTCGAAAATCCGGATGCAGCGAGCGGCACACCGACTCCCGCACCACGCGGCCAACGCAACGCGATCGGGCCTTGCTGAAATTCGGTTGCGGTAAAGAGCATGTCGCGCAGCTCTTGTTCGTCCTTCGGCACCATCATCGTCATGTTCGGAATCAGGCGCAAATACGAAAGATCAAATGCGCCATGATGCGTTGGTCCATCGGCACCAACCAGTCCCGCACGATCCATCGCGAAGACGACATTCAATTTTTGAATCGAGACGTCATGCACAATCTGATCGAATGCACGCTGCGCAAAGGTGGAGTAGATCGCGCAAACCGGTGTGAAGCCTTCGGTCGCCATACCTGCCGCAAACGTAACCGCGTGTTGCTCTGCAATACCGACGTCAAAAAACCGATCGGGCAATTCCTTCTGAAGAATATTTAGTCCCGTCCCATCGGGCATTGCAGCTGTGATGCCAACTACTTTGTCGTTGTTCTTACAAATTTCAACGAGGGCAGTGCCAAACACTTTCATCAGGTCCGGTGGCTGTGGTGCTGTGACAGGTTTTGTGATCGCCGAACCTGTGATCTTATCGAATGCACCACCGGCAGCATGATAACGCTGGACGTGTGATTCCGCAGGAGCGTAGCCCTTGCCTTTTTCAGAAATAACGTGTAGCAGTAGCGGACCAGATTGCTCTTTTAAGAAATTGAGCATCTCGACCAGCTTGACAACGTTGTGTCCGTTGACCGGTCCAAAATATTTGAAGCCAAGTGCTTCGAACATCATGCCGGGCGTCATCACCGCCTTCATTCCATCTATCAACTTACTTCCGGCAAAACGAAGACGGTCGCCTTTATGAATTTTTCCAGCAGCGTCCCAAACCGAATCCTTAAATTTCCGAACAGTCGGATTCGTGATGAGCGTATTAAAATAATTGTGTAACGCCCACACATTCGGGGCGATCGACATACGATTGTCGTTCAGTATAACGATCACATCTTTGCCAAGCACGCCACAATTATTCAGTGCTTCGTATGCCATACCGCCCGTCATCGAGCCATCGCCGATCACCGCAGCGACTTTGAAATCTTCTCCTTTAAAATCACGAGCCGCAGCAATTCCGAGCGCTGCGCTGATAGAAGTAGAAGCATGTCCCGCACCAAAAACATCATACTCACTCTCTTCGCGACGCAAAAATGGTGCAAGACCATCCTTCTGACGAATGGTGTGCATCTGATCTTTGCGCGCTGTGAGAATTTTATGCGGATAGGCTTGATGACCGACATCCCAAATGATGCGATCGGTCGGAGTGTTAAGCGCATAGTGTAGCGCGACGGTAAGCTCAACCGTGCCAAGTCCGGCACCGAAATGTCCACCGATCTTGGAAATCGTATCGATCAGAAATTCGCGAACGTCTTTCGAGACTCCGCGGAGATCGCTGATCGCGAGCTTCCGAAGATCTTCGGGCTCGTGAATATTTTTCAGATACGGATAGCTCTCAAATGCCTCCATGCAACGCTCTCAAAAAATGAGTAAGTCTCACTATTCAACAATCTGTTCGCACACAAACTTGCGTTTGTTGCGAGAATTAATCATCGCGATCTTCGGAATCCTCGGTAATCATTTCCTCGTGCATCTTCGAGAGCTTCTCAACACGAAGCTCCGCATCCGTAAGCAGCACGCGTAACTTTTCAGCAAGCGACATCCCTTCTTCATAGAGCTTCAACATCTCCTCGAGCGGGACATTGCCATCTTCCAAACGCTCGACGACTGTGCCGAGGCGTTCGAACTCACTCTCAAAATTTCCGTCGCTTTTAACTTGCTTTGCCAAGAGCTCTCAATGCAGATTATGAAATGCAGGTTGTGATCCGAATAGGGCGTATTTTACGCTCGACCTCTAACAAATGGAATTTCCGGAAAGTGCGAGAGGGGCGGCGTAGGGCGAAAATTGTCCCAACCTGAAAACGAAAGCTAACCGTCGCAGATGTAAACGAGGCTACTTGTCGCCGAAACGTACGCCAACTTTGCCATCGAGCAATACAAGCACGGCTTCACGAATGGATTTATCGTCGAGCGTTGATTTGCGTGATATCAGATCACCCTCTGTGGTTTCGAGCAACGCATATCCGCGCTCGAGCACAGCATACGGACTCAGCACTTTGAGCCGCGAAAGATCACGATCAAGTGTGAGATGGTGCTTTTCGAGCGAGTGCTTGAGCTTAGTGCGGATGCCGCTGATCAGATTCTCGACGCGTTCTCGCTTGGTGTTAAGATTGTTCACGACGAGTGCGTTCAATGCGTAGCCCGATACGAAATGCTCCAGTGCTCTCGACTTTTGACGCAAATCACTGAGCACGGACTGCCGAATTCCATAGGACATGGCCTGAATATTTTGCAGCAACTCCGCAATGTCCGGCGTAGCGAGTTCTGCAGCTGCGGTTGGTGTTGGAGCGCGAAGATCGGCGACCATATCTGCGATCGTCACATCGACCTCATGACCAACTGCGGAGATAATCGGAATTTGCGACGCAAAGATTGCGCGAGCAACGGCCTCCTCGTTGAAAGACCAAAGATCTTCGAGCGAACCTCCACCTCTACCGACGATCAAAACGTCCGGACGATTTTTTCCGGTGACGAGATTGAATTCCTGAATCGCACGAGCGATTTCAAGCTCTGCCCCAACTCCTTGCACAGTCGCGGGACGCAGCAGAACCCGAACGAGCGGATATCGACGCCTGAGGACGGTCAGAATATCATGAAGCGCTGCACCGGTTTCACTTGTGACGATACCGAGCACTTTAGGGTAGTCCGGAATCGGGCGTTTGCGGGAGGGATCGAATAGACCTTCAGCGTGTAGCTTCTTTTGGAGCGCTTCCAGAGCCTTCTGGAGCTCTCCGATGCCAACAGGACGTACTTGCAGGACATCAAGCTGATACGCGCCTCTGGGAGGATATACGGAGAGTTTGCCTCGGCAAACTACCTTCATCCCGTCCTTGATGTCGAAGTTTGCGGTCCGTGTTTTCCAGAACACGCAACTGATCGAGGCGTCAGAATCCTTCAGCGTCCAGTAACGATGGCCGGAACGGTGATCGGTGAAATTCGAGATCTCGCCTTCGACAACGACATCGTTAAATGTGGACTCCAGCAAACCGCGAATCGCTTTCGTCAAACCACCGACCGTCAGCGGCGCCTGACCTTGCTCGCGAGAAGGTGCGCTTGATACCGACCTCGGCAACGGAGTGTCAAACAGACTCGGACTCGGTGTGCGCCGTAAAGCCATACGTCCCTAATACTAACTTTGTTTACTGCGCCAGCTGTGTTTACTGCGCGATGAGCGTTAAGGTGCGGACGTTTTGCTCCGCCGCTGAAGTCGCAGATACGCGAACAAAAAGTGGTCCCGAAGCGCTCGTCATCGTCGAGCGATCAAGCGCGATCAGATTCGAACCGGCGTGACCAATGCTGTTCTGCGTATATACTTCCCTACCGGCTGCATCATAGGCAACGATGCTTATGGATGCTTCTTTTCGTAGTGTAAAATTAATGCGTGAGTTTGCTATGAACGGATTCGGAGTCGCACTCAGATCGCTAAGCAAACCTGTTCCGACCGCACCCGCGCTATGCACAGCCGCTGGTTCGCTGTTGTAATAAAGCGTCATATAGACATCATGAAAATTGAGACGGTTATCGCTTGTTACTGTTAGTGATGACTGCGTCTTCATATCTGCAAGCGGATGCTTGAGATCATTAGCGTTCTGCAAAATGACATGATGAACGATCGCGGGTATAGCACTCGGATCCCAGCTAATAGTAGCCGGATAGGATTCCAAAATCATCTCCCACTCATACCCGATGGTGAATGATGCGCTGTCCGGTTTATGACGAATATCGGTCTTCGTGACTCCCATACCACTCACACCATCGCGATTTTGAAAGCTGGAATCAGAATTAAGGAGTACAAAATCTTCGCCAAAGAGCGGCGGATAATCACTATCTTCTCCGAATGTAGCATCGGCTCCCTTGGTCGCAGCTGGGTCATAACCGAAGGTGATAATACGCTTAAAACTACCGCGAGATAGTGTGACATCCAGTTTGAACTGCGGAGTCTGCGCAAAGCTTTCGCTTGTGAGGAATACGAGTAGCAAAAGTGCAGCGAAATTTGATTTTCTGAACATACGATTCACGGTCAAGATTTTTATCTCAAGATTAGCAAACGCTATAACAAAAAAGAAGAGCGGAAGCCAACAGGCTCCCGCTCTTAATAACTCTCGAATGGGCCACCTTGTTACAGGTGGCGCATCAAATTACTTCGAAAGAATCATTCGCGCAGACTGCGTGAAGTTGCCTGCCTTGAGTGTGTACATGTACGTACCCGAAGCGAGCTCGGAAGCATCGAAGCGAACCTCATGACGACCGGAAGCTACTGTTCCATTGACGAGGGTTCTGACAACCTGCCCAAGGGCGTTGTAAACTGTCAGAGTCACGTTCGTCTCAGCTGGAACCGTGTAGAAGATCGAGGTCGAAGGGTTGAATGGGTTCGGGTAGTTCTGCTCAAGAGCAAAGCCCGAAGCGTTCACTGCTGTTGCAGTTGCCTTCGAAGTGATCACAACCTGGTTGACGTTTGCATCGTTGATGACAACCGTACCACCGTTCACTGCTGTGCCGAGGAGGTTACCGCTAAGATCGCGGACTTCCACCTGACCAACAACGTTCGAGAAGTTCATCGCAACAGGATAGCTCGTAGACTTGATTGCTACGTTATAGCCATTCTGATTGTACTCGATGAAGCCCTTGTTCGATGTGAAGCGAGCATCGAGGCCGTTCACATACGGAGGCAGTTCGAAGCGAGTGGACTTCACTTCAGTGTTGGAAGAACCGAAGTAGAGATCCTGTGCATTCTGACCTGCATCACGAACGGTGACCTTAGCCAAGCTCTGCATCAACTCACCACTTGGGTTGACAGTCGCTTTGTTCGGCACGAAATCGAGGTCATAATAACCCGAAGAATCGGTCTTTACAAAGTAACCTTTACCAGGTGTGATGTATGCTACGGTGCGATAGCCACGAGCAGGGATGAATTCGTATACATCCGAGATCTGTGTTGGAATCGTGAGGTTACCAGGAAGCGGTTCAAAGCTGATACCGGCAACGGATGTCGTCACGCTGATCGAGCCGATCGTGTTCCAGCCTTGATCGATGCGCACTTTGTGGATCGACTTGGTACGGATACCTGCAACGATCGAGTCGTTGCCGATGGTGCTGCCATACTTGAGCATGTAGCCACGTCCGAATTCCAAGAGGCCACCAAGTGGTGTTGTCCAACCGATGTCAGCACGGTACTCATAAGGATTACCAGCTGAATTCGGGAAGATTGTCTTTGCACGCAAGTCCGGTGGAATAACCGGAAGCGAGATTAGATTCCAACCATTCTTTACGAAGCTTGGGACTTTGCCGATCGTACCAGGTGTGTACTCGATGACGAAGCTGGTGATACGTGGATCACGAATCACGAAGCAACGCTGATTACCATTCTCGGTAGCATTACGAAGATCGACAGAGAACTGAGATCCATTGAGTGTGTCGCGAGCGATGATACGAGCACCGGCAGGGAAATCACTTGGATCGACGCAGACAGTAACAGGATAGCAATTCGTTGCGCCCGAACCTGCACTGAAGATTACTTTGTAGAGAATCGTGGTGTCGGTATTCTCATTGCGGATATCACGGTCTGTTCCGAGGAACGTAGGATCCTGGAAAGCAGGATCAACATTCAAATCGAACGGACGGAAATAAGCCCAGCAACGCTGACCGGCGACGACATTGGTGTCACGTGTTAGGCGATCATTCGTCGAGAAGACCGTCTCACCATAGAGTGGATCAAGACCGGCTGTTGCACCAGGGCCTGTTCCAAACGTGATCGTGTTCGAGCACTGCGGCAAGCAAGAATTGGTAAGCGTCAAACGGATACCTGTTCCATTGCCTGTTGAAGGTTCGTTCGGACGACGGCGAACAATAAGACGTACGAGAATGCGAGCAGGTGAATTCAGAGCGCCATCACTTGTAAGTGTAACGATTCCGAAATAGATACCTGGAGGCAGAGTCCCGCCATCAGCACTGATCCAAAGATCTTTTTCTTCCGAACCGAAGCTCGAAGTATAATCGATTCTTGGAATAAAGATTGTGTGCTGACCACCGCCCGGACTTTGGCTGACATTGAGCCAAGGCTGGTTGGTGACAACTGTGATGTTCGTCAAACGTGTGGTTCCGATAGCATTACGAACCTGAATCGCCTGCTGCGGATTACCCGAACCAAGGATCGTAGGATCGTAGATGAGATCAGAAAGCAACTTGAAGTTGACATTATCCGTCGTCGAAATTTGTGAATACGGACGGAAATCAAACGCAGGTTGATCCGTGATGCTCACGTATCCCTGGCCCTTAGCCTGAGGATCGCCACCGAAATTACCTCTTTTATAGGTAAGCGCATTCGGCAATGAATCACCGTAGTGATCATTGAAGAGCGAGCTATCAAGCTGCAACAAACCGGCCTGAACCGAGTTGATAACAACTTTGAAACGGATGTACACAAGAACAGCTGTAGTGTCGCTATTCATGTGGGTCGTTCCTGGAATTGGATGGAACTCGTCAACAAGCGGAAGCGGAATTTCGCTTGCACCAGTTACACGAATGATGTGACGGTATGGGTTAGGATTTGTATCACCCGGAGCGAGAATATCGCTGTAACGAATGTAGAAATTCTTAGCGATAGCCGAGAGGCTGTCGTTGCCCATGCCTGGTCCGATCGTGACAACTGCCGGACCATGACTCGGGGTGGTATCGAGTACCATTGCCTGAGTAAAATAGGTCAACTGGAAGTTGAAACTACGAATTGGCTCGATAAACTGCCCACCGACATTCGGATTGTAAGCAGGATCGAACTGATTGTAGATGAAGACCGGGACAAGAAAGTAACGATCCCCACCCGGCGCCGGAGCCGGAATGCGAAGGGTACCGTCAGGGTACACCGTGTAGTTCCTCACCGACAAAGTCGGCTCGTACTTCGGGTTAATAACCGCATTGGCTGCCGAAAAGCTAAGAAGTACAATAAGTACCGCCAGCATCTTCGGAGCCCAGTAGCCGTAACGCTCTCGCATGGCTTGATTCTCCTTGATTTGAAAAAAAGTCTTTAGGTTCATGTTCCTCACAACTAAGTATACTTTGCAGTTTTTGTTACACTCTTTTTTGCTCTCTCTTTACCAGAAATGAGCTTCTCAATGGCTTTAGTGGATCAATTGAAAGGTGGCGTGCAATTCTCGGTTGCTTCCGTTTCCTTTTTCGATCGTGGCTCGAACCTCGTATGTGCCGGTTTGGCAGTTAGCTCCGGGCGACCAAGTTATTGGTGCCGAGCTTTGAGATTCGAAGACTTGCGCTCCAAGTATGTTAAAAACTTGAAGTCGGTAGCGCCCTTTGTATCCGGTCAACCCTAATTCCACTTTTGTAGTAGCAGGGTTTGGCCAAACACGCAGGCTTGTGGTTTCAGTAGCTTCGCTTGTGGCACTAACGCCGACGTGCGGGCTTCCGTAAACACAGATGTTACCGATGAACAAACGGACAGTGTCAATGAGCGCATCAGTGTTGAGCGCTCGAAAGGCAGTATCCGACAGCACAGTGCAAAGTGTATCCGTTCGCGGTTTTGCCCGAAAACGCAGCGTGAGCAACGTTCCGGCACCTTGCAATGCTTTCGATGTATCGGTATTAGCGAAGTACACGGTTACGTGATTCTGTTTGACAGTATCGCTCGTAACAATCACATCTCCACTGATGGTACCGGACACCGATCGCACAAAATCGAGAGCCGTAGTATCGAAGCGAAAGCTAAAGATACCTTTTTTAAGCGCACCACCCGTCATGTTGGTTATCCCAATCGGGATATCAATACTCGAATCTGCTTTCACCGTAAGATTAGAGCTTACTAAGCTCAGGTTTATCTTTTTCGGTGGCACGACCGGTCGGTCGAGCCTGATCCATCCATCTTGAAGTTTGACCGAATCGATTTTCATCGAGTCGGTAATATCAAATCGGAAGAAATGCAGGAAAGCAGTATCAATGATGCCGGCAAAAACCGTAAAGCGTACACGATAGAGAACCGGATTGCTTAGATCAAGTTCGGAACCGCCGAGTGCTGTTGCCCTAACTTCTCCCGGAAGTGTGCTACCTTGATGAAACGTACCGGAAATATCCGTTGCCGAGTTATCAAAGATCACGCTTACAGCAGTTGCTTTGGACGCATCATACGAGAATCGTGAATCGTAACCATAAAAGTCGTGTGCATGTTTAGCATCCAACTTGTAAGTCACAGCGATGATGACATCGTTGGGAGCCGACGCAACCGTCAGCGTATCGATTCGGACATGAAGGACATTCTGTGCTTGTCCATTCGTAATCCACATAATGCATAGTAGAGGCATTAAGAATAAAGTCCTAATGCAGTTTCTATGCGTAGCCATTTTTCAATGAACAGTCCCGATCGAGCAGCTTATGCTCGATCGGGGATTGTTAAGAAGATCAGCGGATGACCTGCATCTTCACAGTCTGTGTGAAGGATGGCGAGGTGATCTGGTAGTAATAGAGACCGTTAGCAACCAGCGAGCCTGCATTGTTACGACCATCCCACGCAACTGTGTGCGGGCCTGTCGTAAAGACTTCGTTGGAAACAAGTGAACGGATCTCATGTCCGAGCATGTCGAACACACGAACCGAGGTATTCTCGGATAGACCCATCGTGAAGCGAATCGAGGTCGATTGCGCTTCGCTCATGTTGAATGGGTTCGGCACGTTCTGCTCGACTGCGAAGCCGTTAGCAGATGCGCTGACATCCATCGAAGCGAGCGGTACGAGTGTCGATGGTCCGGCAAAGGACTCATCGTTGATCGCAACTTGCTGAAGTTCGATCGAAGTCGTACGACGAGCGCCGACGTTGAATTCCAAGTATCCAAGAATGTCACCATCACTGTATACGCCAGATGTAGCGAGTACGAATGCGCCATTCTTACCATTGGAATACATCATCGAACCTGCACCCTTCGGTGCACGTGTACCGATGAACTGCAATGCGCTTTCGTCTGCGCTCTTCACGACAGCCTCGACGCTAAGTGCGCCATTGACCGAACCGCGAAGTACGACAGGAACGCTATAGGTGTTACCGACCAAACGTCCGTTGTTCACATCGATGGAAACACCAGAGACGTTTGTACCACCGACCTGCGTCGACTTATATGGCGGAGCAGGAAGTGGATCAGGCCACGGAAGCACTGGAAGCTTTGCAGCGAGATACAGCAGAATGTATGCGGCATCATAAGACGTTGCGCGATAGAAGAAGAAACCAGGATGGTTCGGATTTGTGTACCGACCATTGTGGTTCGCATCACCATGGAAAGCCTCGCGGCCTTCGACGCTATCGAGTGTACCGAAGTACAAATTAGAACCACCGGAAACCTGTGTACGTGAACGCAAGATCTTGTCTGCGTCAGCCAAGGTTACAAAGAGATTTTGATTTGCACGAACGGTTGCGTTCGGGTTGTTGATCTGATCGAGTGTTACGTCGCCATCACCCCACTGATTCAGTGTGGAGACGCCGATCGGTCCGAACTCGATAGCACGACCTGGCAAGCATGTTGCCGGCGGCCAGCAGCTCGTACGAGCGGTTTTACTGAGACGTGTGGAATCACCACCAGCAAGCGAAGTTGGGTAAAGACCATTCATGTGGGATGTACCCGTAGAATCTTCAATACCAACTGTAGCACCCTGTGTGACTACCGTACCAACGTTACCGATTGAACCGTACTGGAACTGGATGATCGCACGATGATCCGGAACCGCACAATCGTTAGCCATCGGATTCTCAACAATGAGTACCTGGAAGGTTGCGATCGAGTTAGGATTCGTCTTATCGTTGATATTCAGATCTTTCCATTCCACAGTATACGTGTGGAGCATTGGAAGAATACCGCAAGCATTCGGATTCGGATCCGGAACAGCATCGATCTCGGTCTGAATACGTGATGGGCGGTAACCCGCTTCCAATGTACGATAGAAGTGATCACCAAAGAATGGCGCAATAGTATTGTTCGGGTTATTCGCCTCGAACAAGAATGTATTGTCATTCGTGATGACTGATGGCGGCCTGTGGCCGATCGTGATAAAACCGTTAACGCAGATATTCACTGAGTTATAGGTGTTACCGTTATAATCAAATGAGAAGCCGGTAGGATCGTCATTATACATGCCGTCGTCCGGGTCGGGGTTACCAGCGAAATCGACAAAGCTGGAGACAGGCAACAGCTTAGCAGAAGCAAGCGGGTTAAAGAAGATGTTCACAATATGGCAATCGTAATTAGCCCATATTTGTGCCTGACTCTTCTCGACTCCGGCAAAAGCTCCCAGCGCGATTACGCAAGCAACGATCAAAATTCGTTGACGCAGTTTCATGGGATTCGTTCTCCTATAGAGAGTTGTAATTCGTTTTAACACTTTATTGCTGAGCACTAATTTGTGGTACTCTGAAAAGTTTACTCTTGGGGCCTTCTCTATTGTAGAGAAGGCCCTTTGAGCATAGACTTTATTTATTTCTTCAAGGTCATCTTGACCGATGAAGTAAATGTACCAGCCGTCATCTTGGCGACATAGGTACCACTTGGCACGACGTTACCGGCTGCATCCGCACCATCCCAGGTGATCGGGTAGGAACCAGCGTCCAACGACTCGTGAACAAGCGTACGTACAATTGCACCCTTGACATCATAGATCTCGATTCTCACATCCGACTTGTGCGCAACTGTGAAGTTGAGCGTGGTCGAAGGATTGAACGGGTTCGGATAGTTCTGCTCAAGAGCAAACTCCTTCGCCGAAGATGGATTCTTGCCGACAGCAAGGAGCTTCGTTGGTACGAAGACAATGCGTGCATTTTCCAACTTGACGTTTCTGATCTCCAAGCACAAGGAGTCGGTACCAACCTTCATGAGCGTATAGAAGCTCGGGTTGACTGGTCCAATACCTGTGTTCATGTTGATGTTGAACTCTGTAGGATCGAATGGATCCTGCAAGAAGAAGCTACCTTGGAATGTACCCGTATTACCCTTATCGAGGCAAGAAGGTCTCCAGCAAATGTGTACTGGGAATAAGAATGTACCACCCTCATCACCCGACTGGAAGCGGAACTGCCAGGTCACGATAGAGAACTGAGCTGTATCGCGACGAATGTCGAGCAAGGTACCCTTGATTGATCCACCGATCGGGAGCTCCCAACGTGAATCGAATACAGAGTTAACCGGTGGCGGTGGAATTTCGAACTCGCAATAGCGAATGTCGAGCGAATCCGATCCAAAGCGACCTGCACCGAAGCAAAGGCGTTGTAGATCAGTCGGGTGAACAGATGTACCAATATTCGATACATAGATTGCGCACTCGAAGGTCGGTTGGTCACCAACATAGACGCGATACGCAATTGTATCCGTATGACCAGCCTTATCGACCACAGCGATTCTGATGAACTGCGGTGTCGGAGGATTCTGGCTCCAATAGGTATCATCGAGGTTGAACTTACCGCAGATCTTGACGAGCTGTGTATCGTTCGTTGTACCACCGATGACATTTGGAGTTACTGTCCAAGCTGTGTCAGGTGCCAAGTTAGCATTGAGCGCCGTGAGGTGCAAGGTATCGGTGCAATTACCGAGACGGAGCAGATCACGATCGTGTACCAAAATGCTATCGCAGAAAGCCTGCTTGTTAAGTACGCAGATCGTACGTGGTCCGCGAAGGAATCCAGGGACGTGGTTTGTCGAATCTACATTGAGATCAAAGCTCTTCCAAGCCGTCAGACCGCATTGATCCTGCACGACAACCGTAACTGTATCCGGTCCGCCACAGCTCGCGAAACGAGTGTGAGGAGCGTCGGTAACAGTAGGTGTACCCGTGAGTACGCCGGATGTCGGATCGATCTTCAACCAGAGTGGTGTGTGACCGATCAAAGAATCCTTACCTGTCTTATAGTGTGCGTCACGATAGACTGTCTCGCCCGTGCCCTTGTAAACCAAGTGGTACGTGTGGAAGTCACCGAAGTTTGCATCAAAGATCTTGATCTGAGGTACGTTGTTCGGATCGTGGAAGTCGATGCTGTAATCAACATCTTCCTTCGCCCACGGAAGTGTATCCGTGATGATGTGTGGCTCAACGTTAACCGGCAAGCGCCATCTTTGTGTTGAGAGTCCCGTGTGACCGTCATCAGCTTGCACTGCGACGATTGTATCGAGATTCAATTCACCATTCACCTGAGGTGTTGGTGTCAACATTGGAAGCACTGTTGCAGCAGCGATGCGGACGTTAATCTGGCCCTTCGTAATGAAGTTTGGATTAGCTTCTGCCAAACGCAACCATTCCGGACGAACCAAGAACTTATAGGATGTACGGCCGTAGCGGAAATCCCAAGGTCTGTTATTGACCGGATCTTTCGCAGCCCAGATTCCTGTGATGGCAGCAGCAGATGAATCTTCTGATTCGTCGTCAGTCTGCACATCATAAGAATAGCGCAAGGAATCTGTCAAGTTCGCCGCGCAAGCCAATGAAGGCGAGCTGGTGAACACTGGAAGACTATCCTGTACGAAGATGCGGAATGTGTAGCTCTGCGAAGTTGAACGTACGCAAAGGGTATCCGTCTGGAAGCCCGTAGGGCAATTCATGAACGGAGGGAATGTCCACATAGAAAGATTCGAGCTATCCGGGCCGAGATCAAATCCGTGACGGATGATACCGCTTTCGGAATTGAAGTTCGGTGGGAAGTTCGTGATCTTCACTGTGACGCCTTCACCACTCGGAACAACGTCCGGATTGTGTGGCTGTCCCTTCAAGAGCACATAACCGTTTGAACCACCGACATTCTGATTGAACAGGGTGTCAGCATTCAACCACCAATTGAGACGCGTGTTGTTCGAATCACCATTGATCTTAACATCAAACTTCAACTGCGTGTAGTTGTTCGGTGCGAACAAGTAGCGCGGATCATAGAAGCTATTGATGTCATAACCAGCGATACGGAACAAGATGTGTCCTGGATCGCGGCTATCATAATTCTCATCCTCACGGAGGAAGCGACGATTCGGGTTGATCGGATCGTTCTGCAACGTCACGATATCCGAAGCGTACTGCGGAGCGAGTACATCACCGATCTTGAACTGCAAGCCACGGTTGATAGCACCGGCTGCGCCATACTTCCAAAGCTGTGTGCGACTGATAACAAGGATGTTATCTCCCGGACGAACTGGAAGTGTGTGATAACGCTCACCTGCATACCACGTAGCAGTAGCATTGATACCCTGTGTGCAAACGGAATCTGCACCGGCACCCATGTACTGGCTTGGGTCGAGCTTATAGAGACGTCCGTCAAGTGCAGCACTATCCTCGAGCTTCGAAGCGCGCTGAATTTCAGCGAAGGTCGGAGCAAGTGGGCGCAGGAGCGAAAGCGTCCAGAGGACCTTAGCGCGCTGCGGAGCGTGACGCGAAACGACAGAAGAATCCGGTACGAAATCCAAACGACCACGATACTTGTGTACCGTTGCAACTGCATCATCAACCGAAGTTTCTTTTGCATTTACACGGACGAACTCGTTCGTAGTGGTATTGATGACGAACAGGGTTGAGTAGTTACGAGCGCACATATCGCGGTTGATGTCCGCAGGATCGACGTCCGCCTGCAAGAACAGGGGATAACCGATCGGATGTGGTCCGACAAACTCTGCCTGGTAACCCATGATCTTGTTCACATAGACTGCATTCGTATCAAAGATGTTACGAGTGAAGCGGTGAAGACCATGGTGATCGATGCTCAAGTTTGCGTTAGCAAAACCGAGATCGGTAGGAAGTCCGAGTGCAAAATCTTCTGCTGGTGCAAGACGGCGATTGTTGTAATCAGCTGTCTTGATGTCGGTACCCTTGTCATAGATGTCGTACACACGACCTTCCATGAGGAGTGTATCCGGAACAGCACCAACTGCGATCGCAGTATACGACTGTTGTGGCGAGCGGTTCTGCTCATATACGTTCGAGATGCATCCCGTACGATAGAAGTCAAGGAAGAACGTACGCTGCAAAGCTCCTGAAGGAAGTACTGTGATAATATCTGGACCGGTTTCGCCCCAGAAGTTACCACGGATCGTATCTGTTCCACCAAATCCGACACCATAGCTGCGTGGCAGACGAATGATATAGCGAGCAGTGTTATCATAGATCGCATTACCGCGTGAGTTTGTCTCATACGACGGGAGCGAACCTTCATACTGTCCCCAAAGCGTTGCGCCAGCATTGGAATCACCAGGATTGTTTCCAAGTCCTTCGAGATCCGTTGTAGCGCTATAACCTGACGTTGTGTGATTGTTTGCAATCAACGTGAGGTTGCTTACGAGATGGAGATCATAGTTATCCGAATAGATAGCCGAGCCAGTAAAAGCAACGTTCTTCTCCATGCGTACACGAGAGAAGATCACGCTATCCTGAGCGATCGGTGTATTCGTCTTGTTGGAAATATTGATGTACAATGCACCGCCACGTCCTTCTTTGAAGAAGAGCGCACCGGAATCTGCTGTCGTACCAAGATACGCGTGGTTATCGCAGAAGCGAGTCAACTCACGTGGATCGTATGGAAGCGGAGCGATCTGTACGTTCGATGCATTGAACTTGTCACTTGCGAAGTAACGGTTGATGCCGAACGGAGAAACACCCTGTGGGGCATTCATGTGTACCGCACCACCATTACCACCGATGACGAAGTTGTTATGGTACTCGACAGCAAAGCAGCTATCGCGAAGACCAACATACTCTGCGCCACCACCAATGACGTTCAAAGCTGAAGCCGGACGATTGACGCGAGAATCTCTCGGGTTAACCGAGTTCTGCTCGTGCCATACGCGGCGACTCTGAATATCAGGATTGTTACTTCCGTTACCGTTGGATGAGCTGAGGAAGATACTTCCACCGCCGATACCAGCAACGTTATTGACGAACTTCACACGAAGCTCGATCTGACGGAAGTCCGGCTGACCAAGCACACCAACTTTCGGTGCAAGGTAACCAGTAATGTAGGTATACCATTGTTGATAGATTGCTCCACCTTCGATGTATGCTACGTTACCATTAAAGGCAATAAGACCTGAATCGCGGATCCCTGTAGAAGGATTGATGTTTTCTGCATCAATATTCAAAGCAGGTCCGGTGATTCCGCTGAAGTCGCCATGGATAGCACCGCCGTAACCGGCAACGCACTGGTTGAACGCAGCGCGCTTCAGGATCGCAAGACCCGGAAGGTGATCAAATCCGAAAGCAGGAGGAGCAAGGAAGAATGGGTTACCGGAGGTCGCACTGACTGCGATAGCACCGCCCCATGCATTTGCGTCACCCTGTTTAGCAACAGCGCTGTCGGTATTACAAGCGATCTGCGAAGCAATGAGCGCTGTGTATTGACCGGAATAGATCGCACCACCGCGAGCAAACTCAGCAGCACCAGCGATATCGTTCGCTGCAACGCAACGCTCGAAGATCATGGTGTCCTGTGCCGCAGTAAAGAACGGTCCCGGACGATTACCGAGGAAAGTCGTTACAAAATTTCCTGTTGTAGCACCGATACGAGCAGATGTGTAGATAGCACCACCGAATGCATTTGTAGCATTCCAGAGGCCGCCACCAACAGCATCGGTGTTCTCGACGCGGGTATCACGGATAAGAAGTCTGCGAACCTGACTGTTAGCCAGTGCAAGACGACCGTCGTCAGCAGGGAAATAGGAAAGTGCCGGGGCTTGCAAGAATGCAAACGCACCGCCACGATACATTGCCAAGCAACTATCGACGACAATGTCATATAGATACGTCTTCGCAGAGAAGGTCGTCATGACTGCACCAGTACCGTTCGAGACACGCATGATCTCGTTCGAATTTGTAAGTGCAGTGCTCGTCACGCCATAGATGTACTTGTTGTCGACCGTGTTCAACTTACGGAAGTTGACGAACTTACAGTTCGCGAAAAACACAGAGTCGGCACCAGGTAGAACGAGGAAATGTCCCCATTCAATAGAATTGGCGTTGACGGGCTGGCCACGGAACGTGATCTGCTTCGCAAGACCGGCAAAGCCGTTTGCGATAATCTTGCCACCAGCTGAATCGACGATTCGGCTGTTCGGCAGGAAGCGGATCTCAGCACCTTGTTGGATGCTAAGTGTACCCGAGACACTGTACGAGCCAGAGATGATGTAAATGGTATCAAGCGCAGTATTACCAGGTACTCTTGGATAGAATACGTTGGTCTGTCCTGGCGTGAGATAACCACTCACTACTTTCGTGTACTGCGCTTCGGCGTTCCCCGCAAGGGAAACTAGCCCAAGACACAGCAAGAGCGCGATCAAGAACCGCTGCATATTGCCTCCCTTAGAGATGAAGGACGCACGCTCGCTTAAAGAGCGCCCGCCCAGGATCGGTGAACAACTTTCTTGATCCCGTCCACCCACGCTACCGACTCGGTTAGAAGCCGGCGTTGTTGGCGAAGAGATTGTTTCAATGAATTGCATATCCAGTTGTATATGGACCCACGTTATGTTACTACTACTATAATTCTCGAAAGTCGTACTGCACAAATGATTACCACTTGTACGATGCTTCTCTCGAGAAGCTGTTTTCAAAACACTCTATAAAACTAATTCACAACTTTTACGAACACCGTATCTCATTAGCGTTAGCCTTTCTATAGAAGATCTTAACGCGGAACGACGAACACTCTGCAACAATAGGTAATCCTATGTTGGAATGTTCATCTCCATGAGTGCCCGCTTCGCAGCATCATCGAACTGCGTGCCGGGATATTTCTCTAAAAGATCTTTGTACAACTTCACAGCTTCGTCTTTTTTGCCGGCCTGTTGCAAGTCACGAGCAGCTGACAATGTGTAATCAGCATTCAGCGGATTATGCTCATCTCTATGAACCGCCGATTGAAACAACTTCGCTGCTTCCTCATTGTTACCCTTATGTTCATAAATAGCTGCTTTGCCTGCATCCAAAGATGCTTGCGCTACCGGAACTGAGAACGAGGCTTTCTCGAACATGGTCTGAGCACTATCGTACTTGCCGAGATAATAGTACGCGTTGCCAAGATACAGCTCTGCAACACTACCGGCATCTGTCGAACCGTAATCCGAAACAATCTGACGCAAACCAACAACCGGCTCGCCTTGAATGCGGTGTGTCGGGTCGCCATCGATCGCGTGGCGATAATCACCTGCCACATACGCGGGCTCAATACGAGCGACGAGCGTCAGTGCACGTTCGTTGTTCGTCTTGCTGACGCTACCATAATAGAAGAGGCCGGCAACCGCCAAAAGAACAACAACGGCAATGATGCCCAGCGTCTTCTGATTACCTTGCGTCCAATCACGAGCCTGAGAATAGCGCAGAACTAACTTATCCGTTTGGGACAAGCCCTGTGTCGGATGTTTGGCCTCGCTTAATTCCTTCTGAGATCTAATCATTAAAACAGTGAACTCTCAAAACAAAAATAAAAACTTGACTTACCTTTTACTCTATCACAGAGTAGCAATCGCTTTCACAAACAAGAGATAGATAGCGAAGGAAACAAAATCTTCGGTCTTCTCTATCTGTGCTTCTCTATGTGCTGCGAGCGTCTTATACAAGACCTCGGGCAGCAAACCGCACAACACGTTTGTGCGCCCGGAAGGACTTGAACCCTCAACCTTTGGAACCGGAATCCAACGTTCTATCCAGTTGAACTACGGGCGCCGATCAGCACACTACTTAATAGTATCGTGTCCAAATATTAGGCACAATACACAAGTATATCGGCGCGAATATACCATATTCGGGACGCCTCCCCACGAAATTGCACTTTTGCGCAAGCTATCGCGGGTTTACCCCAAAAAATGTTGAATGTCCTATTTCAAGACTACCAACCAAGAGCAACTCTAAGATATCTTCTGATTATGGGTCTTCGATGACTCATCTATGTAGTGTCCGGACAGAAGAAGTAATCAAACAACTCCGACTCCCTTTTTTTGTTACACCCCTGAATCACAATTTCTCCTTAGAGTTTTCCACACCGGTAGTCTGCATTCTACAGGAAAGCATGTTCGGCCGTCCATTTATCTCCAATTAATCAAAAAAGCTTCAAAATGAGTCAAATATTTCAATTCTCTCCAAACTCGAGCACCTCAATTCGAACTGGTGCTAAGCCGATTTTTTCCATACCGATCTGCTTTGCGGCGGCAAAAGTCAGATCTATCACCCGCTCTGGCTTTTTCGGGCCACGATCATTGATGGTAACAATCACAGATTCGTGGTTTTTGAGGTTGGTCACCCGAACCCTTGTTCCAAATGGGTAGGATCTGTGCGCCGCAGTAAAGGAGCGATTATCGAAAATCGCCCCACTGGAGGTCTTACGTCCCTGAAAATCGTTACTATAATAGGATGCCAGCCCTTCTTGCGTGCTCAGAGCCTGTAAAGCGGGCACAGTGCCGCAGGAAGCAAGTGCTCCGGCGAGGATCAGCACAAAACTCGCGGTTATCGCGATATTTCGGATTCGGAACCTCAAGATAAATGTCGACGACGAACCCGTTCGTCCGGCCGACAAACAGCCAGTATTCATTCTATTTTTAGCAAACAAGAACAATCCAGAGCAAAAATCCAAGCACAGCGCGGAAGAGCAAGTCCCGCATTGATTGATGGTAAACGGCGCAATAACTAACCATATCAGCTATTTCGCGAAGCTACCGGATACCAACATACGACAAAGAAAATCGAAAGTCAAGGGGTTACTTAAAGTAATTTCTCAGGCAAGCACTTTTCCCCACAATTTGACACAGTTTGAAGGACTAAACTTTTCCACAGTCGCTTTGCACTCGGAAAAACTGAGAAAGCATGCATCAAAGAATGCAAAAGGGCATGAAAGCGGTACGACGTTCAGGCCTGCACAAAAAACTACTGGCGGGTATCGGAGGAGAGCCCGCGTCAGACTTTTGATACGGTTCAGTCTGAGAGAGTTCAGCAAGACAGAGACAGCGCGAATCTCGGCACATCCCCTACCAACGCAGCCTCTCTCTGCGATTGGCCACGAGTGACGCCGGTGAGAACCTTGTATGTTATCATTGCTGTAGTCGAACTCTATGGTAATTTTGCGTATGGGCGATTACTTCAAAAGTTATCTTTTGACTTTCCGGGTATACATGCTTGCGTGTGTATTGCTATGCATACTCAGTGCTTGCTCTAAACCTGGTGCTCCACCAGTACGCATTGCGGGTAGCTGGGATTCGCTTTCGCATAAAGGCCTCCTTACACACGGCGGTCACTCTGCGGTTCTGGCAGGCGGGAAGATCTATCTTATAGGCGGAGTATCGAACGAGACTCCGAATGCAGATTCCACCGCTTACTTTTGTCCGATCGTTCAGATGTTTGATCCTCAAACGAGAGAATGGAGTACTCTTGAAACCAAAGGCAAATTTACACTACGTCTAGCACTTTCGTCCTCGGCGATCGGAGATAAAATTTATTCGATCGGTGGATTTAGTCAAATGGGGGTTTCCGGTGCGGTGGAGGTATTCGATGTGTCGAAGCGTGCATGGAGCACTCCGGTAATTGCAGGTCAGTTCACTCCACGTGGGAATCACACAGCCTGCGTAGTTGGTGGTAAGATATATGTGTTTGCCGGATTGGATGTCAACGCAAAATTTATCACGTGGGTGGAGGTCTTCGATCCTGCTACGAACAAGTGGAGTCTGTTGAAGACAACGGGCGAGTATACCGGTGGTGAGTATTGCCAAGCTGTCCTAGTCGGCAATAATATCTATCTGATCGGTGGACGCCAACTAAGGAAACCACTCACGCGAGTCGATGTGCTGAATCTTGAGACGAACACGTGGACGCATCCTCAAGTGATAGGACACTATCGAACCCGTGATACCTTCGCCGCGAATCTTGTAGGCAACAAGATCTATGCGATCGGTGGTGCGAATGGAAATACTTGCTCAGAAGTTGTTGATGTCTTCGATCCTTCAACGAGCACCTGGTCGAATCCTGAATCCGAAGGGAAATTTACAGGACGGTATGGGCTGAGTTGTACAACCTTCAACAACAAGATCTACGCGATCGGAGGTGGAGCAAACGGTGTATTGCTTCACGTGAATGAAGTTTTTACGCCTACAAAATAAGGCCACTCGTAATCAGGGCGCAATCAATTGGATGGATCTCTTCGGTCCTGCGATAAATAAATGGAGAAGCGCTCGCCTCAGATTTTGATTCGGTTCAGTCTGAGCGAGTTCAACAGTACGGATACAGAACTCATCGCCATAGCTCCCGCTGCGATCATCGGGCTGAGTGTAAAGTGAAACCAGGGAAAAAGCAATCCGGCAGCGATTGGAATACCGATCGAGTTGTAGATAAATGCAAAAAACAAATTTTGCTTGATCGTACGAATCGTCGCACGGGAAATCTTGATCGCGTGAATGACACCGACAAGATCATTACGCATCAGTGTGATATCCGCTGCTTCGATCGCGATGTCGGTTCCGGAGCCGATGGCAATTCCAATATTCGCACTCGCAAGCGCCGGCGCATCGTTGATACCATCGCCAACCATTGCAACGTTGTTACCCGCAGCTTGCAATTCACGGATCTTCGCAGCTTTTTCTTGCGGGAGCACTCGAGCAAAGAAGCTATCGACGCCTGCCTCTTTTGCAATACGTTCAGCAGTCTCTTGATTGTCACCCGTCATCATCACAACCTTGAGTCCCATGGATCGCAATTCGGATATTACTTTTTGTGAACTTGCGCGGATAGGATCAGCGAAAGCAAGAACGGCGATCGCATGATCATCGGAGGCAGCGAAGATAACAGTTCGAGCTTCTGCAAGTTCTTGCTTTGCTACGCGAGTGATTTCATCCGATACGCGAATGCCCAACTGTGCGAGGAGACGCTCGTTACCAACGACAATCGTGTGACCATCCACCATTGCTGATGCACCCATACCTTCGATCGCTTGAAAATTTGTAACGGTGCGGAGTGTGACGTTCTGACTTTTAGCATAAGCCAGGACCGCACCAGCAAGCGCATGTTCCGATCGACTTTCGATTGAGGCAATGAGCGAAAGCACATATTCGTTTGAGTGTTGTATACCGGAAGCATCATTCGCTTGTGCAAAAAAACTTGTCACTTCCGGTTCACCTTTCGTGATCGTACCTGTTTTGTCGAGCACAATCGTGTCAAGCGCGTGTGCACGTTCAAGACTTTCCGCAGATCGAATAAGCACACCGAGCCCTGCGCCCTTACCAGTGCCGACCATTATCGCAGTTGGAGTAGCGAGTCCGAGTGCGCACGGACACGCGATAATCAGCACCGCAACAAAATGAATCAGCGCTGCGCTCATTTGTGTTTCGGCCGGACCGAATGCGTACCATAATCCAAACGTCGCGAGCGAGATCAGTATGACGACGGGCACAAAGTAACTACTTATGATATCCGCGAGCCGTTGTATCGGAGCTTTCGTCGCTTGTGCATCGCTCACCATTCGAATAATTTGCGAGAGCACGGTGTCCCGACCAGTGCGCTTGACTTTAATCGTGAGGCTACCAGCAACATTTGTGGATGCGGCGATGACTTCGTCGCCAATCTTCTTATCAACGGGCAAGCTCTCGCCGGTCAAGAGTGATTCATTCACCGACGAAACGCCTTCGATCACTTCACCATCTGCTGCGATCTTTTCACCAGGCCGCACGATGAACATATCACCGATACGAATCTGCTCGATGGGAAGATCGATCTCGACGCCGTTTCGAACGACGCGAACAGATCTTGGTTGGAGCGCGATAAGTTTGTTGATCGCATCCGAAGATTTTTTCTTTGCACGCGCTTCGAGAAGATTTCCCAATAGGATTAATGTAATGATCACGGCGGTAGTATCAAAATAAACGTCTGAGCCGCTCGTGCTTCCCGTGACACTCGGATGAATCGTCAGCACGACACTATAGATGAATGATGCACTTGTCCCGATCGCGATAAGCGTATCCATGTTCGCATGAAAGTGCCGAAACGAAGCGAATGCCGAGCGGAAGATATCTCTCCCACCGTAAATCAGAACAGGAAGCGTCAGAAGCATTAGCACATAATTGACCACCACCATATCGAGACGCATCGCGATCGAAGGCACGAGCATAACCATCGAGAGCGGCATGATGATCACCGTGAGAATTGCGGAGAGTGTGAATTGCTTCTTGAGCGTTGCCAATTCGTTTGCGTGGTGCTGCTCAATTATTTCACGTGTCGTATGTTCATTCGACACGCCATGATCGCCGACATCAACTTGTGCTTCACCCACGGAGCTGCTTGCAGTCTGCCGAAGTTCGATCACTCCATAGCCCGCATTTTCAACAGCTTGCTTAAGCCCATCAAGACTTACGGTAGCGGCATCATACGTCACACTTGCTTCACCATTCACCAAATTAACCGTGGCTGCGCTCACACCCTCAGTCTTTTTGAGTGAGCGTTCGATATTGCCCACGCAGGAGGCGCAATGCATGCCCGTCACATTGAGCGTAATTTTTGATTCTACTTTCGCTTCGGGTGTTGGTTCGGTTACCATTGCGGTTTCTGACTCTGACATATATATCCTCTTATCCTTAGATTAACTATTACTTTGATATCGCGCTCACTTCATTTGCTGATCGAGCAAGGTCATGATCTCGGAATAGGTGCGTTCGGCAGCATCCTTCTTGCCGGAACGCAGTGCGTCAGTGACACATGTTTCGAGATGATTGCGCGTGATGATCTTGCCGGTTGATCGCAAGGCGACTTGTGCCGAAGCGATCTGGTTGAGTATGTCACCACAATAGCGGCCATCTTCAACCATTTTCTTCAGTCCTCGCACCTGACCCTCGATCTTGTTCAGGCGTCTTAGAATATCCTTTTGCTTTTCTTCGGAGATATGCATTATGGTGTCGGTTAATATACTCTACCCCCCTATACTATAAAATCCGCCGAAAGGTTTCACGGATTCTAGGCGCATATGCGAAACCCCATCGGTGTAGTCTAAGTCTGCGAGAAGCATTTTGCCGGAATTGGTGTTCGAAGAAAACGAATGCCAGCACACACACATAGTCACACCCACGATCATGCGCCCGCAAATTTCGATAAGAGATTTTCGATAGGGATCGCCTTGAACCTCGGCGTCGTCGTGGTCGAGATTGTTTTTGGACTTGCAAGCCACTCGCTGGCTTTGCTCTCGGATGCCGGACACAATGCGACCGATGTGCTTGCGCTTGCACTCGCATGGATCGCGAGCGTGCTCGTACAACGACGTCCTACGTCACGCCGAACCTATGGCCTTCGTCGTTCCTCTATTCTTGCGGCGCTATTCAATGCGATCATGCTGATTGTGATCGTTGGAGGAATCGCGTATGAAGCGATTGGCCGCTTTACACATCCAGAGCCAATCGATAACCAAGTTGTTATCTGGGTTGCCGCAGCAGGAATGCTCCTCAACATTGCAACTGCACTACTCTTTCGTAAGAACCAACACGATATTAATATTCGCAGCGCCTATCTACACATGGCGGGCGATGCTGCTATCTCGTTTGGCGTCATCCTTACCGGTGTATTGATCAGCTTCACCGGTTGGTTGTGGCTTGATCCCGTGATAAGTCTCGGGATCGGAGTGGTGATAACGGCGATGACTTGGCATTTGCTTCGAGAGTCGTTTAATCTTGCGATGGATAGCGTACCTGCCGGCATCGATCCTCATACTGTTGAGGAGTATCTTTTTACGCTTCCCGGTATTTGTGAAGTGCACGACTTGCACATTTGGCCGATGAGTACCACCGAGACCGCGCTTACCGTGCACCTCGTGACGACCGATACCGAAATAGACAACGCGATGCTTTTGCGCACCTGCAAAGCGCTGCACGACAAGTTTGGAATCGAACATCCCACGATTCAAATGGAGCATGCCAGCGCCGATCACGACTGCGCCCTTCGAGATCCGTCCCGCGTTTAATATCCCTCCTTCCAGAACATTAATCGTTCTACACTTTCACATCACTTCGCAAGAAACTTGCGTAACAATCTCAACCGAGCACCCGTAGGGAGGATGGTATTAAAAGAAATTCATGCTCTGGCAACGCTGACTCTTCCTCAACGATGAAATTCGTTCAACCATGAAATTCGTTCAAAGATGAAACTTGCGATTCTCTGTGTGTTTGTGTTCATTCTTTCGCTCGGTAAAGCGGATGCGCAGAGTTCAACAGAACCTGCGGCATTCAAACCGACTCAACACCCGACACTCGATATTCACCGCAGGCAC
>JBDTCS010000154.1:0-17765 GCA_039923455.1 Kapaibacterium sp. (SeqCode) | reverse complement strand
CGTCGGCCTTTTTTTGGCCGCCCCTTCGGCTAACTTTGCTGCATTCGGCGCAACGCTCCCGATTTATGCGACCGGAAGGTTACTTCCGACGTTCTTCAGTCTCTCATGTAGCGCCTGCATTTGGGGCCTATTAATAGGTACAAGGCGCAACGAAAACCTGTTCCGTAATCTGTCGATCTTTGTCTTTCTGCTTTCCCTTCTCACACTCCTGGAGTATTTTTTCGGACGGGATTTTAGCATCGATCACCCATTATCTTGGTTGCAACAACGTGGCTGGATGCACGAGATGGCTGGCAGAATGGCCCCAAACTCCGCGCTCAATTATGCGTTGCTTAGCTCCGCGCTGTTTTGGCTAATCTCGTTTCCTGATCGTAGCCCGAGGCTTGCGCAATACCTCACGTTTGCCTCTGCCCTGATTGCACTACTTGCGATAATTGGCTACGCGTATAATGTGCAATATCTTTATACCGTTGCAGATTTTACCGCGATGTCTTTGATGGGCGCCGTGTCATTCCTCCTGTTCTCCATCGGAATCCTTTCTTTGCGCTCGGAAGAAGGTGCGATGCGAATACTCACGAGCGAACGAGCAGGCGGAATTCTTGCCCGAAGGCTGATCCTCTCGGCTATCGTGGTGCCACCGGTGCTGGGAAGCGTTACACTCGAAGGCTACAATCATAATTATTACGACACTGCGTTTGGCATCGCGTTGCTCGTAATTACGTGCATGTCGATCTTCGCACTGATTACATTCACAGTTTCGAACTCGTTAGAGGGTGCCGATAGCAAGCGCAAGCGATTGGAAGAAAAGCTGGAAACCTCGCGGGAAGAATTTCGAGAACTTTCCACGCATGTGCAATCTATGCAAGAGGAAGAGAGGATCCGTATCGCACGGGAAATTCACGACGAACTTGGTCAAGCACTCACTGCGCTCAAGATGGATGTCTCACTCATGCGATCGAGTCTAACACCGGAGCAAGAGTCTTTACGTCAGCGGGCTACAGGAATGCTCACGCTTGTCGATTCCACCATTCATGCGGTGCAGCGAATCTCGACCGAACTTCGCCCAGGCATGCTTGATGATCTCGGATTAGCGGCCGCGATCGAGTGGCAGGCACAAGAATTTGAGCGGAGAACCGGCACTGAATGTACGCTCGAAATTTTTCCGCACGAGATCCGCACTGATCAATCGCGCTCAACTGCTATATTCCGAATTTTTCAAGAGACCCTAACGAACGTTGCACGTCACGCTGCCGCGCAGCATGTTCGAATTCGATTGGTGCAAGATCCCGATACCATCACACTTACTGTCACCGACGATGGCATTGGAATCTCGACGGAAGATTTATCCCGATCAAAATCGCTGGGCATCATCGGTATGCGTGAGCGAGCGAAGCTTCTCGGTGGAACGCTCCAGATCACGAGCGTGGACTTACCCGGCACCGTTGTTAAATTGGATATTCCTCGGTATGATCCTTTGAGAGAAGCGTTGGTGCGCGAAGAATTAGTATGAGCAAGAGCAAAACAGCCGAAGCAAGCATCGCCGAACTTGTTCGTGAAATAGCCGAGCATGATTATCGGTACTACGTGCTCGCCGATCCAAAAGTGTCTGATCGTGAGTACGATGCATTGCTTTCGGAGTTGCAAACTTTGGAGCGTGAGCATCCCGAGCTCGTTCGGCCCAACTCCCCTTCACAGCGTGTAGCTGGTGAAGCTACGAAGCTCTTTCCGCCAGCAGTGCACGCTGTTCCAATGCTCTCGCTTGCTAACACCTACAATCGCGACGAGGTAATCGAGTTCGACACGCGAGTGCAAGGCATACTCGAACGTGCACCGAACTTCGGATACATGTGTGAGCTTAAGTTCGATGGTGTCGCGATGAGTTTACTCTATGTAAATGGCACATTGCAACGCGGCTCGACTCGCGGCGATGGTACAACCGGCGATGATGTGACACCGAATGTTCGTACGATCCGTGCGATACCGCTCGAACCTCGAACCGCCTCTCCCTATGCCAATGAATCTTTCGAAGTTCGAGGCGAGGTGTTCATGAGCTTGGAAGGCTTTCGCAAAATGAATCGGGAGCGTGAGGAAGCCGGCGAACAGCCGTTTGCCAATCCGAGAAACTCGACAGCAGGTACGCTCAAAACGCTCGATAGCCATGAAGTAGCCAAGCGTCCGCTCACGTTTGTGGCGTATCATCTTCGGTTTGATGACCCGAAGATCGAAGCAAGTGAAAAGCTCGACACGCAAGCCAAACGAATCGAAGCACTCAAGCAGCTTGGCTTTCCGGTTTCGAAAGAGGTTCGGGTTGTGAACTCGATCGAAGCAGTGATGGAGTTTGCGATGCATTGGCAGGAAGCGCGTGAATCGCTCCCCTTCGAGATTGACGGCGCAGTCGTAAAGGTAAATGCACTTCGTGAGCAGGAGACACTCGGATCCGTTGCAAAATCCCCACGCTGGGCGATCGCATACAAATTTGAAGCCAAGCAAGCGCATACCCGATTGAATGCGATCACGCTGCAAGTTGGCCGGATGGGGACGATCACACCTGTTGCAGAGCTTGAGCCCGTCGCACTGACCGGCATCACCATTCGCCGCGCAACTTTGCATAATGCGGATGAGATCGAGCGCAAAGATATTCGCGTCGGCGATATGGTGATCATCGAGCGTGGTGGCGAAGTCATTCCGAAAGTTGTAGGCGTCGATGCCACAAAGCGACCGAAGCATTCGAAGCCGTTTTATTTTCCAACGGTGTGCCCAGAGTGTGAATCTACGCTCGTGCGACCGGAGGGTGAGGTCAATTGGTATTGTGAAAACCCGGAGTGTCCAGCACAAATACTCGCACGCCTTACACACTTTGCATCACGAGGTGCGCTGGATATCGAGGGCCTGGGTGAGCAATCCGTGCAGCAATTTGTGGAGGTAGGGCTCTTGTCTTCGGTTGCAGACATTTATGATCTGCACACGCATTCGGATGAACTCCTTGCGCTCGACCGCATGGGTGAGAAGAAAGTCTCCAATCTGCTTGAAGGAATCGACCAGAGTAAGAAACAACCGCCGGCTCGATTGCTGTTTGGCCTTGGAGTCCGACATGTTGGTATCAACGTTGCAAAACTTTTGATCAAAGCGTTCGGCTCGATTGATGCGCTTCGTGATGCGACCGAAGAAGCAATCGACGCAGTGCCTTCTGTCGGCCCGGAGATCGCTTCGAGCGTATTCACTTTTTTTCGAATTCAGAAGAACCTGGATATTCTCGACAGACTTCGCAAGGCCGGTTTGCCTTTGCACGAAACCGAACCTCGCGTAGCGAAAAATCTTTCCAACGAATTCTTCGTGGGCAAAACTTTTGTGCTAACAGGCACACTCCCAACGCTAACCCGTGAAGAGGCCTCCGCGATGATCGAACAACGTGGTGGAAAGGTCTCAGGCTCTGTGAGTAAGAAAACGAGCTATGTGCTCGCCGGTGAGGAAGCCGGATCAAAACTAAAAAAAGCCGAAGAACTTGGTGTCGCGATCATATCCGAGAGCGATCTTTTGCGTGAGTGCTCGTAAGTATATAATTAGTGGAAGCAAAATAGAACGGCCTACAATCCATTCCTAAGCCGAGCGGCCTTTGAAAAGTCATATATTCGTGATACAGAATTGATCACCTATCATCCGTTTCAGACAGCATAGCCTTTATGATACCATCCAGACCTCTTGGGCTCGGGGGAATTCTCGGAGAGACCATCCGAATCACCGGCAAGACATTCCTATTTGTCGTTCTGCTGATAATTGTTTGCATTATTCCTGCAGGACTCTGGACTTCTTCGAATGTCTCGCATTTTGTGCGCGAAGCGTTAGTAGACGCGCAGCAAGAAAAGGGATGGACGGATGAGAGTATTCACGATCTGCAATCTCGTGTTCGAAATATCATTGAGTTGCAAAACCCTGGGACACTTCGAATCTATTCAAAAGGCTTCGGCACCGTGGATTCGATCCGTCTTCGTGATTCCCTACTCGCGCTCCCACCGATTTTGGATTCCTCTCGTATTATCAGCACCCAATCCGCAACTCCGATTGATCCCAGATCCGGATCTACTGGAAAGATCATTTCTGCACTCCCAAAAGTGGATACGATCTATCACACCACGGTGCCCGGAACGAGTGCTCAACTTGCTGTGACACAAAAGAAATATTCGAGGATCACCTCAGATTTTATGTGGGGACACTTCTGGAAAATGTCCTCCGATGGACTTTTGATTCTGCTCAGCATTTTTCTTTTTGCTTTTGGTGCATTCTTCGCCAACGCTGCTACGATCGATCTTGCCTGCCGTGCATTCGAAGAGCGCCCGCTCGCATTCGGCAACGTCCTCTCGGAAACATTACGCCGAAATGTGTGGCGAGTACTCGCATTTCAACTCGTGTATTTTCTAGCGCTCATAATTATTCCTGATGCGATTGTGAGTGCGATTCAGACCGCCTCTTATGCGATGAGTGTCTTCGTTGGAATGCTGTTTGGCCTGGCGCGACTCTTTGTTGCAATCCGTATCATCGTCCTACTACCTGCACTCGTTAGCGAAGAGCGCGGCTTGATCGCTGCGGCAAAACGTAGTTGGGCCCTAACTGAGGGAAATTGGTGGCGCATCTTCGGAATCTCAATGGTGTATGGTATCATTGTCGGCATCCTTCTTTTTCTGATCCTCATTGCACCCATAATTTTCGAAACCGCTCAACTGATCTCATGGGGCAAATCTTTCCTCTTTTCGCCAACGCTAACATTGCATGATGCGGTCTCGATGATCGCAAGCATTACCGAGTGGCTTTCGAAGATTTGTGTATTTAGCGCTGGAATACTGATGTTCTTCTACACACCTTTTGTCACCACGCTTTACTACGATCTTCGTACGAGGCTCGATGGACCGCTGAGCTATGAAATCGGCGCGGAGCACACAAACGAACATCGCGCAGCGACGCATCCGATGTAGTCCCAGAAAGTTGCTCCCGATTTTGGCATGATAAGCGGCGACTTTTTTGAGGTGCAATTGCGTTAGAGTGTCCGCAATTAAAAAAAGCCCAGTAAGGGCGCAAACGAGAGAAAAATGGTTGAGAAACCCGCTTTTCCCTTGTTTGCGCCTTACGTTAGTTTAAATGATTTTTGTATTTGACCCCGAATTTTTGCCCAAGTGACATCACTTTATAAATCGCTCCGCCCGACGATCGACTCGCTTCCAGCAATGCATAATTTGTTGCAGAAGATCAAGTCCGGCAATGCAACCGAGGAGATCGCGCTCACGAATATTCCCGCTTCGCTTGATGCTGTGACAATTGCGCATACGTTCATCACATTGCATCGGGGTCTCCTCGTGCTGACAGAGGATGCTGAAAGCGCCGAGCGACTCTACGATGATCTTGCAAGACTGCTCGAGGAAGATCGCCTCGCGCTTTTTTCTGAAGGGGCACATGCATCCATACTCGCGAAGGAACGCCAGACGCGTACTCAATCTGCCGAAGCAACGGCACAGCTGCTCGAAGCGGTTGATCGCATCGCGCGAGCTGATGGACCGCTCATCACGATTGCAGATCCTGGGTCGGTTGCTTGCGCACTTCCCTCGCAGAAGAACTTCGTCGGTGAATCACTCACGCTCGAAACAGGTGCACTCGCGGGATTTGAGAACGTGCAGACCTGGCTTAGCAAGCATAGCTTTGAGCAGCGCCAGTTTGTCGAGTCATCAGGTCACTTTGCGGTGCGCGGTGGCATCATTGATATTTTTCCGTATACCGAGACGCTTCCGGTACGTATCGAGTTTTTTGGTGACGCCGTTGAGAGCATGCGCGCCTTTGATACGATCAGCCAACGCTCTATCGTTGAACGAAAAGAGTTAACGCTCGTGCCGAATGCACTTGCAGAGAACTTGGCGGGCAATACTTCCACGCTCTTTGATTATCTGCCGAAGGACACGCTTTCGTTTTCGCTTGAGCCCGAGCGTATCCAATCTAAGCTTGAAGAGACCGGCTCTGATTTTTCTATCGCAAATGCACTTGCACATTTGCAACGCGTTGTTGTTGCTGCATTCCCTACCGGAAGTAAAGCAATCAACTTTGGAGCGAAGACGCAGCCAAGTTTTAATGCGAATCTGAAGCTGATTCGTGAACATATCTCCGGACTCTTGAAGAGTGATTTCTCGGTCACGATTCTTTCGGAATCAAAAGATCTCGCAAAGCGGCTGCAAGATCTGATGGATGTGGAGTCGCCCGCTCTTACCAACGTTGAGGATGATACTTCCGCCCTTGAGTTAATAGACGACGAAGTACCGATCGAGATAACAGCGAGTCGCGCAACAATTCAATACCTCACACCTTCTCTCGCGCATGGCTTCGCACTTCCGAACACGGCTAAGCGCGTTATCTACACAGAGCATGAACTGTTTGGAAGACGTCGCGAACGTGGCGCCTCTGCCAGAAAAAAAGCTGCGCGCACAAAAGGAATCTCACTTCGCGAACTGCGTTCGCTCAAACGTGGTGATCTGCTGGTGCATGAAGACAAGGGTATCGGCAAGTTTATGGGGCTTGAGACGATCACGGTCCGTGATACGAAGCAAGAGGTCGTTCGACTGGCCTATCGTGATAGTGACGTGCTATTCGTCAATCTCGATTACATCAACAAGCTCTCCAAATATTCCGCTGGAGAAACTCCGACACAGCCACAACTCTCCAAACTCGGATCCGCGGAATGGCAACGCACAAAGGAGCGCACAAAGAAGCGACTCAAAGACATTGCCCGAAACTTGATTCAGCTTTATGCGAAACGCAAATCGCAAGAGGGATTTGCTTTCTCGAAAGATGACATCATTCAGCGCGAGATGGAGGCTGCCTTCATGTACGACGACACGCCCGATCAGGAGAAAGCCACCGCCGATTTCAAGAAGGACATGGAATCGACTTCGCCGATGGATCGACTCGTTTGCGGTGACGTCGGTTACGGCAAGACGGAGATCGCGATGCGAGCGGCAATGAAAGCGGTCATCGACAAAAAGCAAGTTGCCGTGCTTGTGCCGACGACCATTCTCGCAGAGCAACATGCTCGATCTTTTTCTGATCGACTCGAGCGCTTCGGAGTTCGTTGTGCTTCGCTTTCACGTTTTCGTTCGAAGAAGGAGCAGACACAGATACTCAAAGATCTGGAGTCTGGTCTTATTGATGTGTTGATCGGCACGCATCGCATTCTTTCGAAGGATGTCGTCTTCAAAGATCTCGGATTGCTCGTGATCGACGAAGAGCATCGGTTTGGTGTAGCGGCAAAAGAAAAGCTTCGCGAACTTCGCTCGAACATTGATACACTAACTCTTACGGCAACACCGATTCCGCGAACGCTAAACTTTTCGCTTCTCGGAGCGCGCGATCTCTCCGTCATGGAGACTCCGCCTCGAAACAGACTTCCGATTGCAACGGAAGTATTCACCGGTTTCGACAATGCCCGCGTTGCCGAAGCATTGAAGCGCGAACTCGCAAGAGCCGGGCAGATATATGCCATCAACGACAAAGTTGGTGACATCGATAGCTTTGCGAATTCACTTCGCACACTTGCGCCACGTGCTCGCGTTGGTATCATTCACGGGCAACTCCCTCCGACCTCAATCGAAAAGGTTATGCGTGAGTTTCTCGAACGCAAGATTGATATTCTCTGCGCGACGAAGATCGTCGAGTCGGGTCTCGACGTACCGAATGCGAACACGATCATCATCAATCGCTCACAGAATTTTGGACTCGCCGAGCTCTATCAATTGCGCGGACGTGTTGGCAGATCGAACGAGCAAGCGTACGCATATCTCATCGCGCCACCTGTGAGTCAGTTATCGAAAGATGCACTTCGAAGGCTCGAAGCGATGGAAGAGTTTTCTGAACTCGGCGCCGGTTTCCAACTTGCGATGCGTGATCTGGAGATTCGCGGTGCGGGCAATTTGCTTGGTGCCGAGCAGTCGGGGTTCATTGGCGATATCGGCTTCGAGTTGTATCAAAAAATACTCGAAGAGACGGTCGAAGAATTAAAGCGTGAGGAATTCCAAGAATTGTTCAAGGACGATCTTGCAAAAGCAAAACGAACAACGTTCGGAAGAAAGCGATTGGAAGGGACGGACGACGTTACGGTTTCGATCGGCGTCGATGCACTGATTCCGGATACGTACATAGAGGATGATGCCGAGCGTTTCCGTTTTTATCAGCGCCTGGCCGCAAGTCTTACGGACAAAGATATCGAAGAGGTCATTGCAGAAATGCGTGACAGGTTTGGAGCACTCCCGCTTGAGACCGAGAACCTCATTCACGTTGCGCGAATTCGTGAACGTGCGAAACAACTTGGTGCAAAGAACGTGACCTACGACGAACCGACACGCACGCTGCGAATCCTTATGCCGCAGCAATCGGAGACGCATTTTTATCAGGCGACCTTTCCTTTGATTCTCGATCGCTTTCCTGATGTTGGGCATAATAACGTTCGCCTCGTAACGGAGGGTAAACAACTTCGACTCGTGGTGCGAATTCGAGCAACCGAAGAAGGCGAAGAGCGCTTGCAAGAGATCGAGTCAATGTTACAAAAACTTACGCCACAATTTGCTGTTGCGGCGTAAGCGAACTTAGTTGAGGATGACTTGCCGCGACACTCGGTGTTGGATCGACTCGATGATTAGGAAGTATGTTCCACTTGGCAGCGACTCTGCCGGATCGGTTTAGTCATGTGTGACATACTCGAAGGGCACCGTGTCCCAGTCCATCGCACGTCCGTGCTTCATTCCACGAACATATTCGCAGATCTCGCTTAGCTTAAATGTGTAGAGCTGCGCGTCATTTGTGAATCGGAAAAGAGGATCTTCCAAAGGCTCGAAGCCTGTCATGAAGAGTGATCCGTGATCCAGATACTCCACGAAAAAATCCAACATTTTCTTCTCTTCGGGAGTCACCTTAAAATCTTCGCGCTGATTTAGTATCTCGAGTAATCTATCGTTCATCTCGTTTTGCTTCATTGAATCAGCGAGCTGTGCTTTCCGGCCCTGACCGATTCGGAACTTACCTCTTCCACCGTGCCCTTTGAACCACGTCTGCGGGTCTATCATCCGTGGCGAAAGCCCCAACTCCAAAACCGACACAATATTTCCACGGCTCGTCCGTCTTAGTATTCGAAATGCATAGATTCAAACTTTGCGAAACCCGTAACTTTGGAGAAGATGTCGTCGGAATCTGTAATAATCGCACCATATCCCGGAATAGTGGCTAAAGCCCCCAGAATTCGGGAGGTAGGAGCGAATCAGAGGATCGGGCAAACAGCCAACTCGATTCGCGGGAGGCTCTTGGGCTTTATTCGAAAACGAGTAGCTTCGGAGGATGATGCAGAGGACATTCTGCAGGATGTGTTCTATCAATTCGTCGCAAGTGCCGACATCGAGGAGCCGATCGAACAAGTGGCCTCGTGGCTTTACACCGTCGCGAAAAACAAGATCACCGATTGGTATCGGAAGAAGCGACCCGAGACATTCGATCCCGACGATGAAGCAAATGCACTCGGAGTCTTAGCACTCATCGGTGATGCGCAGGATACACCTGAAGGCTCATACGAACAAAAGCTAATGTGGGAAGCGATCTCGAGTGCACTCGATGAACTCCCTACGAAGCAACGCGAAGTTTTTATCATGCACGAGATAGAGGGACGACCGTTTAAGGAGATCGCAGAGATGACCGGTGAGAACATCAACACGCTGCTTGCTCGCAAGCGCTACGCGACACTCACACTGCGAGAAAAGCTGCAAGAAGTTTACGATGACTTCATAAGCTAATATTTTATTCCGATACTATTGCATCGGATTTACACAAAGGGGTTTTTTAGACTAGTTATACTGAAACGTCATGGGAAGGATATTTAAATTTGTATTGATCATGCCGATCATTCTGCTTTTGTTTGCGCTCTTCGGCATGTTACTTTGGAATGCTCTCATTCCGGACATTTTTCACGGACCGATGCTGACTTACTGGCAAACACTCGGCCTGCTTGTTCTTGCTCGCTTCTTCGTCGGGTTCGGAGGCGGAAAGCACTGCGGCCACAAGCGACATGGTCATAGTGGCAAGTGGAGTTGGAGCAATAATGACTGTGGTGATAGCGGCTGCGGTGAGCGGGGTTGGGGAAATCAGGACTGGCGCACACACCTACAAGCCAAATTCCAAAACATGTCGCCCGAGGAAAAAGAACGCTTCAAAGCAAAGTGGGAGAAGAAGTGGAATTGCGGTCCACGTGGTAAAGCACCGTGGGAGTGGGATGAGAAGGGCCCCGATGAAGGTGAACGATCAACTACTGCACCATCGTAAGACGATATCCGGACACGGTCGCGGACAAATAAAAAGAGGAGCATTGAATCAATGCTCCTCTTTAATTTAATCCTTTGGATCAATATGCTCTTGCCCAGACCGCTTCATGTTTAGCAGGTCCGCCGCAGACTACGCAAGTCTCCGGAGCTTTGGGGCTTCTGAACTCTTCGAAGGGAAGTACGCGAATCGTCGCCTTTGTCTCATCTTTGATCTTCGCTTCGCATTCTTTGCTTTCGCACCAACCGGCATACACAAATCCGGCATCGGCCTCGATCAACTTCTTGAGTTCGTCATAGCTCGTCACTCCGCGTGTCGTCCCCTTCTCACGACGCTCAAGTGCGTTCGTGAAAAGCTGAGCCTGCAGTGTGTCAATCAATCCGAGCACTCTTGCTTCCAGTCCATCGAGTGCGACGAAAAGTTTTTGCTTGCGGCCTGGCTTAGGCTCTTCTTCGCTTGAGAGCAACACTCTCGGCACAACTACCACGGTTGCGCCGGCGACATCTTTCGGTCCGATCTCAATTCGGAACGGCACACCCTTCGACTCCCACTCGTAATATTTCGCACCCGGACTCATCGAGTCGCGCTCGTCCATCTTAACACGAATGCCAGCCGACTTCAACCGATCACGAACATCTGTCGCCGCAGCAAAAACAGTTATGCGTTCTTCATCGGTTTTCCAGATCGGCACGATCATCACTTGTGTCGGTGCGAGCTTCGGTGGAAGCACCAGGCCATCATCGTCACCATGTGCCATAATAAGCCCGCCGACCAAGCGTGTCGAAACGCCCCAGCTCGTGTTCCACGCATGCTCGAGCGTTCCGGCACGTGACTGAAACTCCAAACCAAATGCTTTCGCGAAATTCTGCCCAAGGTTGTGACTCGTACCGGCTTGGAGCGCACGATTATCTTGCATCAAAGCTTCCGTCGCATAGGTACGAACGGCACCTGCAAATTTCTCCGAATCAGACTTCGGACCTGTTAGTACAGGCATCGCCATAAACTCTTCCATGAAAGTCCGATAGACGTTCAGCATCTTGATCGTCTCGATCTCGGCTTCTTCATTTGTCTCGTGTGCAGTATGACCTTCTTGCCAAAGAAACTCCGTCGTACGCAGGAACAAACGCGTGCGCATTTCCCAACGGACGACATTCGCCCACTGATTCATGAGTATCGGGAGATCGCGATAGCTCTGCACCCAACGGGCATACATCGTGTAGATAATCGTCTCGGAAGTGGGACGAACAACAAGCGGCTCCTCCAACTCTTTCCCGCCGGCATGTGTGACGATAGCAAGCTCCGGAGCAAATCCTTCGACATGCTCCGCTTCTTTTGTCAAAAACGATTGCGGTATAAAAAGTGGGAAGTAAGCATTCTCGTGACCAGTATCTTTGAACATCTGATCAAGATTCTTCTGCATAAGCTCCCAAATGCCGTAACCATTCGGACGAATTACCATGCAGCCACGCACCGGTGCGTGCTCAGCAAGCTGTGCGCGAGCGATTACCTCATTGTACCATGCACTAAAATCTTCCGAACGCTTTGTCAACTTCTCTTCTGCCATTTCCTTTTCGCTTTTTCCTGTATCGTTTTACGAATGCTTCATATACCGTGAGCTTGAGAAAGCCCGCATCGCCAGAGCAAGTTCCTTCCATGCCGAACACTACGCTTTATTTACCGCAAAATGTTGATCGCGTGCGTGAATGTCCCTCCAGCAGTTATTGCCTCGCATTTGTATGATCCAACCGGCAACGCACTTAGATCAAGCGTCACTCGTTGCTGGCCGGCACCAGTAAACTTCGCTTCCGAAAGGACTTCCCTGCCCAGAATATCAAAGATCTTTACGTGCCAGAGTCCGCCTTTGCTCAGCGTGAGGCCGAGCGTTGTGGTTTCATTCGCTGGATTTGGATAGACCTTCATCGCATCCTCTGATCGGGCGAGTGCATTTGCCACACCACTCGGAGTCAGTGCTACAATATATTGCGGAGTCGTGTGCGATAAGCCCTGTTTATTTCGTGCCGTGACACTGTACGAAAAGTTTTGAGATTGATGAATAGAACCGATCCAACCGGTACCGGTATCTGCTCGCATCGGAATCGAGTCTATAACACCGGTATATACTTTCAAATAAACCGACGTTATAACATCGCTCGCATCGTAAGAATCTGCGAGTACCTGCACTCGAACGCGAATGGAATCACCTGAATGTAAACCAACCAGTGCCGACGAATCAATTGGTTTGTGAATGATGTATGGTGCCAAGCCCCAAGCGTAATCGGCGAACGCGGTGAGATACGAATAATCTGCTGCCCATGTCGTATACATCATCCCTTTCACATTCGCGATACCTTCCATCGCTTTGCGCCAATTACGAATTGTATAGGTATCATGCACATCATAATATGGTGCTGTCATCTGCGAAAATCCGAGTGCCGCTAATGGGCGCATACTGGTATCGATGTAGCGATAATTCCAGTTCATCATTGTGATATCTTTCGGGATTAGATTCCAAATACCCGACAAGTCACCGTTGGTCAAATAATAATTGTTAACAGCATTGTGCAGGCTATCAAACATATCATTCCACGCGATGACCTCGGCGCCGGGATGTTTCTGCTGAATGATCTGGCTGCAGCGAGTGGTGTTCTCCGCAAGCAATGCGGCGGCCGATTCTTTCTTCGATACACAAGCGGAATCCCAACCAATCACGCGAATCTCATCATGTTGCATGAAGAATTTCTTCGGATGATGCAATTGATCTACACGGTCGATCTCGTCCTTCAGCAGTGTAAACAGGGTATCCTCCGAGAGACAAACCGTCGCTTGTCCATAACCGCTCGTGTCCGAGATCGTTGTGAGTGCATGAAAGAACGACACATCAACTGTATCGCCATTTTTGATTGCTCCCGTCGAAAGCCTATGCAAGACGGCGGGATTATGGTCAAGACCAAAGTTGCCGTTTGCCTGAGCAAAAACGTTATCGACAACCGGCGAAAAATCAACGCCCTCTTTGAATGCTGCACCAGTCTTGTGATTGCGAATCCAAAGCGGCGCACCTCCCCTGCGAACAACATTCAGTAGTCCGGCTTCACGAATTTGAAAATCATCGTACCAGATCGTCCCCTTGTTTCCACCCCAAAGTCCCGTATAAACATAGACGTGTGGAAAGTTTAGCGTATTGAACGCTACTTGCATTTTTATCCAGCCATTCGAGGTCGTCGGTATGGAATACTGCGTGGAGGTCAGCGTTCGACTGTTATTATTGTCGTCATAACCGATAGCGAGCAACTGCACACTCGTCGGGTTGAGCTGATCTGTCTTAGCATAGCACGTCATCACATAATAGTGATACGGCTTGCAGTTGAGCGAGCGATTGAATCGGCAATTGCCGTTAACATTGCCCGCACTGAACGTGGTACAGCGCGCACTTGTAGCGCCGCTGTGAACAGTTGCGTGATCTACAAATACACTTTGATTTGGTCCGTCGTAGAAACTCCAACCCGTGAATTGATTATTCGTCACCGATTCGAAGTCACCGTTCGGCAATGTCATCCCAGGCTCCGGCAAAAGTCTTCCGGTGTCCGACTCGATTACATACTTCGCAAACGCCGGCACACCCTCGGCAAGATTTGGATCATGTATCAAGAGCCCTTCGGAATATCCGATCGGCATCACACCGGGAACAATCTCGATATTTCTATTCTGCGAATATGTTTTGAGTGAATCGACATTCGCAAAATAATTGCTCTGCATACGATCGAGGATCGTGTACTTGAAATCATTTTGTGATACACCATTCATCTTGTGCATCACCATCGAATCCTCGATCGTCTCGAGTGCCTTTACCTGAGTCGGAACGAGTAAGTTATGCGATGAGTAAATCCATCGGCGCGGGAAATCGGGGTAGTCCCAAATGTGTGAGGCTTCGATTTTTCCGGTGCTTCCGAGTATTAATTGCGAAAGTGTTGATACAGAGTTGAAAGTCCCTTCCGGATCTGAGCCGGCAAGCAATAGCAGATCACTTTCGACATCGAGAATGTAACCACCGGCTGTCGGCAAATTCTCACCCATCGGAATAACTTTCGCGAGTGCGGCGGCAAGCGATGGACTCGCAACTGGTTCACCGATGAATATCGCAGGCCGTTCACCGCTGTAGCTCGATTGCAATCGCAGTCTTAGCGTGTCGCCAATTCTATTCTTTAGTATTGACTGCAAAAAGCCGATCGCTTTGACAGTAAGCGGTTGCGGCACGTCGGGTATGAAAATGGGGACCACTTTCGTGATCTGAAAATCAGTCAGTCCCGTTCGAACGAATGCGACCTTCGGTCTCGGATGCAATCCGTAAATTGCCGCGGTTTGACCAAACGCACCGGTTGCAAAGCACAATTGGGCAAGCGCAACGACAAGATTTAGGATCGACAACTTTTTTAGGAACACCATGAGCAGCAAAAGTTTTTTCGTGAATGGGACAATATACATACACAACAACCGAGCGTCCGCGAGCATTGGCCTTCGAGTCCGGATTTGCCTCGCTATATTCACAAAACACACTTTTTGAGGTCTACAATCAACTTTTTTAGCGCGGTGATCTGATTTAATTTTCGCAAAGGCTAAGTTTTAACTTGCTTTCATAGTCTGTTGGAACGTTAATTGCAAAGGCATTGATATATCATCATGGGTGAAATACTGAAAAAGCGTTTGAAGATGTCGAAGTTTGAATCGCCAATACAAGAGGCGATTCTAGGCGTCATGGTGGCATCAAGTTATCTGCGTTCCGAAGTGGACAAAGCCGGTTCGCCTTTCGGCATATCCGGTGAGCAGTACAATATTCTGCGAATTCTGAAGGGTGTAACACCTGAGGGCCATGCCTGCGGAGAGATCGGCAATCGGATGCTCGATCGCTCGCCGGACATCACACGCAGAATTGATGCGCTCGAAAAGCTCGGCCTCGTCGAGCGAAAGCGCTCGGAACAAGATCGTCGCGTCGTGATTACGAAAATCACGGAAAAGGGTTTGGCTATGCTCGAACAACTCACCCCTGGTTTTCAAAGCTACGAATCAAAGCTGCAGGAAAAACTGACCAACGAAGAGTGCTGCGAACTCGCAAGACTCTGCGAAAAACTGTTCGAGGCCGACGTCTAACGTTTTTTCAACAGCCCTCATGCGAAAACAACTCTCTCTCGTTTGCGCCGTCTTCGCAGTTGGTGTACTAATGTTCTGGGCGCTCGCCGGAGCGAATCTCCGAACGACTATTAAGCACGAAGTTCCGATAAAGGATACCATAAGTGGAGTCACTCCCCCTCAACCCCTCGATCAATTTTCCCTCGGTGCAGATTTCGCAATTCCAATGATCCTCATCTTTGGAGGCGTCTCCTATTTTCTGCTTCGCAGCCAAAGACCAATAAGAGTAAAACGGAGTTAGTCTCAATCAGGAACGCGAGTCGTTCTTGGGGTATTGTACTGTTGGCAACTAACGTTTGAAACTTGTGACCTTTGAAACTTGATTCAGATCGTTGTCAAACGCGTTCGGTCTCCTCTATCAGTCCATCATTTGGAAGCGTTGAAAATTCTCGTATGCAATCTACTACTCTCGTTATCGTTTTCATATTAAACTCGCTGTTTTTTTCACTGGCCTCCTACACGAAGGCGCAATCGCTTGATCCCTATAGTCGGGTCGTTGATCCAATGGCAATCTGCAATCTGGATGCTACCGATTCTGTCCCCATTCGAGCGAGGGCAGGCTTCGGGGGCGTTGCGAAATTCACTCCGGATAAAGACGCCAACGGCGATTGGATTCTTGGTAGTGACGATGGTGCTGGGGTTATCAGCCATCTATGGTTCACGATCGATAACACCGCTCCAGACGCCGATTATGATCTCAAGATCTGGATCGATGACACCTTGATGGTTGAATCACATCCGCGAGCCCTGGCTTCCTTGCACGATGGACTGCTTCGCTCTCCTTTCGATACCACAATGTCTGGCGGATTCGTGTGCGACGTCCAGATACCCTATAAGAAGAATTTTCGAGTGACATTTCACGGCAACTATATTTACTATTCACTCGAATGGAGACCTGTAGCAGATCCAAATTCAATCGAATCGTTTCATCCGGACCTTACAGGTCTACTGGCTGCACAGCAAGCCACCGCTGAAGCCGCCTACCATCATCGCGCATCTCCTTGGGGGTGGGGGCAGCCGTCCAGATCAACATTCTCTTCGCTCGGTATCCCTCCAAATTCCTTAATCAATTTTGCTACCTTAGAGGGTCCAGGAGTGATCAACACGATGCAGTTTCGGTTGGATAGCCTTGACAAACGTGAATGGGATTCCGTTTACCTCGAAGCCTTTTGGGATGGAGAAGTTCGACCAAGCGTCTCTGTTCCGATCAAAGATTTTTTTGGAAGCCGAGTGGGTCATCCACAGATGCGCGCATTCCAAATGTCTGCAGACTCCTTAGCCTTTACTGCGTACTTTCCGATGCCATTTGGTGCTCGCGCACGTTTGCAACTACGCAACACATCACACATTGCACTATCCTGTTTTGATTCGGTCGCCTACCAATTGCGAGCGGTGGATAGGTCCAAATTAGGATACTTCCGCACAGTGTATAGCGTTTCCAATCCTACTACATTCGGAAATTACCATCAGCTCGCGCATCTCAAAGGACGCGGCCACTACATCGGAATGATCCTCTGTGTGCCGAATCCACCAGCACCCTATTACTTAGAAGGAGATCCGGTATTTCGAATCGACTCTTCGAAGCTTAACTCGTTTCGGTGTACGGGCACGGAAGATTATTTTAATGGCGGGTGGTATTTCTCCGACAGTATTTTTTCCCTACCGTTCGCAGGGTTCATCAATCACATCACCACCCTTTATCGATTTCATTATCTTGATGCACTCGATTTTTTAAAGTCGATCGATCTCGAACTTGAACATGGAGCCCATAACGACTTCAACACGGAATATCGAACGGTCAGCTTTTTTTACTTGCATCATACTCCATTCTGGCTATCCGCGGATACTGTTGTACAAGGAGCTTCGCTGCACATTAGCGGCTTCGGCTACTCCAAAAATCAGGCGCTGACGCTTTCCATCGATGGCATCGATGTCAATCACTTTACTTCCGGTGACTCGGGCACGCTCTCACTCGAATTGCCAACCGGAGCTTGGGCTCTCGGTCAACACCAAATTGCGATCAATGGCGAGTTGTGTCCGAACTTGGTAACGATCACTGCCGTGCCAAAAGTGTTTTTAGAGCTTGACAGCTTCCCTCTCGTCCACAACTGGACCGATTCTATCAAGTTATCCGGTGTCGGATTCAAACCAGGTGAGAGAATTCATTTCTTCCTCGACACGGCACAGTGTGACCTAACCGCACCAGTATTTGCCGATTCCACCACCACATTTTTTGCGATGATCAAAATTCCGTT
>JBDTCS010000153.1:0-4856 GCA_039923455.1 Kapaibacterium sp. (SeqCode) | reverse complement strand
TATTGAATGGGGAATTAGGGCTCTCTCGGAGTATCCAACTCTGCGGTTAGGCTTGGATTTCGTTTGTTGGAAGGTTTTTGGGCTCCTACACGACAGAACGGATTTTCTTTTGTAAATTCGTGGCGTTGTAGAATGGTTTTTTGATCCTTCAAGCTTGTTGATATAGCGTGTCTCGACGTCTGCTCTGGTTCTACCTCTTCCTATTGATCTGTTCGACTGAGTGCGTGCGGGCTCAGGCTGCGCATGTTGTTATTAACGAGATCATGTACGCCCCAAAAGCTCCGGAGCCCGAATGGATCGAATTATTTAATCCTACTTCGACAGGCATCGATTTTACAAATTATACGATAACCGACGAAACGACTCGCCCAAAAATAAATGCTGTGACAATGCTACCGGGTGGCTACCTTCTCCTTACTCGTGATAGCACCGCGCTCAAAGCAAAATATTCTGCGCTCACGCTACCTATCTATCAACTCGCGTTACCGAGTTTGAATAATGGCGGTGACTATGTTGTGCTGCTCGATGCGGCAAATCATATAGTCGATAGCTTGCACTATTTACCAAACTGGGGTGGCAAAAATGGAGCGTCACTCGAAAGAATTTTCGATGACAAACCTGCTACCGATTCGACCAATTGGAGTTCATGCGATGCACTCGCCGGTGCAACGCCAGGTGCGCGAAACTCCATCACCCCTTATCGCTATGATCTAAAATTGCTACGTGTAGCTTTTCGATTTCATTTTGACTCACTCTTTGTATTCATCGACATTCACAACAAAGGTGCGAGTGATGCCATCGGTGCGAGTCTGGAATTTTATCGTGATGCTAACCAAGACTCCATATTGCAATCTGGTGAGTTACTCACAACACGACCACTTCAAGGGATCAGTTCATTCACGGGAACGTCTGACACTATCGTACTTCCCCATCAACCCTACGCAGCAAGTAGATACGCAGTTGTGATAAATTATTCGGCCGATGAATTCCCGAAAGACGATACACTATTTCTGAGCGTGCCAAGTGGCTCTTCACCTCAAAGTGTTGTTACAAACGAAATTATGTACGCTCCAATAAAACCCGAGCCGGAGTGGATAGAGATATTCAATCGCTCTAACGATACGATAGATATTAAATCATGGAGTGTCGGTGATCTCGCAGGCAATGCATTGAGTATCGCTTCAACGATACGCGTAGCACCAGACTCGTTGATTGTTCTTACGAGCAATGATTCACTGCTTCGACTTGCACGTCCACATCTATCGACCCGTGCGGTTACTTACAAAACCCCCCTTCCAACTTTGAATAACGATGCAGGAGCCGTTATTCTAAAAGATGCACGGGGACAAACCATCGACTCGCTTTTCTATGATCATCGCTGGGGTGGCGCCAGTGGTGCTTCGCTCGAACGCCTCGATGTGGATGTGCCAGCGACAGACTCCACGAATCTTGCGGAGACACTCGACACTACCGGCGCGACGTGTGGATTGCCGAATTCCGTTCGGCGCCGAGATATCGACTTAGCTGCAATTCAACTCGTTGCGACCCCGACTCAGGGCGACATCACCTTTTATATAACTTTGTACAATCGCGGAAGACATCTTGTAGACTCTGCCACGATCAATATTTACGCCGATTCGATCGGTCGCACATTTCCCCTTTTTAGTACGATCGCAAAGCTCGGACTTGCGCCGCACGATTCGATCACGCTTCAGCTCGTTGAACCAGTCGCAGACTACGGAATGAATTATTGCCGAGTGATCGCTAAGTCAATCGGTGATGAGATCCCCGCTAACGACACGCTTTCCATCACTTGCTTCAACCCTGTTCCACCCGGTGGTCTAAAGATCAACGAAGTAATGTTCCAACCACTCGCAAACTCTTGCCAGTGGATCGAGCTTTTCAACACCACAACGCGGCCGATCCATTTTTTTGGTTTACAATATGCTGTCGGCGATACCGTGACGACAGACACCTTGTACTCTTACACAATCCCTGCGATCGAGCTACCCTCACAATCATTTGCAATCCTCGCAGCGAATGCACTTGCCACGAATTCGTTTCCTATGCTTGCGAAATCAAAGATGTTTGATATTTTATCTCGAACGGATCTTAAGTTGACGGCAAACGGCAATCGGATCGTATTACGTAATCGAGATTCGAGCACAATCGATAGTCTCAGCTTTTCGCACGATTGGATGCCGCTCACGAATCCGACCGGTATCTCGCTTGAACGCATTTCGCTCGATCAACAAACGAATGACAAGCAGAACTGGAATGCTTGCACCGATCCACTCGGAGGCACACCACTCGCGATAAACTCGGTGAGCGAGACTTCCAAATCAATCGAAAATACCGCACGTGTGTCTGCAACTCCGAATCCATTTTCTCCGGATGGAGATGGACGCGATGATCTTACCAATCTGGAGTTCAGCTCTGCGACCGATGAAGAATGTTATGCTCGGTTGCGCATACTCGATATGCAAGGGCGCGTTGTACGAACGCTCCTCGACAACACGCGCTTTTATCGCAGCGGTCAAGCTACCTTCGATGGTCGAAGTGATTCGGGCACAGCACTACCAATCGGACTCTACTCAGTTTTGCTTGAGATCAAGAGCATAGCATCCGGAAACACACAATCCACGCGAACCGCAATTGTATTAGCGAAGCGAGTACGGTAGCAGAGAAAAAAACTTGCCCGGTCGAAGACCTGGTACAAAAAAGAAAGGCTCAAGTGCAATGCACTCGAGCCTTTCCAATTATCTAAACCCGAAAGTTTATTTACTGATCACCATCATGCGTGAGATAACCTTGCCACCCGTTTCGAGGCGGACATAGTATGAGCCTGGTGCAGTATTGGCAGCATCGAACTTCACCGAGTATTGACCCGGCTTCTGCTCTTGACTGACGATCCGCGAAACCTCACGACCCATCGCATCAAAGATCACGAGTGTCACGATGCCTTCTTGCGCAACCGTATAGGTCAGCGTGGTCATCTTCGTAAACGGATTCGGATTGTTCGGCATCAGCGATACACTTGTCGGTGTTATTCCAGACCCGATCGATGGATTGCACGAGCCGATGACCACGATGTTCGTGCCTGTCAGATTGCCATACGGTGCAGGCAAATTGACAAGCGTGTGTGTACCCGTTGTCGTAGTGGCATTGCCTTGATTGTACACGACCGTGTTACCCGATCCATCAGGCGTAATCTTTACGATCGCACTCGTGAGTTTCTCACTCTGAATTGCAGAGAAGACCAAATTCACAAGTGGCTTGCTCGTATCAGTCAGCACAACCGCCGGGCTCGGACTTGTCAGCGTCACAGTCGTCACACCACCGACAGTATTCATCGTAGGCGCCCAACCAAAACACGAGGTATTCGTCAGATCGATATTCTTGAATGTGATACCAGGATCACTGCCGGCTGAGAATTGGAAGCTAAAGGAAACCGACGTGATCCCCTTCCTCGCAAGCGTGAACGTATCATTCGGCATGCAACGAACCGGCACCATCATATCCACAGGCAATCCCGTTCCGGTGCTGCGCATCGAAACACTCTTTGGCATTCCCAGATCTTGCGCCCAGATCGCAACGTTCGCGCTCGTAGTGTGCTGCGCCTTCGTGCTTAGCGTACCGGACATATCCCCAACAATATCAATCGCTGTCAGCGTGCCAATCGACGATTGCCCAGGCGTTGTCACCTGCAAGGATACCTTCACTTGCTTCTCCTGATTCGTGAGCGTCATATCGAGTGGATTGAAGTTCACCGCATTGATCAACTGTATGCGCCTCAATCCTCGATCGGTGTTCGTAGTATCCGATACCGACATATCCAAAATCGTGCGCGTCGTTCCAGTGCTTAGGATCGACGGCGGAAGTATATCATTGCTGAATTGATAGCACCAGGTCGCAACGTTTGTCGTACGTTTGTCATTCGCGTTGATTGTGACGCAGGCATTCGAATCAATCTTTGTCGTGTCGATCACATTGATCTGGAACGTTGGCACCACATGTGCAAAGTTCGCATGAATCGTTGCCGGCACATTGATCACACTCGGTGGATAGTTCGTGAACCATACAGAATCAATACCGGAATCCCAACCGATCAAATCCTTCGTAGTGTCTGGTCCGTAATAATGCACGTCATTAACATCCACAGCGATACGCGCTGGGTTGATATTCGTAACGTTAATATTCGGTGTCCAAATATCTGGCTTCGGTGGATTGTGCTGACAATCGAGCGGCGATTTATGTCCCGCAAGATCTGTCGCATAGATACAGAACGCACTCGTGAGCAGCGTGTCGGTCGTGATCACATCGAACTCGAATAGACCCTTTTTCAGGGCGGCAGGCCATGCTGTCGGAATCGAGGTTGTGATATTCCCAGGTACGCTCTGAATTGCTATCACTACCGAGTCGAGGAGTCGATCCCACGGCTGATTATCGGTAACCGTGATGTGCCAGACGCCATTTACGATGTTGCCGACCTTCACGACCGGAAGATTCGTATCCGGCATCGTGCAATAGCAGTACGAGGTATCACGGAAATTACCTGCGACATCTTTCGCACGAACTGTGATACAGCCATCGAGCATCGAATCGATTACCTGCAATGCAAACTTGTGCTGCAACTCGTAGCGCGTGACCGGCAGCGTGTTGAGCGTCATGTTATACGAAGTGACGACCAAGAGCGAGTCGAGCCCTCTGTCATTCGGGCTATCTTCTCTGACAATCAGTGAATCGATGCGCGAATTACAAATGATGTTCGGATCGAACGCACCGGTGCGCGAGATAAGCGTATAGTGTGGTGCCGTGTTGTCTGGCGTCGCAGCAACCGTATGCGGCACAAAGCA
>JBDTCS010000152.1:0-3235 GCA_039923455.1 Kapaibacterium sp. (SeqCode) | reverse complement strand
TTCGATCTATACACAGAATTACGATTGACAGAAATGAGCAGTTATGTTTATAGCTATCAAGTAGTAGATAAAAATGGCGGGACGACAACCGTTAGTCCGAAGCTTGACCCAGATCAATTGTATCTGAAAGACTATCAACGTTCCGCTTCCAGCGTTGCGCTGACGGTCGGAATTAAGTTTAACATTTATTAAGCCGAAGGAGCGAATCATGAGAACACAAATCGTAGGGGCGCTTTTATTGGCTTTGGTCTTGCTCGGGATCTCATCCTGCAAGCCTCGCACTTCGCGCACAAGAAATACACGTCAGCAAACGACGACGCAGCAAACAACCAACACGCAGAGCGGCGCAGTCTCGGCAAAACAAGTTATGTCGAGAACCGATAGCGCATTGCAGCGTGTCGCCGCGCTGAATTCGGACGAAGCGAGTGGCGACATGCCGCCGGTTGCCTCCGAGCCTGGGCTGAACAGCCAGCGCTCACTCACCGGTGCCTCTTACGTGCCACGACCTTCGATGGGAGATTACGAAGGCTTTCAGGCCGGGCTTGCGGCTTTTAACGGTGGAGCTTATGATCAAGCAATCGCACAATTTTCGCAAGTGGTACTATCAGGGCATCCACCGGAAATGGTACCGAACGCCTATTACTGGATGGGCGAGTCCTATTATGCGATGCAACGCTACGCGGAGTCGCTGCCTTATTTTGATTACGTGACCAAAACGGGACCGGAGTACAAGCGCGAAATGGCTTACTACAAGCTATCCCGAGCGAACCTCGCGATGGGTAATCAACAGGGTTCGAATCTTTGGTATGAGCGCTTGCGAACGGACTATCCACGCAGTACCTACGTAAAGAAGTTGGCTGCGATGGGGGCAAAGTAGCTCTGACTGAGTTTATTTTTCGCTCGGGTGGCAGATTCGGCTATATTTTCTTGAGATAGTCTATCGGATTTTCGGGTCCGAGCTTTTTGGCTCGGTTTATGCCCGTTTAACTTCCAAAATCCGTATATTTATAGCCAGTCGATGGTGCACAGTCTCACCATGCGCCGACGTCGAAGGCCATCGAGCCATTGCGTTGTGGCCGATCGAGCTTTTCGACATTCGAGTGTTTTAAGTGATAGTGACAGATTCCATTCACAGAGTTTGAGCGAGATATTTGTTCCAATGATCAATACTTCAACCATGCCGAGATTGCAGAAAAAAACATTGACCGCCTCGTCCTTCGTAGCTGTGCTCGTCGCTTGCAGCATGATTTTCACTTCGTGCAAACAAAAATCCGCACCGGCGGGTGATGAGATAGCCATTGGTGAATATGCCTCGATGACTGGCAATACCGCCACGTTCGGTCAATCGGTTCACGGTGGAGCAGTACTCGCAATCGATGAGATCAACACTGCGGGCGGAGTGCTCGGAAAAAAGATCAACCTAATCAGTGAAGACGATCAATCCAAGACGGATGACGCCGCTGCGTCGGTTCAGAAACTGATTAATAGCGATCAGGTCGTCGCGTTGCTCGGTGAGGTTGCCTCGACTCGTTCGAAGGCCGGTGCGCCGATCGCACAGAAATTTTCCATTCCGATGATCACGCCCGCTTCGACGAATGAAGATGTGACGAAGATCGGTAATTACATTTTCCGCATTTGTTTTATCGATCCCTTTCAGGGAGAGGCACTTGCGAACTTTGCGATGAATTCCCTGCACGGAAAACGCGCAGCGATCTTGATTGACACAAAATCCGATTACTCGCTCGGACTCTCGAAGGCCTTCCGTGAGACTTTTTCGAAAGCTGGCGGACAGATCGTCAGTGAGCAAACATACTCTTCCGGCGACAAAGATTTTCACGCACCACTAACCTCGATCCGTGCATCGAACCCTGACATCGTTTTCGTGCCGGGTTATTATACGGAAGTTTCGCTTATCGTACGTCAGGCACGCGAGCTCGGAATAAAGGTTGCGCTCTTGGGTGGCGATGGTTGGGATTCGGATGAACTTACCAAAGGTGCAGAAAAGGATTTCGATGGCACCTATTTCTCTAATCACTTTTCAACCGAAGACCCCGATACCACAGTGCAAATGTTCGTAAAAAAATATCAAGCGAAATATACCAAAATGCCGGACGCGATGGCAGCACTTGGCTATGATGCCGCTCGCATTCTGATCGATGCGATCAAACGTGCCGGTTCGACCGATCATGAAAAACTACGTGCGGCGATTGCAGCAACAAAAGATTTTGCCGGGGTAACGGGTAATATCACGATCGACGCGAACCGCAACGCATCAAAGCCACTCACGATCCTCAAGATCGAGAACGGCAAATTCCATTTTGCCCAACGTATTGGAGCTAATGGTGCTGCACTTACACCGTTTACGCCAACAGGACAAACGGCGCCTGCGACCGCACCAGCCACCGCACCTGCGGCAGCTCCGACGGGCAAATAATTCGGAAGATCACCAGACACCTTCTTTAAAAGAGACAAGCGCACATTCACGAATAGCAATTGTGCGCTTGCTCTCGATTTGGAGATAGCTCGCAAAAGCACGGATGGGTCAATTCCTACAGCAACTTGTCAACGGTATTTCTCTGGGAGCGATCTATGCGTTGATCGCACTCGGATACACCATGATCTATGGTGTGTTGCGCTTCATCAATTTTGCGCACGGTGATGTGTTCATGGTTGGTGCTTTCGTTGCGTATTATGCTACGCCACTCGTTGCCAAGTTTCTTCCGATTGGTGGAATACCGGCAGCCATATTAATCTTCCTTGTCGCGATGACGGCATGCGCAATTCTCGGTGCGACAATCGAGTTTCTTGCGTATCGACCGCTTCGAGCCAGACCAAAAGTGACCGTGCTTATCACAGCGATCGGTGTTTCGCTGCTGCTCGAAAATATTGCGCAGCTGCCGATGGTATTCGGACCGAACCCACAGAGCTTTCCATCGATCATCTCCAGCAAACAGCTTTTTCGCTCGTCGCTCATTACGATTAATACCGTGCAGGCGATGGTGATCGGCGTGTCCTTTTCGCTCATGCTTATTTTGCGTGTGATCGTGCTGAAGACGAAGATTGGCACTGCGATGCGAGCCGTGAGCTTTAACCAGCAGGCAGCGAGTTTGATGGGTATAAATATTTCGCGAGTAATCACGTTCACCTTTATAGTTGGAAGTGCTCTTGCGGCAGCGGGTGGCATCTTGTACGCGTCCCAATACCCGAGCATTGATCCGCTTATGGGTATCATCCC
>JBDTCS010000151.1:0-32726 GCA_039923455.1 Kapaibacterium sp. (SeqCode) | reverse complement strand
GGAGTTGAAGTGGTTGCGGGGTCAAAGCCCGCACCTCCGGCAGCGGCACCTTTACCGACTGCAAGTAACTGGAACCCGTCTCTGCTTTCGATCGGCGCGTTGCCAACCTGTTCGGCACTCGAATCCGACAACAAGGAGCGGGTTGCAAACGCAGCACAGTGGAACTTCACTCACATCACCGCGATGCTTGATGTCTCGACATCGCCTGCACTAACTAAAGAACTCTTTCTTCGAGCAGGCGAAGAATGGCAAAATAACCTTGTGTTGAATCTCGGATATCTGAAATATACGGAGATCGCACTAAGCCTATCGAGCAACGCCGGGACGAGAGGTGACTGTCAAGGCACTATACCTGTTATACGTTTTATTCCCGGCACAACCTTCGCCGGTCAGGTCACGCTCGCAGTGACACTAAAGAAAAAGGGAAAGTACAACGTTGGCATACGAGCGATCGATACCAATGGATACTATAGTATGTATGGATCGATTTGGAATGTTGTAGATTAACGATCGTTAGCGAACTAATGCCGAACAACCCGCAGAAATTCAATCAAGGTCAGGTTAGCGCAATCCTGTCGCCCATTGGGCCGTCAGAGATACCGGCAAATCCGTCTAGAGGTGGAGAAGTTGTCCCGCGCCCGTTTTTTCCACTTCCCCCACATACGACCAGAACTGAGACTCCGCCTACGTTGCTATCGAATTCGATAAATCCACCAGAGGTTGCAGAGCATGATACGATCATCGATGATTGTATGCGGAGCGTAACAGTTGATGACCTTGCTTCCGGTGCTATTGTCGATGTCTATATAAATGGTGTGTGGAGAGGTTCAGCCAAAGCTCCGACCGTGAGTGCAGGGCTGGTTCATGCCGAAGTACCGCTTGCAGTATGCTCGTTGAAAATCGGTGATCGAGTGCAAGCGACACAGTCGAGTGGAGGTCAAGTTAGCACGCTCAGCGACGCTGTTAGAGTGGTAAGTCACGTGCCCTATTCAGTTTTGACACAGCATTATAATATGGGCCGCACCGGCTGGTATCCGTATGCTGGCATGACATGGTTCAATGAAGATGTTGTTATAAATGGAGGGAAGCAACAAAAGGCACTTCCAACGCTGACGGTCGACAGCGTATCGAAACAATTTCAGAAAACGCCACGTTTTCGATATCCAGTTGATGGCAAAGTCTACGCGCAACCCCTATATATGCACCATCAGTATTTCCCCCAAGTGGGAGCAGGCGAGGCCCACAACGTGATTTATCTTGCAACAGAAGGAGATTCTGTTTATGCGTTCGATGCCGACGCGCCAGGATCTATAAATAACGGGGTGATATTATGGAAGAGAGAGACAGGCGGCACAACTCCTTTGATTCCGCCGGGGCACGTTCCAGTGCCATCTGGAGATGCGAATAGTTTTGATATTTCACCAATGGTTGGTATTTCCAGCACGCCCGTTATCGATTGTGGTTGCCGTTGCAGCAGCTGTGAATCTGAATGTGGATGCGGCTCTGACAAAAGAGCTTCTCATTGTGGATGTTGTAGGACGCCCACCATATTCCTAGTCTGTAAGACCAAAAGAATTTCAGATAACTCTTATCACATATTCTTACACGCGCTTGATGCGGTAACAGGTGCTGAACGGCCGAATAGCCCTGTAGAAGTTGCCGCTCAAGTAAAAGGAAGCGGAGGGAATCCATTTGGAACCAATGGTGGATCGAATGACGGTATGGGACATATTGTCTTCAACCCGCAAATCCACAACAATCGACCGGGCCTCTTATTGTTGAATGGACGTATATATATTGGGTTTGGCTCTCATGGTGATCAGTTTAAACAGGATTATCACGGTTGGGTGATATCCTACGACGCTATCACCTTAGAGCAAAAGAATGTTTTTTGCGCTACACCTGACGACGATCCGAGCAATCAATACGGCAATGCTGGAATATGGCAATCGGGGATGGGGTTAGCCAGCGACGGACATTCCATTTATTGCACAACTGCAAATGGACCACTCTCAGCTAATCGAGGCGGGCAGAATTACGGCGATGCCGTTTTGAAGTTAGATGTGGATCTCAATGTAGCATCCTGGTTTGCGCCGTCGAATGCAGACACGCTGTTGACCTCCGATAATGATCTTGGGTCAGGAGGAGTGTTGGTTGTTCCCTCTGAATTTGAGTCCTCAAGCTGTTTAATTGTGACGGCTGGCAAAGATGGACAAATTTTTCTGCTCGACCGAAATTATTTGGGAGGTTATGTGTCACCAACATCGGGTGATGGATATAATTACAGCCCAAATGCCGTATTTGTCGGTCTAATACGACCTGGCGCAAAGCTCAATCCAGATGGAGATCAAAGCCCGGGAGTTTTGGGAGGGGCAGCATATTACAACGGGCCTCAAGGACCAGTAATCTACTACTGCGGCAATGGGATCGCTGGTGGAACGCCGGAGCTCGTTGGATTTAGTCTGATTAATAATATCCTCACAAATACCAAATACCCGAAGCTTGCAAGTAACACCGATATTTTTTCGTACGGTGGTAGCATACCTGTTGTAAGTTCAGATCAACACGTTCCACAAACGGGTGTGTTGTGGGTTGTGCAACGTGCCCTTCCTTCTGACCAATCAAACACGGAGGGCATCCCGCATAGTATAAGTCTTTTTGCTTATGATGCGACGGACTTAACGAATGCAATACTCAAGATTCCACTAGGTACTTGGCAGGGGGCGGGGCACAATAGAGCGTTAATCGAGCCAACTGTAATTAACGGAAGGGTCTACGTAGCTTTTCAGGACGCTACTGCAAATAATTTTGTTGGCGTGTTCTATTAAGAAGTAAACTTGAAGTAGAAATTGCGAAACCAGATGTTGTTGAAAGGCAACTCAATACTACTATGAGACATACGATTTGCGCTGTCACGTTTATCGCGAGCGCCCTGTTCTGTGTTGCATCCAACGCACTAGGTCAGTGGGTTGTTTCTAGTCAGTACGCAACTTGTTTCGGAGCCACGGACACGAAGTTATTTGCTGCTTCAAATCATGGCGCTCTCATCGTTTCTACGGATGCAGGCAATAGCTGGGAAAACATTGATACAAGCCTGACGGGTTTTTTTTCTGCAAGTGTCGCTGCTGGCACCATGAGCGGTAACGGGACAAATCTTTTTGTCGCAGGTGAACAAGCAAGCGTTTTGCGTACAACTGATAATGGCGTCACTTGGAGTCGGTCTGCTGAGGGACTTCCGGTCACTGGGAAGGCGATCGGGGCTCTATTTATTAAGGGTTCAAAACTTTTTGCCGGAACGGGATATCGTAACGGTGGGGATGGTGTGTATTTATCAATTGACAGTGGGAAGAGCTGGAGAGCATCCGGACTAAGTAGGCAAACAGTTAGTGCTTTCGGAGTCAGTGCCGGATATCTTTTTGCGGGAACCGATAGTGGCATTTTTCGCTCCTCTAATGAAGGCGTGACTTGGGTTCAGGTAAATAAGGGTATACAAAACCCCTCTACTTACGGCGGCGTGACGAGTTTTGCTGTTATTGGAAAGCTTCTTTTCGCAGCTCAGGATGATCAGTTGTTGTATCGGACCAGCGACAATGGTGATAACTGGACGCTTCTCAAGATCATGGGATTTCGTCGTCTCGCTGTGGGGGGTAATATTTTATTCGAATGCGGACTCGGGAGTAATGGCCCGTATGTTTCCACTGATTATGGGGTAAGCTGGACCGAAAGTCATGCAGGTGATCGCGTAGATGCAATTTTTATTTTTAGAAACTATGTTTTTGCTGGGACAGCTAATACTGGTCTTTGGCGTCGGCGGTTATCTGAGTTCATGGCCGTTTCGTCAAATGCTCTGGTCGAGAACGGACTGGTTCTCGCCCAGAACTGTCCGAACCCTTGCTCTGCGAGGACTGTAATTTCATTTTCAACCGATCGACGAGAATTTGTGGATATACGAATAGTCGATATGCTTGGCAAGCAATACGCTCAGGTATTTTGCGGCGAGGCCGAAGCCGGAAAGCATTCGTACGATTGGAATGTCACCTCAATGCCTACGGGAGTCTACTTCTTTAACGTGCGAACTGAGAACGGGATTGGCCAAATGCCAATGATGGTTCACCATTAGATACTTTAACTGATTTACTACACGAACCGGACAAAACACTATGAAATGGACAACACCTGACTTCGAAGAAATAGAGCTTAATTGTGAGATCAGTGCATATTCAAACGCAGTGATGTGAGCCTGAACTGTGACGATCAAACTGCTGGGCACCGCCGCAGGCGGCGGTTTCCCACAATGGAATTGTACATGCGCTAATTGCGCCCGGTTGCGCAATAAAACTCTTCGTGGCTCGTCCCGGACTCAGGTGCAATTAGCTTGCGAACTGGAAGCTGATCATTGGGTTTTGGTCAATGCATCACCAGACCTGCATCGTCAAATCGAGAGCGCACGATGCCTTTGGCCAATTCAATCTTCAAATCGAACGCTTAGGCAGTCGCCAATTTGTGGCGTTGTATTGACGAGTGCCGAATTAGATGGTACTCTCGGCCTATTGCTCCTACGCGAGTTTCAACCACTCGACATTTATTGTACGCCTTCCGTTCGCCGAATCCTGACGGAAACGAATAGCATGTTCCGAATGCTTCAACGTGAATCGCCTCAAGCGAACTGGCACGACATTCTCCCCTCCAAACCCTTTGTGTTGGGCAATGGATTGAATGCTGTTAGGATGACCCCAATCTCGGTTCGTGGTAAATTCCCAGAATACGTGGAGAAAGAATTTATGAAAAAGCTTTCTCAAGATGAGGCAGTGATTTCCCTATTGATCGAATCGGTAGCAGGAAGTCGCAAGTTATTATTTTCTCCTGCGGTCGGACAAATTGATGAACGGCTTGAGCAGTCTATTTCTGATTCCGATATTCTCTTGTGGGATGGCACGTTCTGGGAAGACGATGAACTGTTTGTAGTTCGTGGAACAGGAAAGAAGGCGAGCGAAATGGGTCATTTGCCTATCTCCGGTGTTGAAGGTAGCCTCTCGATCTTATCAGGGATTTCACAGAAAGAACGGTTCTTCATTCATATAAACAACACAAATCCAATTTTGGATGAGGAGAGCAAGGAGTACGAACATGTGCGCTCTGCGGGATGGGAGGTTGCCAAAGACGGCATGGAGTTCGTTTTATGAATGCTGCAACTCCGACGATACTACTGACTGCCGACGAATTGCGAAAAACGTTATTTACGATTGGAGAGGAGCGCTATCATCATCGGCATCCATTTCACTTGTTGATGCACGAGGGCAAACTAACGCGAGGTCAGTTGCAGGCGTGGGCGTTGAACCGATATTATTATCAAAGCAGAATTCCTTTAAAGGATGCAATCATATTGAGCCGTTCTCTTGATCCTAACTTTCGGCGAACGTGGCGCGAGCGGGTAATAAGACACGATGGAGTGACAGACGCTACGGGAGGGATCGCGTGCTGGATTGAACTCGCAGAAGCTACTGGTCTTGAACGGCAGCGAGTTGTGAATGAACAAGAAGTCCTTCCTCAAATCCGATACGCGCTCCATGCTTATCTCGACTTGGTACGCGAAGGGACTATGATCGAGGCGGTAGCAAGTTCGCTGACAGAATTGTTTTCCGGTGCGCTTATTTCGTTACGAATTGAGAAGCTGCGAACACATTATCCCTGGCTTGCTCATGGCCTTAGCTATTTTGAGAAGCGCATTACTGAAACGCCGGATGAAGCTAAATTCGCTTTCGATTGGGTGGTAGCAAACGCACAGACGCGCGAGCAGCAGGATCAGGCTTGCAATGCATTACGAGCGAAGTGTGATTTGCTATGGGCGCAACTCGACGCTATCTATTTTGCTTATGTGGAACCGGGCTGGCCGCCTCCAGGTGCTTTTCGAATTGAGCCATGAACCTTATTACTCCTGACACTGTGCCAGTATTCTGTCTGGGCTGCCGATTGCAAACCCATCCAATTCACGGGAATGTTATGCTTGTTCCAGAAGGGATGATTCGCCTCAATGAAACTGGAGCGAAGATAGCAGGATTATGTAATGGCGAGAGGTCCATCGCCCAAATCGCAACACTGCTTCATCAGGACTACCCAGATAAAACAGAGGAGAGTATCGTGATGGAGGTGGGAGTCTTCCTCGATCGACTCCATGTAAAGCGCATCGTAAATTACTCGCATTCGACATGACCGCTCCCATAGCCCTGATCGCAGAATTAACGCATCGATGCCCTTTGCAGTGCGTGTATTGCTCAAACCCCATAGAGCTTGAATCAACTGCGAATGAACTGCCGACTGAAGTGTGGACGGAAGTGTTTCGACAGGCATCAGAAATCGGAATCATGCAGCTGCATTTGACAGGCGGTGAGCCGCTTGCTCGCACCGATCTTCTTCAGCTTATTCAGTCAGCTCATGCTTCAGGTCTCTATACGAATTTGATCACCTCAGGAATTGGGCTTACAGCCGAACGGCTGGATACGTTCATTCAAGGAGGACTCGATCACCTCCAGTTAAGTCTTCAAGGAGCAACTCAGGATATTGCTGATAGCATTGCAGGGGTCACAGCTCACGCTCGAAAACTAACAATCGCTAAAGAAATCAGCAAACGGAAGATTGCATTTACCGTCAATGCCGTGATCCACAAAGCGAATTGTGACGAGCTGCCTTCGATCATTTCGCTGGCGGAACAAATGGGGGCACACAAGCTTGAAATCGCCCATGTTCAATATTATGGGTGGGCACTCGTCAATCGCGAATTCCTATTACCAACACGAGAGCAATTGGACGGTTCTGTGGAGACGGTCCGTCTGGCACGCGAACGCTTAGTAGGAAAAATGCGCATTGAGTTTGTGGTGCCCGACTATTATGCGAAGTTTCCAAAAGCTTGTATGGGAGGATGGGGCCGGAGTACCATTCTGATTACACCAACTGGAGAGGCTTGGCCTTGTCATGCCGCAGGAGTGCTCCCAGGATTATCGTTTGAAAATGTACGAGAGCATTCGCTTAAGTCGATATGGGAAGAGTCGGTAGGCTTTACTCGATTTCGAGGTGAGCAATGGATGACGGAACCATGTAAAAGCTGCGATAGACGGACTCTGGATTTTGCCGGTTGCAGATGCCAGGCCTGGCTAATCGCTCAAGACTCCTCAGCAACAGATCCCGTATGCTCTCTTTCTGCTCAACATCACCTTGTCACTCAAGTCCTAACAGAGACCGTAGCCCTTGAGCTAATTCCTATGAACTCAAAGACTAAGCATCTTTGGACCTACCGAGAAAATCCGAGAACTTAGTCCATCCTTCTCGAATCTTTGGTTATCGCTAAATACCATTCAAGTATGAAGTAAGTGACGACACATGCTCCACTCCCAACTTCTTCCGTATACGAGTGCGATGATTCTGAACGCTCTTGTTCGAAATTCCAAGTTGAATGGCGATCTCCTTGATCGAAAGATTCATCCTCGCGAAGATGCAGATCTTTAGCTCGATTGGCGAGAGCTGAGTAGATCGAAGAAGGAGTTCATGCGTGAAGTTTGGATGCGTCCTCTCGAAATCAAGGATGATTTTGGACCACTCTTCTTTTCTGGAACCATAGATGGTTGTCATGACCGAATATTGACTGAGTGAACATGCTGCGAAAGCGATAAGTAACCCTTACAAATATACACCAAATGTTATTGGCCTCTGATATTCGGAACATCCTCAGAGTGGGGCGGGTTTTGCCCTTGCACAGGGGACCTTGGGCAAACGCCCGAGTCCTCCTGACGCAGTGCAACGGAAGGCTCGCATAATGGTATTGCAGCAGTCTTGAAAACTGCCGACCGCAAGGTCTTCAGAGTTCGACTCTCTGGCCTTCCGCTAAGTCAAAACTATTTTTCTGCCGAATCTGCAAGGGGTTCGGCAGATTTTTAGTTTACCAGCCTTCGTCATTTGTGGACCTTTAGCGACAATATTGCGAAACCGCAATAGAGTAGAATAACGCTACTGAACCGCAAGGTGGGCGTAATCCAAGGAAAATACTATTGCTGATTTTCGTGTCTCCTTTTCAAAACCGCCAATACATCCTGAAGACCGTTGCCTTTTGTTTGCAAGAGGATGAGAAAATGGAAGAGTAGGTCTGCTGCTTCACCAAGGAATAATTCGTTGTTGGTATCTTTTGCTTCGATGATGAGCTCAACGGCCTCTTCTCCGACCTTTTGAGCGATCTTGTTAATTCCCATATTGAAAAGGGAAGTTGTATACGAACCTTCCTTCGGTGTACGCTTCCGAAAAGCAATAATCTGTTCAAGAGTATCGAGAAAGTTGTCGGAAGTGTTCTCCTCATTAAAACACGTATCGGAGCCGGTATGGCACACCGGCCCATGTGGATTGGCATTGATAAGAATTGCATCGACATCGCAATCCACCTTGACGGAGACGACATCGAGGAAACTCCCGCTCGTTTCACCTTTGGTCCATAAACGTCTTTTCGAACGGCTGTAGAAGGTCACTCGTTTTTGTGCAACCGTTTGTTCGTAGGCTTCTTCATTCATGTACCCCAGCATAAGCACATTCTTGGTGCTTGCATCCTGAATGATTGCCGGAATCAAATGATCAGATGACTTCATAAAATTAGGTTTCAATTCAGGCTTCATATTCTTACGGGTATATGTTGTGATTGCAAATAGGCTTTCAGAGTTTGGATATTCATTTCACCGAAGTGGAAAAGACGCGCTGCTAAGGCCGCATCGGCCTTTCCCTCAGTGAACACATCGGAGAAATGACTTAGCGTCCCCGCTCCCCCTGAAGCGGTCACCGGAATTTTGACGGCATTAGCGACTGCTCTGGTGATGTCGAGTGCGAATCCTTCCTTCCTGCCATCATGATTGATCGATGTCAAGAGGATCTCTCCCGCACCACGTTGTGCTGCTTCGATTGCCCAGTCAATAGCAGTCACGTTCGTTGCGACTCGTCCTCCATTGAGATAGACATACCACGTGCCGTCCTCGAGGCGAGTGTCGATCGCAACGACGAGGCATTGACCGCCGAACCGATGAGCGATTTGCTCGATCAGATGAGGTTCTGTCACAGCAGCAGTATTCACTGCGATTTTATCGGCTCCTGCATTTACAAGGATGGCCGCATCTTCGATCGTGCGAATTCCTCCACCAACAGTAAAAGGAATGCTAATGTGTTTTGCGATTTGTATTACTAGCGTGCTTAGGGCCTTTCGTTTCTCTTGGGTTGCAGTGATATCGAGAAACACCAATTCGTCTGCTCCTTCCTCCATATAACGGATTGCGAGCTCGACCGGATCACCGGCATCTCTGATGTTAATGAACTCTATACCTTTGACAGTTCTGCCATCCCGGATATCGAGGCAGGGTATAATTCTTTTCGCGATCATATTATGGTAGGTACGATTTTAGCTGATCGAGTGAGATTCTTCCTTCGTAGAGCGCTTTTCCAATAATTACACCCGCACAGCCCGTGGAATCGAGTGTATTTATATCTTCAATGCTCATCACTCCACCACTCGCTATGATCTCCATTTTGGGAAATGCAGAAATGAGCCGCTGATAAAGATCGACGGATGGACCCTCCAGCAAACCATCCTTCGCGACATCCGTGCAGAAGAATTGCTTTAGTCCCGAATCAACAAACTGTTTTAAGTAGTCGAATATATAGAGTGAAGTAATTTCCTTCCATCCGTGAATCGCTAATCGCTCATTCTTTACATCGGCGCCAAGGAGTATTCGATCGGCTCCATACTTTTTTATCCATGCTATGAACAGTTCTGGAATTTGGATGGCGATGCTTCCGACCGTAGCGATCTCGGCTCCAGCGCTAAATACCGATTCGATTGCAGCGTCTGTGTTGATGCCTCCGCCATAGTCGATCCTTAGAGCGGTATTGGAAGCGATGGATTCCAACACAGCAAGGTTTTGTATCTGCCCAGTCCTTGCCCCATCTAGATCGACGAGATGGAGTCTCCTGATGCCGCTGTCCTGAAAGGACTTTGCAACATCAAGTGGGTTATGGGAGTATACGGTCTTCTGTGCGTAGTCTCCCTGTCTAAGGCGTACGCATTCTCCCCCAATCAGATCCAGAGCCGGTATTATTTCAATCATAAGGCAAGAAAATTTTTAAGAAGCTGCTCTCCAACTCTCAGCGATTTCTCAGGATGAAACTGCACACCGAAGAAATTATTCCGATGGATCGCTGAACTGAACGTAGTCGTATAGTCCGTTCGGGAAATTGTATGCTCTGAAATTCCAACATAGTAGCTGTGGACGAAATACATAAAAGAGCCTTCAGAGATGCCGTCGAACAAGGTCCCGTGCAAGCTATCCAGTGTATTCCAGCCGACATGCGGTACTTTCATACCAGGAGTGTTGCTCGAATCGAGTTTTATCACGTCCTGATCGAAGATGCCAAGACACTCGGTGTCTCCCTCTTCCGAGTGTTTGCATAGTAGCTGCATACCAAGGCAGATCCCGAGCACCGGTTGTGTCAAGTGTTTGATGGTCTCATTCAACGCATTCTGTTTTAAATACGCCATTGCTGATGCGGCCTGACCGACGCCGGGTAAAATCACTTTGTCTGCGCTTCGGATGAGTTCGGGACTATCACTCACTTCAGCGCTAATGCCCAAGCGTTCGAGCGCAAAATGTACGGATCGCGTATTCCCTGCATTGTATTTCACGATTACTACTTTCATAGTACTCCTTTTGTAGTGGGCACTTGGTTGCTTTCAGGGTTTCGCTTTACTGCGTTGCGTATTGATTTTGCAAACGCTTTGAAAATTGCTTCTATCTTGTGATGCTCATTTTCACCATCCGCCTTGATATGAAGATTGCATTTGGCGGCATCAGAAAACGATTTGAAAAAATGAAAGAACATTTCCGTCGGCATTTCGCCAATCTTCTCTCGTTTGAACGTGGCATCCCAAACAATCCAGTTACGTCCACCAAAATCGAGCGCAACCTGTGCAAGTGCATCATCCATCGGAAGGCAGAAACCATATCGCTCGATGCCATGCTTTGTGTGAAGTGCTGATGCGAATGCTTCTCCGAGGGTGATAGCAGTATCTTCGATGGTATGGTGCTCGTCGATATAGAGGTCTCCGCGCACCTTCACGGAAATATCTACGTGCGAGTGCTTGGCTAATTGCTCCAGCATGTGATCAAAGAATCCAAGTCCGGTCTGAATGTTCGCTTGCCCGGTGCCATCGAGATTGATTGTCACCTCGATCTGTGTCTCATTCGTGGTTCTTATCTGCGTAGCCTTGCGGGGAGGGAGTTTTAGGAATGTATAGATGCTTTCCCAGCTTTTTGTGATGAGGGTTGCTATATCTGCATCCTCGACGCGATCTTTGGAATCTGCGAACAGTATTGCTTGCGATCCTAAATTCCGCGCAAGCATGATGTCTGTCATGCGGTCTCCGATTACATAAGAGTGTGGAAGGTCATACTCTGTCCCGAAATATTGGGTGAGCATTCCTGTTCCTGGCTTGCGCGTGGGTAGCTGTTCGTGTTCGAATGAGCGATCGATACATATTTCAGTGAACCGTATTCCCTCTCCCTCAAGCACATTCATCATGAAGTCTTGCACCTTCCAGAAATCCTTCTCGGGAAAGGACTTGGTTCCGACGCCGTCCTGATTGGTAACCATCACAAGATCGTATTCCAGCTCTCTACTGATCTTTCCGAGCCAGGTGATGACTCCGGGCAAAAAGCGCAATCTGTCGAGCGAATCAACCTGAAAGGTGTCTTGCGGTTCGACGATGAGCGTTCCGTCACGATCGATGAACAAAAGCTTTTTCATGCGTTGTACCCCCATAATGCTCTGATGAGGCTATCGTTTTCCGATTGGGTCCCAATTGTAATTCTAAGACAGCCATCACACAGAGTCAAATTGCTTCTATCCCGTACAATGATCTTATGATCAAGAAGATACTTGTAAATACGTTTGGCGTTCTGCACTCTTACCAGCAGGAAATTTGCATCGCTTGAATACACTCGCTCCACGAGAGAAAATGTTTCTAGTTGGCTCTTCATCCTATTGCGTTCTTGAATGGTGTAAGCAATCCATTCATCGATTAAATGTGAATTCTCAAGAGCAGCGAGCGCAATGTCCTGTGCGACAGCGTTGATATTGTAGGGAGGTTTTACTTTGCTCATCTGGCGAATGATCTCTTCGTGTGCGAAGGCCATGCCGACGCGGAGTCCGGCCAGTCCCCACGCTTTCGATAGCGTCTGTAAAACGATGATGTTGTTGTGCTCCCTAAGTTCATCAATCATGGAAGGCTCTGTTGAATATTGAATATATGCTTCGTCGATGACGACAATGCCGGGGAAGTGTTTGATGAGCCTGAGTAAATCCTTCCTCACTACAGTATTTCCAGTTGGATTATTGGGCGAACAGACGAATATTGCTTTCGTATATCGATCGTACCCCTGCAATATGCCTTCGACATCCAACTGAAACTCTGCAGTTTGCGGAAATCGCTTTACTTCGACAGCGTTAATCGTTGCGGAGACTTCATACATCGCATAGGTCGGTGGACAGATGATGACGTTATCTCTACTGGGTTCGCAGAAGCATCTGAATATGAGATCGATTGCCTCGTCGCTGCCATTTCCCAAGAAGATTCGTTCGGAGTCAATGCGGTTCAAGACTCCTATCTTCTTTTTCAACTCCGTTTGCGATGGGTCTGGGTATCTATTGTATGGTTTGGAGATATATGGTTTGGTGAGCGGCGAGCCAAAGCTATTCTCGTTCGCGTTCAAGAAGATCCCATCCGTTCCAGTGAATTCTGCGCGTGCGGACGAATATGGGAGTAACGCTTTAATATTTTCCCTAACGAGTGTTGCGATGTCAATTTGCATAGTTCATTCTGAAAATCTTATACGCACAGCATTCCCGTGGGCTTCAAGACCCTCAGCCTCTGCCATAGATGTAATCGCTTCTGCAATGCTGCTGAGGCCGCTTTTTGTGATCTTTTGAAAGGTCACATATTTCAGAAAACTATCGACGGAGACTCCACTATAGGATTTGGCAAAGCCATTTGTCGGCAGAGTGTGATTTGTACCTGATGCATAGTCACCAGCTGATTCAGGAGAATAGTTGCCAAGAAAGACCGAGCCTGCATTCACTACTTTTGCTGCCAGCGCCTCATCATCTCGACAGGCGATGATGAGATGTTCGGGCGCGTACGCATTGAGAAGCGACATTCCTTGATCCAAATCCGAAACAAGGAAGGCACGGCTGTTCGATAACGCTTGCAATGCGATCTCACGACGAGGCAGTGTTGCGAGTTGGTATTCTAACGCCTTCTCTATTTCCTCAATGACCCTTTCGCTGTCACTAAGAAGAATTACCTGACTGTCGACACCATGTTCTGCTTGCGAAAGAAGGTCCGCCGCGACAAAAGTTGGATTGCAACTCTCATCTGCAAGAACCGCTAACTCCGAAGGACCTGCGGGTAGATCAATCGCAATACCTTCGGCAGATACTAATTGCTTTGCGGCCGTTACATACTGATTTCCTGGACCAAAGATTTTATTTACTCTTGGTATTTCATGTGTTCCGTATGCCATCGCTCCGATCGCTTGCACCCCACCGATTGCAAATACTCGTTCAATTCCAACCAACTGTGCAGCGAATGCTATCGCAGGATGGATCAGACCCTCATCGTTCGGTGGTGTACAAAGAACAATTTCCTTGCAACCCGCAATCTTCGCGGGGATGCCTAGCATGAGTACCGTGGAAAACAAGGGAGCCGTCCCACCGGGAATATAGATTCCAACGCGCTCTATTGGGATGCCCTTTCTCGAACAGAGCACGCCAGGCAAAGTCTCTATGAATGTGGCCGGACGGACTTGTGCCTCATGAAATGCCGAAATATTTGCGCTTGCTGTTCGAATTGCCTGCTGCAAGGGTAGTCCCACTTGTGAAGCAAGCTGCGCCAGAGCCCCTCGCTCAATTTCAAAGTGTTCTAATGCAACACGGTCAAATTGTTTCGCATATCTTCTTACGGCCTCAGTGCCGATCACTTTAATATCAAGAAGTATTTGAGCAACTTCGTCCTTGATTGCCACATGCTCGGGGATGGGTCGTCTCACAAGCTTTTCCCAATCGTTTTTTTGGGGATATCGATAGCGTTGCATCATAGGATCATTTTTTCAATTGCGACAACCAGAATACCTTGCGCGCCAAGGTTCTTTAGTTGTTCTATCATTTGCCAAAAATCATTTTCATTTATTACGGAGTGTACAGAACTCCATCCAGATTCTGCCAATGGCACGACGGTAGGACTTTTCATTCCAGGTAGAAGGTTGCAAATCATTTCCAATCGATCATTCGGTGCATTGAGTAGAATATATTTATTGTCCTTTGCCCTTTGAACAGCGTTAAATCGCAGGAGTAGCTTTTGTAGAATCTCTTCCTTTCCCTGGCTGAGCGTAGTATTTTTGATGAGCACGGCCTCGGAATGTAAAATGACTTCCACTTCCTTTAGTCCATTCGTGAACAACGTACTTCCCGAACTCACGAGATCACAAATTGCATCCGCAAGACCGATGCTTGGAGCGATCTCTACCGAACCACTGATCTGATGGATCTCTGCTATGAGGCTGTTTGCTTTCAGGTATGCGGAAAGCACGTTCGGATAGCAGGTCGCTATACGCATGTTCTCGAGGTCGTGAACACCGTTTATCAATTTGTCTTTTGCTACCGCAATAGAGAGTCTGCACTTTCCGAAACCGAGACGTGACACCAATGCAGCTTCCTTCTTCTTTTCAAGGAATACGTTTTCGCCCACGATCCCAACGTCGGCAATTCCATCTTCTACGTATTGGGGTATATCATCATCTCGCAAATAGTAGATCTCAGCAGGGAAGTTGGTTGCCTCGCTTTTCAGCTTACTGAGTCCGTTGCTTATTCCGATGCCGCTCTCTTTGAGCAGACGCAAGGATTCCTCGGCCAGTCGGCCCGATCGTTGGATCGCAATTGTTAATTTCATGGAGCTTATTTGAAGCTTTAAAAACAAAAAGGGCTTACCGTTTCCGATAAGCCCTGATGAAAAAGAATTTTTACAATTCTACATAGCATCATCGTGCCTACCGTCGGGTAAGTTCTGGTGATGATGCATATGGAATAGTGTGTTCATTGTTTTTGCGTGATTCCAAAAACTTCGATGATGCGGAATAGGTTTCAATTAAGATCTGGAGTCTAACAGAGAACTCAAAAAAAGTCTAACTCAAATCTCAAAAAACTTCTTGTATAGGTGCGTTAGGTGTATTGTGATGTCAGCTTTTTGCAATCCAACCAGTTTTCCAACTCGAAGCTCCGGCTTTATCTCTACAAACATGTAAGTCGCTTCACCAGATGAGAATTGTTCGCGCGTTTCAGGGCGCGAGGACGGAATCTCAACGATCAGAGATGTACCACGCGTTACGTTTTTCCTTCTTAGCAGGTCTTCAGAGTTCGACTCTCTGGCCTTTCCAACTTTCCCCTAGGTCGCATCGATAAAGCTTGACTCATAATATTGATCACCATTGCTACGAGTATAATTACCAGCCCTATCCAGAAGCGCTGATCATGATGTATTCGGCTCTACTTGGGTAGTTGAGCTTCGATTATATTCGATACAGAGTAGCCAAGTAGCTGAAAGATCACAACGTTCGACATTCTGCAACTGCATACACTCCCTTGCAACAGATCCACTTGGCTCTCTAAATCAGAAAATAATTGCTCTCATTGGAGCCTAAGTAATTAACTCAGTACTTCCCTCACGAATCTTCATCCGCGAGAAAGGTTAGATAGGTTGCTTATAATCTATGGCACTTTGTGGCGCTGTGAGTTTTCACTGCACTGCTCCGAAACAGCAATCATCAAAGACGTTCGATGCAGAAGTTTCGAAATTTAGAGACAAACTTGTCCAACCCGGACTGTATCTCAAAGAAGCGAATGCGATGATCAATACGTGGAGGACAAGTTATTTCGGTACGGTCGGACTTCGCGTTTTCTGGATCGCCTCGAGGGTTTCGACCGACCATTCACTTCCAATCACGATTGTTCCGTAGCCTGATGAGCTTCAGCGTGTGCTCGTTGCAAGATCAGAGATTTTGTCACCAGCCTTCGGGAAGAAACTCGCGGCTGACTTCAAGTCGGGAAATACGTATAGCTATTACAACGACCGCTATTACCTTGCATATCAGGCACGCGTAGACGCAATGAATGTTGCTTCAGGTGTGGCCCTCGATCAAGCGACAACTTCAGGTTTTGCGATTTATCCGAATCCAACAAAGGGTACGATTAATCTCTTCTCACAGGAACACGGTAAGGCAAGGGTTTTAATCGTCAATGTGCTCGGCAGCAGAATGGAACAGCTATTCAACGGTGAGTTTTCAGCGGGCGAGCATTCCTTAGCGTGGGACACGCAAGGATTAAGCGCTGGGCTCTATGTCTGCTGAGTGAATCTGAACGGCCGTACTGTGCGGATGCCGGTAATGCTGATGAAGTAAGCTGGAGCGCATTGGCAGGCTGTATCGGTGGAAAGGATCACTTGGGAGATCAAAGGAGGATATAACTAACTTTCGGGTCGCTCAGGGGAGGTGTTTGAAAAAGGTTGTCGGGCACCTTCCGCGTGTCAGGATTGTCGTTAAAGCACTCTATGTTGCGTCTCTCTGTCATAGATTCCGAGCGCATATTACAGCTCGTTTCTACCTATCGATTGTTTGTTGTGTGTCAATGAGATGAGGATTAGTCTGATGAGACCAAATCTTTCGTTCGTTTTTAAGATGATTGGATTTGTATGCTGCCTGAGCATATCACTTTCCAATGTTCATGCTCAGACTAATTCTCTGAGTACGCATCCCAATTCTACGTCGCTCCCGATCTCCGCGTACAGTCCGAATATTGAATTTATCGCAAATAAGGGTCAGCTATTCGATCAGGCATATAAGCCGATGCCGGAAGTTCGTTACTATTGTGATGCACAAGGTGTCAGGCTTTATGCGGCAGAAAATGCATTGCATTTCGTATTTGCTCGCAATGAAGGGCAAGCATCGAACACACAGTCAGCCGTTGATCGGATGCGCACTCCCGATACTGCCGCGACACTTCGCACGCTCTATCGAACGGACTTAACATTCGATGGGGCCTCTCTACATCCAACGATCGATGCAGAAGATAAAGCAGAGGAGTTTACGAACTACTACTTACCATCTTGTCCCGATGGTCTCACGAATGTGCCTGCATTTCATACGATTATCTATCGAGAGCTCTATCCGCACATCGACATGCAACTCGTCACGAATGACGGCGTGGTGAAGTATGAGTTCATCGTGCATCCTGGCGGTGATCCATCCATGATTCGAATGCATTATGATGATCGAGAGCGCATCAATCTTCAACTGGATGGCTCTCTGAGTATCTTGAATCCATTCGGCAAGATGACTGAGCCAAAGCCGATCACGATGCAAGGCAATCAAACGATCGAATCGCATTTTATAAACACGGGAAATACGATCGGGTTTGTTATTGCTCCCTACGATTCGTTGAGCGATCTTATTATCGATCCTCCGCGTGTATGGTCGACATATTATGGTGGCTTTAGCAGCGACCAATTTTTGGGCGTCGCCGCCGATGGAAGCGGAAATATATATGCATGTGGAGTAACCGCGAGTAGCGCAGGCATTTCAACAGCTGGCACCTTTCAAACCACGTTTGGTGGATCTGCCGATGCAATGCTTGTAAAGTTTTCTTCTTCGGGCGCTCGAGTCTGGGGCACCTATATAGGTGGCACTGGTGCTGATGATGCGCGTGCGGTCATACTTGATCATAATGGAGACATCCTTATCACCGGCGCGACAAAGAGTACTGTCGGTATCGCAACCATAAACGGATATCAGACCACTCATAACTATCCAGGCAGTGAGGATGTCATGCTCCTGAAGTTCACGAGTGCCGGCGCACGGACGTGGGGGACATACTATGGAACCGCCAATCGAGATTGGGCGCAATGCTTAGGCGTAGACGCAAGTAATAACGTCTATATCGGCGGGACTTGGAATGGATCTCCAAATTATGGATCGGCCTTCGTAGCAAAGTTTAATAGTAGCGGGACTTCACTCGTATGGGCAACCACGTACGGCGGCAGCGATCTGGTGTTTGGCATCGGACTTGATGCATCTGCCAATTGTTATGCTACAGGACTTACCTCTACAAGTGCAGGATTTGCAACCGTCGGGGCTCACCAAACGGTATATGGTGGTGGCGGCGCGAATGGATTCGTGACCAAGCTAAACTCGCTCGGCTCGATCGCTTGGAACACCTATTATGGCGGAGCCGGATACGATGGCGGATATGGTATTGCTGTAGATCCTGCAGGAAATAGTATTTATGTTGTTGGTCAGGCAGGAAGTTCTACAAATATTTCAACAAGTGGAGCGCAGCAAACGACACGAGGCACACCAGGGCCAAATGCTTTTTTATCAAAGTGGACCAATGCAGGCGTACTCTCTTGGGGCACCTACTACGGAGGCGCGGGCAGCGACTTTGCACGGAGTGTGATGATCGATCAGGATCAGAATGTGGTGATGACAGGTGCGACGTATAGTACAACGAACATCGCGACTGCTGGTGAATACCAAACTTCGCTCGCGAGCGGCAGCTACAATGCTTTCCTCGCAAAGTTTACTCCGAGCGGTGGTCGGTTATGGGGTACGTACTATGGAAGCGGCAACTACGAGTGGGGGCAATGCGTGGCAATCGACTCCAGTAATTTTATAATAGTCGGTGGCATAACCGATGATAATACCGGCTTCATTGCGACGACTGGCGCTCAGCAGACTTCGAATGGTGGAGGAGACGACGCATTCCTCACGAAGTTTTGCGGCATTCTCACTCCACCCATTTTAAATTCAGGAAGAGATACAATTTGTCAGGGATCTTCGGCAACGCTTAGTGTACCGACCGGCTATTCAAGTTATCAATGGAAACTCGGTGGAGTAGCGATTAGCGGTGCAACCGGTAACACGTATTCTGTCCCAACTAATCTTACTCCTGGGATATACAACTATAGCATCGCCGTTTCAAACTCCGTTTCGTGTGCGGTAGTCTCGCTCACACGGACGCTTACAGTGAAGGCATTACCAACCGCAGTTGCTGGCGCAAATCAGATAATTTGCAGTGGGAGTCCTGTATCAATAGGTGGCGTGGCAACAGGAGGGACTGCGCCATATATCTATAGCTGGTCGCCAACGACAGGGTTAAGCAATCCGAACGTAGCTTCACCCACGGCGAGCCCATTGGTTACGACAACATACACAGTTACCGTTCAGGATTCGAATGGCTGTCAAAACTCTGCAAGCGTTGCGGTGACGGTAAATCCGAAGCCAACGGTTTCAGTCACTCATATCGTAGAGACGTGTGCGGGCACACCTATCACGATCGGTGGTCCAGCTGCAAACGGGCTTACACCGTATTCTTACGCATGGACGCCTGCGACAGGTCTTTCTTCAACTTCAGCAGCACAACCAACGGCAAATCCATCAACGGAAACGAAGTACTATGTAACCATCACGGATGGAAACAGTTGTCAAGTTAGGGACAGCGTTGACGTTGTGATAAATGCTCTACCAACACTTTCAACCTCCGGGAACACATCTATTTGTCAGGGAGGACATACAACTCTTACTGCGAACGGTGCGGGTGGAACAGGATCACTCACGTATGCTTGGGCTCCGGCGACAGGTTTAAGCAGCACAACGATCTCAAATCCGATTGCGAATCCGACTACGAACACAAACTATCAAGTTACTGTCACCGACACAAAGGGCTGCATAGCATCGCAAACAATATCGGTCACAGTCAATCCGAATCCAACTCCAACGCTCGCGGCCAGCGGACCATTAAGTATTTGCGATGGTGATTCTGTCTTGATCGGCACGACAGTAAGCTATGCAAGCTACTTGTGGTCGAACGGTTCTATGTCGAGTACGATCGCAGTCAAGCAACCCGGAACATTCTCCGTTGCAGTGATCGACGCAAACGGATGCGGTGGAAATTCGAACTCACTCGCTGTTGTCGTGCATACTCGGCCTGTTGCATTAATTGGAGGCCCTACTTCGGCATGTCCTAATTCGAGTTCTATCTATCAAACTCCTGCACAGTCCGGTCTCCAATATCTATGGAAGATTTCCGGTGGAGGATCGATCACTTCGGGGCAAAATGCGAGCAGCGCTACAGTGCTCTGGTCGTCCACAGGTACATGGAATGTCTCGCTTACTGTGACAGATCCATCGACAGGATGTTCGAAAGACACATCGCTTAGTGTTATTGTGAACTCGGTGCTCGTGCCTACGGTGTCATTGAGTGGCACAACAACACTTTGTCAAGGTGATAGTCTTGTGATCTCAGCGCAGTCTGGTTATTCCAGTTACAAGTGGTCCACTGGTGAATCGACAACGAGCATTGTCGTTAAACAGAGTGGCAGCTACACGGTGCAGGTAACGAGCGCCGGTGGTTGCGCTGGAACGTCGCAGCCTGTTACTGTGCAGGCGCTAGCGGTCGCAAAGCCAACGCCAACGATTGCAGCATCATCGAATACTATTTGTCAGGGTGATAGTGCGCAGTTGAAGGCATCTGGTAATTATTCCTCTTATCTTTGGTCGGATGGTTCTACTTCGCAAAATATTTATGCAAAGAAGGCAGGAACATATAGCGTTACCGCAACGAATTCGAATGGTTGCCAAGGAATATCAGCACCGCTCCCGATCACTGTTCTTCCTTCACCTCCGTGCGTGATTTCTGCTGCCGGACCGACGACATTCTGTGAAGGTGGAAACGTGACGTTGAGCGCGACGCCGGGATTTAGTACGTATCGTTGGTCAACCGGAGAAACTACAACATCTATTCAAGCTGCAACTGCGGGCAGCTATTCGGTTACAGTCACGAATGCAAATGGGTGCACGAGAACAGCGCAGGCTGTTACTGTAATTATCAATCCAACTCCTAAGCCCACGATCAAAGGTCCCGTGGCTGTCTGTGCAAACAGCAAAGCTATCTATTCGATCATTGCTATTTCGGGAAGCACGGTCGTATGGAATGTGACGAACGGTACGATTCTGAGCGGCCAGAACACAGCAGCTATAACGATTCAATGGGGTGCAGTGGGAACGGCAAAGATTGATGTCGATCAGTCGATCAATACAACGAGTTGCAAGGGATCTGCCCCTTCGCTCCAAGTTACGATTGGGACAAGTCTCAAACCGCAGGTCACTACAACTGGTGGTAAAACTGTTCTTTGCGGGGCGGGAGATTCGCTTGTTGTCGATGCTGGTTCGGGTTATGCGAGTTATGCGTGGTCCACCGGTGAAAATAAGCAATCGATTGTTATTCGCACTGCGGGTACTTACAGTGTAACCGTCGATAACGGATCGGGCTGCACCGGATCATCAGATCCAATTACTATTTCGCAATCCCAGCCGCCATCTCCAACGATAGCACCAAAGTCTGCACTTGCATTTTGCCAAGGCGATAGTGTTACGCTTGATGCCGGCACCGGATATGCGAGTTATCAGTGGAGCATGAACGGTGTCGTTCTCCCAAGCGCTGTGCAAGAATTATATGTTGCGAGACAGGCTGGGCAATATTCGGTCGATGTGACAAATACTGCGGGATGCCTTGGTTCAGCGCCTGCTCAGACCGTCATGGTGTATCCATTGCCATTACGTCCCACGATCACCGAATTGAATGGCGTGCTTACGTCAACCACAGCGAATTCCTATCAATGGAATTTAAACGGAAGTGCTATTGTGGGCGCAACGTCGCAATCGGTAACGCCGTCGGCCAGTGGAGATTATAGTGTTACGATCGCGGACATTAATGGTTGCTCGAATACGTCTCTTCCCATTACCATAACAAATGGAGGAAGCACCGTTATTGGTGTACCCGCATTGATCTTTGCAAAACAAGGTCAGCAAGTTGTGATCCCATTGAGTATTATCACATCTCAAAATCTTCCACAAAACGTTAGCCGTGATTTTACAGCAGTTCTGCGGTTCAATAAAACATTGCTTGTTCCCGGCGCTGGGTTCGCGAGTTCGACGGTCCGAGGTAATGATTTGATCGTGACATATAATGGAACGACAAATAATACTACGGGCGTCATTGCAAACCTTGACTTTATTGCGGCGCTTGGAAATGATAGCTGCACGTTTATCACCATCGATTCTTTTGCGTGGCGTCCCGCCTCCGCAATCCAAGTTACAGCAACCGATGGCAGATTCTGTCTCTCGAATTTGTGTCAGCAAGGTGGTACGCGACTCATTGACCCCGACGGTAAATTTTCGTTAGGTATGGCAACGCCTAATCCCGCCACGGATGCTGTTCAGATCGACTATGAAGTTTTGGAAAAAGGCCGTACAACGCTTGTTGTGCTTGATGTGCTGGGACGCGAAGTTCGTCGGCTTGTCGATCGTGATATGGATCCCGGCAAATACACCGTTGTTGCTGATCTCAGGACGGTTGAGCCAGGCAGTTATTTATACGTGCTCACTGGTCCTCACGAGCGCGCAACAAGGCACTTGAACGTTGTCCGATAAGCCATGCGAAGCATAGCATATTTTCTTTTACTTTGTTTTTGCCTGTCGGCACCGGTGAGCATGCATGCTCAGCCGACTTTGCATCGTGTCACGATGTCGGAGTTACTTGCACCGGAATCGTGGGCGTATGGATTGACAGCCGAGGGAACGTTCAATCTGCATACCGCAAATTTCCAGCACTTGCCGGATGTGCCGAATTGTTGTCCGCTATTTGAATCAGGTCGAGGAATCGGAAGTGTCTTCGGACTTTGGGGAGAACATTTTCTGGGAGGTGCAACCGCCATTGGTGCGCGGTTGCAATACAATAATTACAACGGCACATTGAAGGCAGACGAAGCGCTTACGATAAGTGTAAACTCCGTTGCGACTCCTGCGGTAGATGAACATTCGATCGCATCGCAATTTTCAGATCTCGCATTCGAGCCATACTTTCGCTATAATCTTACGAGCCAACTATCTATCGCAGGTGGACCAAGCATCGGTTTAACCACCGTGAAATCCTATCAACAATCGGAGGCATTGATTCAACCTGTCGATCAAGGAACATTCACCAACGCACAACGAACGCGGAATAACTTTTCGGGGACCCTGACCGATGCGCAGAGTATCCGTGCAGGATTGCTTGCTTCAATTTCTTATGATATTCCGCTGAACGTTGCGAACACGTTTCGCGCATCTCCAGAGATTGCGATCGATTATCCATTGACACCACTCGTGAAAGGACTTGAATGGAGAGTCACTACGTTTCGAGCTGGTATTCGTCTTGGCTTCTATATGCCAGAGAGTCAAGGAATTCCGCCACCGCCACCGATTGTGCCTGTCAAGCCGGACACTACCCTTGTTGCAGTTGTTGCGCCGATATCCCCCAAACCACCGGTACTGACTGCTTCGATGAGTGTTGCGGGGATCGAGAGTGACGGACGCACAACCTCGCAGTTGGATATTCATGTCGAAGAATTTTATTCTACCGAGCTTGTACCGCTGCTTCCATTTGTCTGCTTTGATAAAGCCTCGGCAGTAATTCCTCTACGGCTTCATGCAATTGGTGCAGCAGAGGCTGCCAGTTTTCAACTTCGAAAAACCGACACCACAAATAGTTTGGCCATCTATTACGATCTGCTGAATATTGTCGGATCACGGCTTCGCGAACATCCAAAATCGCGGATCATACTGATTGGTTGTACATCAAACGAGCCTGACGAAACAAAAGAACATGGGCTTGCGAAAAAACGAGCAGACGCTGTCGCGCAATATATAGAGAATACATGGGCGATTCCCGCAAGGCGTATTTCGATAGTTGCGCGTGGATTGCCGGAGCATCCTTCTTCGAGTTCGACCGCAGACGGCAACGAAGAAAATCGTCGTGTGGAAATTCAGTCCAACGACCCGTCCGTTCTCGATCCTGTTGTTCTCTCAGATACGATCCGAACGGCTACGCCACCGATGCTTCGATTTAGTCCCGACGTTCACGCTGAGCGCGGTGTCGCACGATGGCAGCTTGACGTCTCCCAGCAGCAGAAACAATTGCACGAGGATCTCGACACCGGACAAGTGCATTCACTCATTTGGGATTTATCAAAAGATCCCTTGCATATTCCTTCAACCGCGAGCCCGCTTGACTACGCGTTTGTCGTGACCGACAGTGCTCACCAGATGACGCAATCAGGAGGAAGCATACCGGTCACGCAGACGACGCTCCGACAAAAACGACTCGAAAGAAAAGCGGACAAAACAATCGAACGCTATACACTTATTCTTTTCAATTTTGGATCGGGTGAATTGGACGCGGCAAACAAACGCCGCATTTCGCTGATCAAGGATCAGATCACCGACAGCACCGAGGTCTACGTGACCGGGCACACGGATCGAACGGGAGAAGATCTTTCGAACATTCATCTCTCGGAGTTGCGCGCTCAAGCAGCAGCCAATGCGCTGAATGCAAAAGGAGCAACCGTTTCGGGAATGGGCAAATCCACACTGCTCTATGATAATAATACACCCGAAGGTCGCTTCTACTCAAGAACGGTTGATGTAGTCCTGATTAAACCGTTGAAGCAAGGGACCAAGTAGGTTGTTGTATTTTAATTGCGGGGATTGGATGTTCACGCCCAGAAGTTTGGTAAGGAGCTTCATGTTTGGAGTTTTACTAAACACGAAGAGAGGTGCCATCATAGCCGAACACGATCGCGCCTATTTTACGGCTAGTTTCAATGACAGACCGACTGAATAGCAAATGGTAGTCCGCAGTGCTAATTCGATTCTCGTTCTTGACCTCATAGTGCTTGCACTTTGTGTTGCGGGCGTTTATCGGGTTAGCGAACGGGCGGGTTTACCTTTCGCAGTTGTGGATCAAAATGACTCAGTTACTATTGCTACAAATACCGGACTGGACACGGACACGATTTACGTTACGCAACTGGGCGGACTCACTGTTCACCATACGGACGAGATTGAAGCACTCGTTAGTTTTCGAGGGGTTGGCGATAGTGTTAGGGTTCGATTGAGTCAGCATGCGGTCTCTTTTGATCGGGTCGTTGTGCTCCGGCGGTTTTACTCGGCAAGGTATATCATTATCGAGTGCTTCGCAGCGTTCATATTTTTCCTCATTGGAATAATAGTTTTAGTAAAACTTCCGAACAATGCATCTGCGCGCACATTCCACCACCTCTGTATCAGCATCGTCGGTCTCATCGCGATAACGACCGGTCGCTTTACGATTCATCCCGCGTGGTTAGGGTATGCGTTGGAAGTAGTTTTTTATGCAGCGTATTTGCTGACACCAATCTTTTTTGTTTTGTTTACCTTCTCGTTTCCGCGTGCTCAGTACGCACGATTTCGCAATGTGTTTATTGTTGGATCACTGGTAGTCGCATGCATCATCCTGTCGAATGCTGTGATCCAACTCTACCATCTCAATTCAGAGCATTTCACCTCCGTTAATATGACGGACTACCTTCGTTCTGTAAATTCCATTCAGTTGTTCTTTGTCCTATTGTTCATCACTGGAATTGTATTACTGTTTATCTCCTACAGGAACGTACAATCCACTCAAGAGCGAAAGCAACTGCGATGGGTCTTTTTCGGTATATGTATTGGAGTGTTTGGGTTTATTTTATTGTGGCAACTTCCTCTGATCTTTTTGGATCGTACGTTTATTCCTGAAGAGGCAGTATTGCTGCTCTCGGTTGTTGCGCCGATTTGTTTTGCGATCGCGATCATTCGGTACAAGGCTTTCGACATCGATCTGCTCATCAAGCGTACCACACTTTATGCCATCGTGCTTGGGATTGTGTTTGCGCTCTATGTAGGAATTGTAGGGATTATTACGAAGCTGCTCTTTGATGTTACCGGGTCGAGTCCGCTGCCATCGCTCATCGCAGCCTTAGCAGTCGCAGTCATATTCGAACCGCTTAAACGGCGGATACAACGCGGGATTGACATGCGGTTCTTTCGCTCCGAGTTTGACATTCGCAAAGCAGAACGAGAGATTGCTGAGCGTGTTAAAGCGATATCTGATGTCAAAGAATTAGCCGAGTATATAACAACAATAGTAGAGAAGTATCTTCCGGTAAAGCGCCTTGGGTTTTTCATTTTGCATCATCCGAGTGATCGACTGACGCTTGTCGCACACCATGACTTTGACCTTCTCGCAAGCCGAAGTGTAGCATTTGGAATCGCGCAACTCAAAACCGATCTGAAGCATCCCGTCATTCGTCAATCGCTAGCACCGAAAGATGTAGAATACGAATCGGCGGATGATCATGTCTTTCTTCGCTGGGATATTGCTGCAGCGTTTCCGATGCGGCCTGAAGGAAGAGCGGTGAGCGGATTTCTCGTTCTTGGTGCTCGGCGTTCTGAAACATCATTCAGCACTGATGACGTGGAATTCCTAAAGACCGTTGCACTGCATTCGAGTATTGCTATCGAACGGATCCGACTGTACGAGCAACTTATCATCGAAGAGACAGAATCGGAACGACTTGCAGAACTCAATCGCCTAAAAACGTACTTCGTCTCGAGTGTATCGCACGATCTCAAAACCCCGCTCACCTCGATCTCGATGTTTTCCGAATTATTGAGATCCAACGACACGCTGTCTACTCAAAAAAGAAATGAATACCTTGAGATCATTCAGGGTGAGAGCAATAGACTTTCGAGGCTCATCGGCTCCGTTCTTGATTTTGCAAAGCTGGAGCGAGGAACAAAGGAGTATCATGTGAAACGAGTTGAACTAAACGAACTTATCCGCCTTGCATATCAATTGTTAGAGTATCAGTTCAAGATGGGAGGTTTCGATGCACAACTTACTAGCGCAGAACAACAGGTCTACGTCATGGCTGATCCTGACGCTCTGACCGATGTGGTTCTCAATCTATTGACGAATGCGATGAAATATTCTGGCGAGCATCGCGAAATCTCTGTTTCATTGACTTCCGAGTCTTCAAGTGCTGTCATTCGTGTCCGTGACAGGGGTGTCGGTATTGCGGCCGATCAATTACCTCGTATATTTGAAGCGTTCTTTCGTGTCAATGAAGCAGCATCATCCGGTGGGGCAGGGCTTGGACTTGCGATTGTGAAGCATACCATCGACGCGCATCACGGGACAATAGGAGTTGAAAGTATGATCGGAGCAGGAAGCACATTCACCGTTTCTCTACCACTTTCGGATACAATATGAAGCACATCGTTATTATAGAGGATGATCCCGCGATTCGGATGGGGCTTGAAGAATCGCTCAAGCAAGATGGCTATGCAATTAGTACTGCATCCGATGGCGAAGAGGGTTTTAAAAGGGCGCAAGCGCCGAATGTCGATCTCATCATTCTCGATCTGATGCTTCCGGGAAAAAATGGTATGGATGTCTGCCGTGAACTTCGCGCACTTGGCAACAACGTGCTTGTATTAATGCTGACGAGCAAGAGTGATGAGATCGATAAGGTCCTTGGCTTAGAGGTCGGTGCCGACGATTACATGACCAAGCCCTTCAGTATCCGAGAATTACAAGCGCGCATCAAGGCACTCTTACGCAGAAGTGTAGAACTAAAGAAGGGAGTTGAGCAAATCACGTTTGGCTCTGTCGAGATCGACTTTACGAAACAAGAATTGCATCGAGCGGGAAAGTTAGAAAAATGTTCAACGAAGGAATTTCAGATTTTAAAATGCTTTATCGAGCGTGAGTCTCAAGTTGTCACGCGAGAAACGCTCCTTGATGTGGTATGGGGCTACGATGTATTTCCTACGACACGCACGGTTGATAATTATATTCTCTCGCTCCGAAAAAAGATCGAAGATATTCCGTCCGAACCAAAACACCTCATCACAGCGCACACATCAGGATATAAATTCGTGCTGAAGCCAAAAAGCCTCTCATCTTAAAAAACCGTATCCAAAACTCATTCGACCCCACGACCATGCGATCCGTAGATCATTTCGTTCACTTGACTGGAGTGTCAGCAAAGTTATAATAGCAAGTTGTCGCAGCGTTGCCGATTATTGCTCCGAATAAACCGCCGATAACGAGACCAGCAGTTGGGATCGGATGAAAGCCGGATTCGTTTGGAGCAACGGCCAGACGCGTCAAGTCACCTATGAGAAGACCGATGAACCCGCCTCCTATAAGTCCATTCGCAATCTTTGGTATCGAGACCTCGACGTAGTCAATTCGTGATGTTGGCAAAGTCTTCATTAAGGCATCCGAAGCCGCTAACCATCGCGTAGAATCCTGGTGAACTACGATAGAGTAGCCGGAAAGCGTATCTCCACCATAAAGACTAATTCGAGCCGAACGATCGATGCTACGATCGTGGATTGTTGTGGCAATCTCAGGATCCCATATAAAGTGCGGATGTCCACAACTTTCGAGTGATCCACAGAGTATCAAGTAGAGAACTGCTATGAAAAAACTTAACGAGTTTTTCATCTTGTTTCCGAATCCATTCGTGAATTCATGTATTTAAATGAGTATTTTTGTCTCAGAATCCGGTGCCAAAGCTGATTCCAGCCCAAGGCGCGAAGTTTGCATTGCTGATTCCAACCAACGACTGGAGTTCGTCAGTGAAGAGGATAGGAGTAAACGCTGCGCGGAACATGAATCCACCATCGGGAGCTTGGTATCGGTATCCCAAAATGCCTGTTAAGCAAACAGCTGATCCAGTTCGAGTGGGCGTATCACCAAACCCAAAAAACGGTGTGACGGTAGCATTGATATAGTCAAATCCGGCACCGATCTCGAGTTTATTTGGTGAGGTTGAGTTGCTAAATGGGAACCAGCTAAGCGTCAGAGGAACTGCTGTCAACGAAGCTAAAAAGGGAACCCCAAAATAACCAAATCCGAATCGTAGTGCCACGTTATTTGTCAGCAACCGGTCGTAGTTGATCGAATAAAATATTCCTGCGCCGCCAATCTCAAGATAAATGCTGCTTGGTGCTGTGATTCTGGCCTTCGATTTCTCCACATGTTCAGAGTGGATAACGGAGTTTGAATCTTTCATCGATAGTCCGTACGATGTGGTGGTCTGAAAATGTGAAAGCTCGTTCGTCCCACGAAATTGTGCTTTGACTTCACGGTGCAACAGTAGCGTAAGTGCGAATGCTGCTAAAAAAAATGTTGTTTTTGCTTTCATCTTGCCTTCGGCCCTGATATGTGTGTTGTGTTTCGTGGTACAAAACTACTATTTGAGGTATGCAGAATTGTCACAGATCTATCGCACTATTGTCAAAAGATTGTCATGCAATGTAGGTTGCGAATGCAACGTGACAAAGACTTGCAATTCGGTAGCTTATCCGTCAAACGCTATGGTTTGAACGGTTCAGGTGCCTTCGGAAACTGCTCGAATCGCGTAGTGTGGTGCCCACCGATCATGCCACCAACGACTCCTCCTAAGGTTGCGCCGGTGACCGCGAAATAGGGGAGAGCGCTTAAATCCAGCGTCGGGAGAAACCAAAATAATTTTTCAGGCGCAACTGCGACACCTACTAGTGAACCGAACAGCAATCCTTGAAGCACTCCAAGCACTGCTACTGAAATTGTTTTTGGGGTCGAGATCTCGACAAAGCGGATTTGTGATGTTGGCAGACAATCCAATTTTGCATCCGAAGCCCTCAACCACCAGGTCGAATCCTTCCGGAAGTTAATATTATAGCCTAAAAGCGTATCACCGTTCATTAGGCCGATTGTCGCTGGTCGTTCGGTGCTTGCATCGTGGATCGCGTTGGCGGTGACTCGGTCCGAGCCGAGCGTAACTCTGGAGAATCCACAACTCGAGAGTGATCCACCCAATATCAAACTGAGACTCGCAAGTAAGGTGTAAATAAGGTACTTCATGATTGCTGGATAAAAAATATTATGCAGTAGATTTCATTTGAGGGTGATCGAGCAGTCGTGGAGTGCGCATTGTCACTCCACGAATCTCACGATCATTCGCTTATCAATCAACTAACTATTTCAATACGCTGAAAGATGTATTCATCGTTGTTTTGCCAGCATGGATCCTGCAGTAGTATGTACCTGCACTTAGTCGATCGGTTGGAATGCGAGAGGAGAAGGTGCCGCTCGTAAGCACATCCGCAAACTGTGCGACTTCTTTGCCGTTCGAATTATATACCATGATCTCCACAGAAGAGGGGTTTTGCAACTCGAATTGGATCACGGCATAATTGGTCGCTGGGTTTGGATAAATGTGTACCGCATTATGATTTGCACGTGTGGTGGATACGCTCGAAACAACGAGATTGATTGCGTTGACTCTACCTTGGATTTGAGGCTGGATCGAATCACGACCGGATACATAACTCGCTACGACCTGATACTCGGTAGTATCGGTATGAATCCGGAGATTGTTAATCGGAATTCCGATTGCAGGTAAGAATGCTGCAGCGAATTCATTTGCCGTCACGCTATAAGTTTTTCCGGTATCGAGCGGCAGTCCGCCAATCGTAGCCGAAGTGACGCGTGAAAAAGGCTGTGCGCTTGGATTGTAGGTGTATTGCAATCCTGAGCCTTGGACTAAGTACTCATCGTTTTGGTCGATGTTGGAGAGTCCAAATTCTAGGCCTTGGATGATGGCAGTTCCAGACATCGTGAAAGTCGCGATCCGGTAATCCATACCGTTATCGGTGTTATAACCATAACCGATCATGCGAAAAATATCGGCGCCGACAATTGGGCCCTTGTACATTTCGTCGGCCGTCGAGCCTCCAACTTCGATCGCAATGTCTGTTTTTGTGCTATTCCGGAATGCGTCCGTGACAAGATTTCCGACCGGCGTGTCATGCTTTCCATTCGAAGTCAAGCTGTCGGCGATTTCAATAAAATCATCGTCGGCATACGCGAGCTTTTTTGAAAACATCGGTCCGAACATTGCCTCGACTCCCTTGATCAACGTATCGACTATTGCTTTTGTGGTTGGTTCTTCGGGTATGTTTTCATCCAGAGGAATCATGGTGTAATCGAGCAGAGTAACCTTCTTGCCCGACACTACCAAATGCATCTTGCCAACATATTCATAATGTGCGCCCGCTTGTACGATCGGGACTGTGTCACCGGCAATATTCACAACATGCTTCGGTGTTTGAAAAAGATAGTGATCATGACCACCAACAATCATCGTGATACCAGGTGCATAACGCGCCACGATAGAATCAAGCGTATATCCTAAATGCGAAAGCAAAAGAATAACTTGACAGCCTTGCGCCTTTAAGGTATCAACCATCGCGGTTGCAATCGGAATGAGATTCGTATCGATGAAGGCAGGTGCTGGCTGGGATAATTGATTTGTTTCTGGAGTAGTCAGTCCAAAAATTCCGACCTTCGTCTTGCCGTACGTTTTGATTGTATACGGTTGAATATACTTTCTGAGTCCCTTAAGACTCGAATCCGCAAGCACACAATTCGCAGAAAGAAGCGGAAACGATCCCCCGCCTGTAAATGCAGTATCGAGGACTTGTTTCAGCGTGGAGGGCGTCAAATCGAACTCATGATTCCCGACAGTCATAACGTCTAAGCCAAGCGTGGAAAGTATCCGAAGTTCCGGTACTCCGAAGTATGCATTAAAGAAGATGTCACCGACTGAAAAATCGCCGGCGTGTAGTGTCAATACATTCTTCTCGGTCATTTTTGTAAAACCGATCACAGTCGCTGCACGCGCTATTCCGCCGCGTGTTCCGGCAAGACCGGTTGTGCGTGGTCCATACGGCGCAAGGCTCGAATGCGAGTCATTCATGTGAAGGATGGTGATCGTGTCAGCTTGCTGCGCGAAGGCAGCGCTGCAAGACAAAAGAAATAGGAAGCAAACAGTAATAGTGGTTTTCATATGCGGTATAAAACTTGTAAATGATGATCCGTTATTTCAACTGGTAGCTATCGAGTACTTCCATGTTGCTATGCCAGGCGGTTACCCGATTGCCGAAAGAGTCCGTAGACGTTTTGATTAGCCGCTGTTCGATTTTGGTAAAAAACCCCAACTCCGGGGCGTACCAACGAGAATCGAGGCCGTCAAAAATTGATGAAGAGGACGAGTCACGGAAGGCAGTGGTAGTTTTGATAACCGTGAAATTCCTTCCTGCGATTTGCATGGGTATCGTCCCGTCGTAAGAAATCGTACGTATCTGTCTCGTGCCGTTGTTGTAATTTGTATCGGTCGCGGCCAACTGGTGGGATCCTGTTGGAAGGGTTATCCAATTCATTCCATTGGGACCCGAAGAGGTGGAATCGCCGAATGCAAAATCGCCGTTAGTGGCATAAGCTACGAAATGGGAAATCGGATTGAGGTGTCCAGGCACTCCTTCAAGGAAAGCGCTGACATTTGTCATTCCCCCCAGTGTTTGACCGTCTGATTCGATGGAATCGACTACTATTTGCTTAAAGGTGGAATTCCCGAGTGAGTCTATATCATAATCCCTAAATGTGAAGATACTGCCGGTCTTTGCAACATTCCAATTTGCGCTGCTGCTCGGTCCCGAACTGGGGCTACTGCAGCCGGAGAAGATGATTAATGTACTGAATGCTATCATTCTTCGGAGATTGCGCAGTGCAAATAGTGTATAGGAAGTTTTCATCGTTGGTGTTGTAGTAGTGAAAAAACTTGGCCAAAAATTCTGAATGCAAAAGTGTAAGTT
>JBDTCS010000150.1:0-1751 GCA_039923455.1 Kapaibacterium sp. (SeqCode) | reverse complement strand
CCGTAGTTATCGGAGCCATCCCAAAGTTCTAAGAACTCCCTGCCCGATCCACCGGAACGCATAACGTCACGAATGATCGTTCGAACAAGATGCATTCGAAAATCGAACACTTCGATCGTGACTTGCTGATCGTTTGTCACAAGATACCGAATGCGCGTTCGCTCTTGCGTCGGTTGAAATGGATTTGGGTATGCGTAGGTGTTATCTTCCGCAGTCGAAACAGGTTCTGCAAAGCAATAGAAATGCCACGGTCCGCTCAGTGGATTCGGTGCATCACGTGAGTCGATTGTGCTCACAAGGCAATCCGATGTGCCTGCAAAAAGTAGTGTATCGAGCGCACCGATCGCAAGCACGGTATCCCGAGTCACAACTTCGCGCGTATCACGATTGAAGATCAAACTCGGACGAATCCATGATCTGCCTGCATCCGAAGATCGCCAAAGACCTTCATCATTCACCGCATAAATAAGCGACTGAATAAAACCAAGTTTGTGCACGAGCGAGGTCGCAGTCGAAGTTGAATCCGACAAAAGATCAGCCGCAGCATGCCAGTTGAATCCGCCGTCGGTCGTATAGCTTATTCCGTTGTGCTCCGTGCTTGCTCGGGCTTTTGCAGAGGCCGCCCACACCTCGCCTGGTGCACGCAGCTTCAGGTCAACCACGAAGTTTCCTGTGATCTGACTGTTCTGCGCATTAAACTTGAACCAATCGATACCACCATCAGTCGATCGATTTATTCCATCGGCAGTGCCAACCCAGATCGTTGTGTCGTTCTCAATTAGTATCGAGAAGCCTTCGTAGTTCAAATGCTCTTCGTCGGTGCCGGTGTATTTGCGAGCCGGAACAGGAGTCACGCCAAAAGTATAGATCGAATCTTTGTTGATCTCCGCGAGATTGGTTGGCGGGAGAATTACTCGCGACCATGTCTTTCCCAGATCGGTTGACTTTCTCGTGCCACCGGCAAAGGACGCAATCCAAATCGTGCTCGCACCTTGAATTCCGATACTATATGCAACGTTCTGTTCGTCAACGATGATTGGAAGTGCCTTGAGATTACTCTTAAAAAAGTGGATGATGGTGTCGTTCGGATCGTCCTTGGGTTGCGTGTAATGCACCCAATCATCACCACCATTAGTCGAGATATGAATCCCCGTACCAACCTGAACATCTTGATCGCCTACTTTCTTAACTGTTGCTGTGCCGACGACGATAAGATTATTTTTCGCAGCAATTGCCGAACAGCTTGCAGTGTCATCGTGGAAAGCAGCGGTGCCGTAGAAGTTGCGCCACGTTTTGCCGCCATCATAGCTGACCGAAGGTCCTTTGTTCGTTGCGATCCAAATTTGGCGAGTCACAGGATCGGTGACGATATCAAGAATAAAATTTCCGCGCGGCGTTGTTGATGTGCCTGACGCAAGTGGATTCAGTCCGTACTTGAAAGGACGCAGATCTTGCGCGCTCGCGATGCTACACATGGAAAAAATCGCACAGCAGAAGAACGCAGTGCTCGCAAGGAGGCGCAACATATTTGTAAACCGTATTTGGTCCTTTGAAGGATCAATCATGCTTCGTATGCTAATCTGCTATTGTACTGTGATCTTAGTGGAATCGGTAGCAGTCGCGCCCGATTTATCCGTAGCGATGAATTTGAAAACGTAGGTGCCCTTCTGTGGCGGAGGCACGGCATTCGGATCGAGCACGATTCCCGCGCTATAGATACCATCGCCTTTGGCAGCGTCGGCATGCGCACC
>JBDTCS010000149.1:0-15564 GCA_039923455.1 Kapaibacterium sp. (SeqCode) | reverse complement strand
ACCCTTGATAGCTCGTTTGTACTTCATAACTGCAATACGTTTAGCTACGATGACGAATTGCCGGAAGAGAGCTTCATAGCCAACTCCAAACGCACTGTTACGATCTCCAAGATCTATGATCTGAACTTTGGCGGCGTCTTCTGCGGCACAAGCTCCGGCACAGTCAAAGTCGCGCCGAGCGGCAGTGTGAGCTATACAGGCGATGTCGTAGCACACAATGGTGTATCCGGTTTTTTAGCAAGGCAAGCAGTGGTGCAGGTGAATATCAACAACCACGATCATCTCGTCCATGACGATCACGAGTCGAATGACGACGATGAGTATAACCGCGACGAAGATGACGATAACCATACCAACGACACCCATACAAGTTATGCACGGCACGGCACGAACGTCACGATCACGCTCCCATCGAGCGCAACGCTGACTCGCACCGGTGGCACGGCCACGATGACGGCCGATAACTTCACGTTCACCCGCACTAAGGGGACATTTAACATAGGAGCAACACTCCATGTCGGCGGCAATCAAGTCTCAGGCCCATACTGGGGGACGTTCCTGGTGACCGTCAATTGCGAGTAAGCCACGCACACGCAAAGACTGACCAACAATTTGTTTTGACTACTAACCATAATGAGGCGACATTTATGAGAAAGCATACTTTTTCCCTGCTGGGAGCCGTGATGGTTCTCAGTGTATTTTATACTACCAACGCGTTTGCTCAAGGTTCATTGATGGTGAACCCGAAACGGCTTATTCTGGACGACCGAAGACGCAACGACGTGCTGACCCTTTATAACAACGGCTCGGATACAACGAGTTACCTCATTTCGCTCAAACACTTCGAAATGAGACAAGACGGTTCTTTCAAGGATGTTGACACACTGCCGCGTGACTATACGTCCGCAGATTCCATCCTCCGTTACTTTCCTCTTGAGGTAACACTGGCTCCGCATGAATCGCAGGCGATTAAGATTCGGTACATGAAGCCCAAAGACCTTGCGTCCGGAGAGTATCGTTCACATCTTTTTTTTCAATCCATAGAGAGAGTGAAATCACTTGAGGCCGCTCGTAGCGATACCGACAAGACAATTTCTCTTGCGCTCCACGCTGTGTTCGGGCTGTCGATTCCGATCATCGTCCGAAATGAAACCAACTCTGCGAAGGTCGGTCTTGATAGCCTAATGGTATCTGCTCCGGACACTTCAAACAAAGTGATTGTCACAGCCAACCTCAACAGGACAGGTGATGAGTCCTGCTACGGCTCGTTCATCGTAAACCACATCGCGAAAGATGGCAAGGTGACCGAACTTAGTTCGTTAAAGGGACTTGCGGTATATGTGCCGTTGCGCACCCGCAAGGTCGCATTTCAATTCAAGATTCCTGATGGCGTGGATATGACGACCGGCACGCTCCGCCTCGAATATCAGACGCTGACGGATAATCCGAAGGAGACGACGCTTGCATCGGCAGAACTCCCGTTGAAGAAAGGCTGATCCATCCTCCAGATCGTACGCAATAGGCTGAGGTCTGCCATCGTGGCAGCCCTCACGCCGAGGCTTGCAGTGCAATCAGCGCAAATACCCCGTGCAACATCATTCACAGACCATCGAACCTCGGACGCTCCATAGCGGCCCTACCTATACTCGCTTTACTAAAAGCATCGGGTATAGATCGATGCGCGCCTTGCTCTGGCTCGCTGCAATTTGCGGCTTTGTGCTTAGTGCTATTATTTTCCCTGTTGCCAATCCGGCACAGGCCCAATCCGAAGCGCCCCCCGTTCAAACATCTTCCCCGTCCGCAACGCACAAAGGCGTTCAAGGCGATCGCGAGATCGATCTTGATATTTGGCATAAGTCGATAGGCCTGATCACGGTCGATGCCTTGCTTGTGGGCTCGCAGATCTACGTTCAACCGATTGATGTGTTCAACTTCATCAAAGTTCGCGCCGATCGCTCTGAAGATGGCACTATCCTCTCGGGTTACTACATCGAAGAAACTCGGAAATACCTGATCAACGACTCCACACGCCGTATCACGTTTCGCGATACAACATGGAATCTCACCAAAGAGGACTACGTCATCCGTTCGACGGGCAGTTTTTTGCGTGCCGATCTCTTTGAGACGATCTTTCACTTGAAGTGCATTTTCGAATTTCGTTCAATGGCACTCGAACTACAGTCGGGCGAACCACTGCCTGCCGAGACCGAAGCAGCATTTCAGAAGAACCGAAAGAACGTTGGCGGCGCGCACAAGGAGATCATCCCCGACCGAGTCTATAACCTCAGCCGCTCCTGGTTATCTATCGGTGCGCTCGATTGGTCGGGCTCGGGTAATATCACACTCGCCAACTATGCCTCCGGTGTTCGTGTGAACGCCATCCGCTCAGGCAGCTACTCACTAATGCTTGGTGGCCAGCTTTTTGGTGGCGATTTCGATATATCACAATCGGGAGGAAATGCAAGTAGCTATGCTCAACAAGGCAACCCTTGGCGGTGGCGATTAGGTATTCAGAATTCCGATCTTATCTCGCAGCTGACTATCGGCCGCCACTCCGCGTTCTCGAACCTCAATCTTCCCGATTCGATGATCGGCTTCTCGATCACGAACGCACAGCAGAGCTATACGTCATCGTTCACGACTTACACGATTTCGGATCACACCGAACCCGATTGGACGGTCGAGCTGTATATCAACGATGCACTCATCAACTATACAAAAGCCGATCAAACAGGATACTACAAATTCAGTGTTCCGCTTTCTTATGGTACGACGAACATGGTGCTCAAGTTCTATGGACCCTACGGCGAGGTCCGTTCCAACGCGATCCATCTGAACATCCCATACACATTCCTTCCTCCCGGGCATCTTGAGTACACATTGACGGGCGGTACCTCTGCTGCGAATCCTGGAGTACGGCGCAGCCTGGCGCAGCTTGATATGAAGCTCGGCGTCAGCACCGCGATGACTCTCAACGGCGGCCTTCGGTATCAACGCGATAATCGTGGTGGCCTTATACTTGATCCGTATGGAATCACATCTATCAGGGTCACGAGCGGGATTCTGCTTGGCGGGCAGTATCATCATAACTCCGGCTACAAAGGAACGCTAAGCTTAAGCGGACCGCTCGGAATTTCTCTGGAAGGCGAGTATGATCATCCGCTGCATGTGGCTCCGAGTGTGCCTGATTCTGCGCAGATCGCGAACACCTATGCCGATCCGTTCAGCATTTTGGAACTGCGGCGTCTCAGCATCAACGCACCTGTTCCCTTTCTCGGATGGCCGATTAGGTTTACAGGCACCGACGTTCCGCTGAACACTGATTCAAGTAATGTCGGCATGACCATCGGGACAATCCTTAACTTTTTTGGAACCTCGTTTAACATCGATGCAAACATGAACTTTCTTCGTGATAAGTTCAGGTTCACAAGTCTTTCGGATATTCGTGGTACGATCGGGGCATCGCTTTCGCTCTTCAGCGGCTTCCTGCTGCGGCCGCAACTAAACGTAGATTATTCCACACACAGCATATCGAATCTGCAACTTTCCTTCGCAAAGCAGCTCGGCGAATGGGGCGCACTGAATTTGGGTGGCAGTCATGATTTCGTCGGCGGTGGAAACTCTGTTCAATTAGAACTTCGCTCGACGCTTCCCTTTGCGATGCTTGGCTTCACAAGTGGTACGAGCACGGGTCAGCCGATCAATAGCTCGGCCACGATGTCGGGCTCGATCGGCTTCGATCCGAATTTCCTCGATGTCTATGGCGGTAGTCGCCCCGAAGTCCGTCGCGGCGGACTGATTGTTGTTCCGTTCATTGATGCGAACAGCAATGGCGTCTGGGATGCCGGCGAGCAGGTCGTACAACGGTTTGGCTTAGAGCAAGCACCTGGCAAAGTGATCGCTGAGCCGAGCGGCATTCTGCGCGTAACCGACTTAGAGCCCTACCGTCACTATGTCGTCAAGACCTCGACGAACGATCTTGAGAATATCTCGCTGATGCCGAAATTTCAGACGTTCGAATTCACTCCCCCCGCCAATGGCTTTACCCGCATTGATATCCCGCTCGCGGCCGGCGGGCAGATCGAGGGGTATATCACCCTGAAGGCAATGAATAAAAAGGACGAATCACTCGGCGGTGTCCGTCTCAAGGTCAGGCATTGGGAGGTTGGCGAAGTGAGGGACACTTCGGAGTATCCGCTCACGGAGGAGACGCTCTCCTACTCGAACGGAGAGTTCTACTATATGGGCATCCCGCCGGGTCATTATCGCATCTATGTCGATCCGAACCAACTTCGGCTGTTGAACTATGTTTCAGTGCCTCCTTATGTCGAGTTCGATGTAAAAAACTCGGAAGATGGTGATGTAGTCAACGGCCTCAATATGACACTACACCACGACTTTCGCGAAGGGCCGAGTAGTGCGAATGCAAAATAACTCGGAGCAATGACTGCCCGCTTGAGTCTGACGTCCACCGGTTGAGTAACTGGTTCACAGTCGGAGAGCCGGCTGTGACTTGCTTGATCCACAAGGTACTCATTCCTCGAAGTCCGTTCTCGTCGACCGCGGTGGATTGTCGTGAATAGGATATGAAGATGTCAGGCATGCTGTTGATCGAACAATTTCAAGGCATATACGAACTTGGTTGGCACTCGTGGTTACACCCAGAGTCCCACGCAGCTTGGGCTAAAGTAAACTGCACGGATCCGTGCGGACCGTAACACTGTTTTCGTGTAGTCCAGACGCTTAAGGCACAGCGTGGTCGTGCGCTATCCCGCTCGGTGGAATGTCGCCATCGGTTACAACTCGGATCGTGGGTGTCTCGACAAGCTGGAAGGTCGCGGAAGCAAACTTCACTTCCGAGCCTGTTGCTTCGACGGCCTCGAGTATCTTCCGGAATATAATGTTCTTTACGCTTCGGCGCTTTTTGAACGTCACCACATACCGAATCGTGAATTCGACCCAGTTGTCATTCAACGTAAGTGTAATCATCGGTTCGGTCTGGGCATCCTCGATCATAAACTTCGAAACCATGTGCTTCCAATGGATCCGAGCGGTTGCGGTGTGATCCTCGACTGTTTCCGATGCAATTTTCTCGAAGATCGTAGTCGCGAGTGTGTAGTTACTTCCGAACTGAATCGGAATTTTTATTTCGTCCCAGATAAACGGAAAGTCTCTCGAGTAGTTAAAGACTGGTTCTTTAAAAACGAAGCTATTCGCGATGAGCACGATTCGGCCGTTGTACAAATCTCCATCGACCCACTGCCCGATTTCCATGAGTGTCGTTCGAAGAACGCCAATATCGATAACGTCACCTTTTATGCCTCCGAGTGCGACACGGTCCCCTGTCTTGTAAAATCCGCCGAACATAATGGCAAGCCATCCGGCAACGGACGCAATCACCTCCTGCAACGCGAACGCGATACCCGCACCCGCAACTCCTAAGGCAACGGTAAAGCTCGAAAGCTTATCGCTGAAGACATTCGCCAGCACAAGTACCATCAGCAAGTAACTGGCAATATCGAGCGCTTTCTTCGCTCGATAGCGACTGTCAGTATCCTTGATGTTGTTCGCAATCTTCGTTTTTGCGAGTTTGAAAAGGCTCCAGATCGTGACGATACCGAGCACAACCGCTACGATCTTACCGATCGGTGCGTTGAAAAGATACTTGTCAAGGAAGTCTGTCATGGTGCTCGTCGTTCGTTGCCGATATTGCGGGGGTAATCAACTTATTCACAGCAGTAGTTGGACGTATCTGAGTGCGCATTATTCGGGCAAGGAATCCTCTACGATCTTGACGGTAAATGGCGGCGACTTGTAGGTCGTCGGTAGGTAATCCGGTGGGATCGTGACGGTGTTGCCATCGCGCATCGCTTGATAGTGCGGCGACATGATCTCGATACCGGCCTCGTTGCACGCGTCCTGAATATTCTGATGCAAGTCCGAGTAAATCGATGCTTGCATATTAGGCTCGCGGGTATACGCATTGATCTGATACGACACGTAGAAATCGTCGAGACTTGTTTGTAAGACGAATGGTGCAGGCTCTTTGGAAACATGCTCCGTTCGTGTAGCCGCAAGTATGAGTGCGCGATGCATGTCACGCCATGGTACATCGTAGCCAATCGTAACCGTCGAGTGCAAAATCAACCCACGCTCCAGCGCAACACTACTGTAATTAATGGTGTGACTGCTCATGACGTTCGAGTTCGGGATCGAGATGATCTCGTTCTTGATCGTACGGATTCTCGTCACGAGGAGTGTACGCTCAATAATATCTCCGGTCATCTCTCCTATCTGGACACGATCCCCGAGTTTGAACGCTCGCATATATGTCAGGATCAAACCGGCGACCACATTGCTCAAACTTCCGGATGAACCAAATGTGAAGAGCACCCCGAGAAATACCGATACACCTTTGAACACAGGACTATCGCTGCCTGGCAAATAGGGAAATATCACGATCAACATGAATGCAAAAATCAGTACGCGAGCGATTTGAAATGTCGGTATCGCCCATTCGGGATAGAAGCCTGGAATGGTGAGCGCTTCGCGATCCACCTCATGCATGAGGAAGCTGAGTGCCTTCAAAGCATATCGGAAGACAACGACAATAACAATGATCGCAAAGAGGTTTGGAAGGTAGCCCCAAATACTCGTTGCAATCCTATTCAGAGGGGTGGTAATATAAGAGATCAGCGTGGCAGCCCAACCGTGCGTCCATGGAAAAATTCCAAAGATGATCGGCAACGCCAGATAGACCAATCCAACTATGACCACCCATTTCAGTACGGTGTTCCCGCCAAGCAGAAAGCGTAACTGGCGCTCGGCATTGACGAATTCGTAGCTACCGATTTTGATCGCCTTTATCCGCTTCCCCTTTTGCCGCTCTAAAGCAGCGCGCGAGAAACGGAACCCGCGAATCGAACCGAAAATAAGTAGCGCAACAAAGGCGAGGACCAGAGTGGCCAAACCAATCTGCTTGGCGATCGTTGTCCAGCCGAGCGCCTGTCGATAGCGATGGATCGACTGTGCGATGCTCCTCTTATACCGCGACGCGAGCGAGTCTTTGGTGATGCTATCCCAAACAGCATCATTGTCCGAGACGCTCATCAGAATGAATTCCGGCGCCGTAATATCTGCTGTGACCTCGCCAGGTACTACGAAGAGCGAATCGGGATTGAACAAGTAATTATCTGCGAGAGATCGAATTCGGTTCGCTATAGCATCTGCTCGCTCGTTGGCGGAGCGACTACCGAGTTTACTATAGATGACGAAGATTGTATCCGTGAAAAATGCAACCACGGGGTACCCATGTGTCACCGAGCGGAGCGAGTCGATCCGTTTGCGTGCTTCGCGACGACGCACCAACCCCTTACTATCGAGCGCGTTGATTTCGCTCGATACCTGCTCCCTTCGAGCACTATCCACACCCCGGAGCGCAGCGAGTTTCCGATCGAGCTCTTCACGCTTGAGCGAGTCCAGAATCCGCGCTTGATCCAAAACCCGTTGCTCGACGACCAACTGAGCATCTGGTGTATTCAACGAATCGCGCTGCTGCGCAAAACATGGGGCCGATGCGATGCCACCGCACACCACTACTATAAACACAAGCAGGAACCGAGCGTATTTCATCGGCTAAATGGATTCGGTATCGAGGTCGATTGTAAGAAGAATGATGCGTGAATCTAAGCTCCAAAAACCCGCTCGTCTACTAAATCATTGCAGAAGTGCTGGCGATGCCGGCCTCCTGCCTTGTGCTCTCTTTGGTGCGCTATGGACCCGCTCGCTGCTACAGGAGATCGCCGGTGAATGCAACAGTCCTTAGCTCGAGTCAGAGGATCTGGTTATTCTTTTAGGAAGAGCGGATCGAAATCATAGTGGGATTCGAGCGAACCTTGGAATTGAGACGGTCGTTGCAGAACTTGCGTCACAGATCGTCCGAATGTATAGAGTTCGATGTATTGAAGCCATGCGCATGAGTTCTTGTGTCCATTACTTACTACTCGGGAAAAATATCTGCAACGGGCGATTAACCTGGAGGACGAAGTGAGTATTTCTGCCCAACGTAAGAATGGATATACTGTAATATTGCGATGGATGCTGGTACTCTTGGCTCTGGAGCTTACAGGAAACTGTGTTTCTGCGCAGATATCCAAAGCATTTCCGCGGCTTGCCGTCGATAGCCTGCACCACATTATTGATACGCTCCCTCAACCGGAGATTCCCGGTATCTTCTGTCCCCGTAATCCGGAACCAGGCGAGACCGTCTTCGCTCTAAATCTCAACGTCACAATTGCGCCGCGAGATGTGGTTCGTGACGAGATTCGGCAGATACCAGAACTTGGTCTTGCGATGCGACTCGGACTTCCCCACCATTTCGGTCTGGGTGCACGCCTCAACAGCAACTACGTTGCCAATCAGCTCTCAATCATTCCGTCGTGGAGCTACTCATTCGGATCACTATCGTTTGGCGCGTATACGAGTGCAAGTCTTTGGCTTGGATTCGCCGGCTTCACAGGCTTCAATACATTCGCGATGGGATTCTCCAATGCTCCAGGAATCACTTGGGGATTTCAGGCAGATGATTTTCTCGTGTCGGCAAGCGTCGAGGCAATCACAAACTATTGGCACTACACTCAGTTCGGTGGAAATGTAGTACACCGGCAAATTGCGGAGTTCGAAGGAGAAGCGTTCACGTTTGCTGTCGAACAGGATGCATTCGGTAACCAAAGAATCAACTGGGGTCTGCGCCTCGAATACACCACGCCTGGATATCAGCTATGGCTTGCCTTCAGCGATACACGCAAGCGGAGCTTGACACCCTCGTTCTTTTTCGGGATAATATTATGACGAAGAACCGTATGAAACAACTGGGTCCACTGCTTTTCGTACTAGGCTTACTTATCAGCTCGTCGGGCTGTGTGAACAACGACATCCTTCTTCCGCTGCCGAGCAGCGACCCACTAAATAGTCGCTTGACGAATTCGAAACCATTGCCGCGTTCGGCGCTCCGATATCTCAACGGTGTGTATAAAGTGATTTCCACATCCCAGCGAGGTCACACCCTCTTTGGCGACCGGATCGCCGTCAAGCAAGTCGACAAGCGCATTAGCTTCTTTTGCAGCAATCAGTATTATTTTTCGCTCCAAACCGGCATCGTCGATTCGCTCGCGATCCTCGAAGGATTCTGGCGCGCTGAACTCGGTACACAACAAGGCAGGGCTGTGATGTCACTCCGAAGCGATTTCGCCTCGCATTCCCTCGATTCGCTGGTGATTGATGGCACTTGGACCGGTGACAAACCCAACGACACGAACCGATTCACGCTACAGTACCTAAATCCGTTAGCTGATTCGAACGATCACTTTCTTATCGTTGATCATCATGGCGGCTCGAACGGTGCGGGACTTCCATACGAAGAGAACAGTTTGAATGGAATCCGCTACACGCAATACGCCGGCGCCAATGCGATCGAGCTTGATGTGCAGATTACTGCAGATCACATTCCGGTTCTCTTTCATGACGCGAATCTTAGCACCAACCTTGTCAAAGGCGAATTCGCAGTAGGGCCGCTTGTCAACTACAAGCTTTCGGAACTACGCGCACTCTGCACGCTAACCGACGGCTCGCCGATACCCACATTGCAAGAAGCGCTCGATGTGATCGACACAGAGACCGATTACAAAGCAGTGTGGCTCGACATAAAGGATTCATCCGGTGTTGCGCCGACTCTCCCCATCGAGATTGCATTCCTCGCAAAAGAAAAAGCAGCCGGACGAAGGATCGACGTATGGGCAGGCTTGCCATCAAGCGATCATATTACCGCGTATCTGAATGACCCACTGCATACACAAGCACCAAGCCTCTGCGAGCTAACCCCGGCGGATGTTTCAAATGTTAATGCCGCAGTATGGGGGCCGCGTTGGACCGTTGGCGATCTTGTCAACCAGGCAAAGGGCGTGCGCAGTCAGGGCCGCAAGGTCATTTACTGGACACTCGACAAACCCGAATTTATCATACCCTTTATAAAAGCCGGAGCGCTCGATGGAATTCTGACCGATCATCCTGCAACAGTAGGATATTATTTTTATACGAGATAGTGAACACGCGATCCTTCCTATGGCTCGTGCCTTGCGTGGTGTCGCTGATCGGCATGACGTATACTCGAGCTCAAACTAATGCAAGACTCGATCATTTGGATTCAGCAGCGGGCCCGTCAGGGATGGTCATTGGCGATAGTGTCCCTGTCGCGAAGACTTTCCACATTTGGGTGGATGCTGGAGCAGGGTATTCGGGAGACATCGGAGCGCTTACGCAACCTACGGCGACGCCGGGCGCCGCTTACAAGAATGGTGGCTTCACCGGACTCGTACGCATACGCGGCAGCCGGAGCCGATTTATTTCCATTGGAATCGAAACAGGGTATCAACATCTATCTTCCGTGTCGCAGCAGAATGCGAAAGCCCCAGGCTTCGGCACAACAGATATCTCCGCAACGCTAAGTGCAATACCGCTTATGGGAATTGTCACGCTGGAGGATTACGGTATACTGCTGGATGGTGGTGTTGGATTTTATCATCTGCATTCGACCGCTACAGTCTTCGGCAACACGATATCAAGCGGCGAGTGGGATATGGCGTTCGTGATCGGACTCGGAGCGAAGTTCGATCTTGGATGGTCGTTCCGATTAATGCCGGAGTTACAACTAACGCGTATCAACGATCAAAGTCGCTCGCTCCTCGCATTCCTTGTGCGTATTGAATTGCCACTGCGGTAAAACATGTTCGAGCTCTCTGAACCTTGATTTTATGAGATTTTTAAAGATTAAGAAGATATTTGGGAGGGGAGATTGGGACGTGTGTACTTCCGATTTGTCAGTCTTTTGAAATCGAGACTTATGCCTCCGAAATTTATTAGTAAACCTGTTTCAAGATTGTACGCCTCTAAATAATTCATGGCTTGCGCAAGATGAACACGCTCCAAACTGATAAGTGCTTTGAGTTCTACGGATATCCTGTCTTCAACAAGAAAATCGACGCGGCGTAGCCCAATCTTTTCGCCGCGATAATAAATTGGCATATTGTGCTCGCGAGAGTATGAAATCCCTGAGTACAAAAATTCCAGTTCGAGCGCGCGTTGATAAATAGCCTCCTGATATCCATTGCCGAGCGTACTATGTACTCGCATAGCACATCCGATAATCTTTCGAGTGAGTGGCGAATCCGGGTGCTTACTTTCGTCGATAGCCATAATCTCATGCTGTACAAATCCGAAGGTTCAAGTCGTAATCCCAATCAATATTTCTCCCCAAGCCCCAATCCCAATCAATCTTTCTCCCCAAGCCCCAATCCCAATCAATCTTAATCTCCAAAATCTCATAAAATCAAGGTTCAGGGGAGTAGGAATTCGGACAAATATACACGCCTCCCTCACCCTTAGAAACTTTACCGACCTCTTTGGGCACCTATATTCGTAACGGAGTAATAACGGGCAAACGGACAACGGCATTGGAAAACGGCGCAACTTCGGCGGAGTTCTGGCAGCGGCTGGAGCCTCTTTATCAGAGGTTGTATGCGTTTGCGCTGAGTTTGACCAGATCGCGAGAGGCAGCCGAGGACCTTGTGAGTGATAGCGTGCTTGCTTCGCTCAAGAATTTTCCCGAGATGCGTGATCGGCAGGCCTTTGAAAAATTTGTCTTCACCGTCACCGTTCGTACCTATCGCAAAAGTATTCGGCGAAACTGGCGATTTGAACCAATTGAAAACACAGAGTACTCGGTCGATGGAAGAGCCGAAGAAGATTTGGCTATCGGCGAGCTCTATACGGCGCTCGATACGCTAAGCCCAAAAGAACGCGAAACGGTTGTGCTGTTTGAAGTCTCCGGATTTTCACTCGAAGAGATAAAAACAATTCAAGGTGGATCACTCTCCGGAGTAAAATCAAGATTGCGTCGCGGACGCGAACGACTTGCGAAGCAATTACGAGAACCCGTCCAGATCTTGATCACAAATAGTGAAAGTGTTAAACATTCAATGACGGCACTGTGAATATGCGACCCGAAAAGATCGAAGATCAGAAGACGAGCTCGCGGCTCGATGCTCTGCGCGATGCGCGGCCGCGAATCCCTTTTGCTGAAATGCAAAATGGTGTTAACCAAAAATTGCGTGAAGATAAGAAACGGCGTTTCTTTATTCTGCCGTGGTTCACTCAGTATGGATTAGCTGTTGGGCTCGCGGGTGGACTCGCCGCTTTTGCGCTGATCTATTTTGGAATGAATCGAACCATCGACCCGGTCAACCGTACTCTGTCACCTGCGATTGTGCAACAAGATCACGAGCTTACCACTCAACCTTCGAGTGCACAATCGGCTAGACCAAAACTCGATTCGATGGTCAGCACACAAGCAACGAATCCGCGACATCTTGTTCCGTTTGAGAAGCGCCCACAGGCTTTTGCGATTTCCGAAATACGTACGGAGGACGGTATGTTCGCGAAGCGGGGATCCGGAGTAGGGACGCACACTTCCGAGTCGGGAGGCTATGCTACGAACAACGTCGGTAGTCCTGCACCATCCCGTATGCGGCTTGATACGAATGTGCAAATTCTGACGCCAGGATTGATAAGGTCATCTATCGGAAGCAGGAACGCTGATATGGAGGATGCGAGTGTGTCAGCATTCTCGGCTTCGCATGCAAGATTGGATCAAATTAAATTCGTCCAACCGATAATACTCAGCAACGTGCAACTCGCGCTCCTTGGTGTCTACCGACTTAGCGACACGATTCAATATTTCGAACGCCCGCTCGGGAAGAATGCGCTTCGGGTTAGCTTGTTACCAAAGAATCAATCTCATATCGAGCCTGTCCTAAATTCCGAGGCGCACACTGTGCCTCACTTCGTCCCGCTTCTCGTCACAAATCTGCGTGGCAAGGAGCGTGTTTCCCAATTTACACAAAAGGTCGAATCAGGAAATGCTTCGAAGGAAATTCGCACATCATTAGAAAATTTCGAAACTGTTGAGCAACTTGTTCCCATCTTCGTTGAGAATCATCTTGATCCAACTAACAGCGTGATCTTATGGTATGATGGAACGCCTGCATTCACGAACACTTTAACCGATAAGGTTCATGGCGGAATTCTCGCTGATGAGAGTGGGATCGACAATCATCCGGCCAATGGTGCTGCTTCGGCATCGTCGAATGCACTTTCAAAGTTTGCGGTCTCCGAAACAACGGTGTCCGGAACAGCAGTTTCCGAAACAGCGGCCTCCGAAACAGCGGCCTCCGAAACAAATGATGCGAATCCATCCGCTGATGTTGTCGGAAGCAGAGCTAAGCGTGGGACACAACTCAGCAATCTGCAACTTATTATATCTCCGAACCCATGTTATGGAAGTGCAACGGTCACGATGAGTAATTCAAATAAGATCCAAGTAGAGTGCGCAGTGTATGATCTATTTGGAACCGTTGTACTACAAATTCAGAAGCCGACGATTCTAACCGACGATACGCAGAAGCAGATCGTAAACTTTCGCGAACTACCACCGGGAATCTACATCGTAGTTCTGAAAGCAGTGGATGGAGTGTCCGTTTCAAAACGATTAATTCTGGAGCACTAAGCAAATAGACGAACTCAAGTATGAAGCCATCCTACCGTTGGTTTCAAGGCTTCAATAACCCTTCGCACCGTCTCGTACTCTCGTGTTACTCTAAGACTCGCATATAATGATAGAAGAGAAAGCAAGTTTATCAGAAATTCACATGCCAAAAATCGCAGACTCCCTCGTGGGAATCTGCGACTTTTGGGAAAGACATTGTTCTATTGCGCCCCTTAGAGATGCTTAAAGAGCTTGAAGGATGACTTGATTGCGTCATCGATGATATGACGGTTCGCATCATCACGCGGGTCGACTGCGAAGCCGGTTACATGGAACATGATCCAAGGATCCAATTGCAAGAGGAGCGTGCTTACGGCATTCGAACCTAACACGACATCCTGAGGGAATCGAAGATTAAGGTTCACGGTAACCTTGGAAGCATATACGAACGGCGAGCGTACGCCATTCTTCCATACAAATCCACTGATCAGGAACGTGTAGCCATCGCCGCTGATGAACTCATTGACAGCGGTATCACCTCTGTCGTAACCATCCTTGTCTTTGTCGGCATCGTACTTGTGCATCTCAAACTTGATGCGGTCGTAGTTTCCCGCTGGAATTACTGCACTGGTCACCACGCGTGCACCTGCGGCATCGAATGTGAATACGAATGGTCCGAGTTTGATCTCTTCGTCCTTCTCATCAATCAACGAATCATCTTCGGAGTGATGCATCTTGATATCACGCACAAAGATACGCGCGCTTGTCACTTCAAGTGAATCGACAAAGCTGCCTTTGAAATCGGTGATCTGATGCTCACCTTTCGTTGCGCTCGGAGTTACCTTCGTTGCGCTGAACTGTGATTGCATCGTGACATTCGAACTGCTCGATGGCGTCGTAGTTGATGTGCAACCAGCAGCAAGAACGCCACCGCCCACCAGTACGAGTGCAGAGATCCACCCTTGCCGTCTCATACGAGTTTTCGCACCTTGAAATATTTTTACCATAGTGAGTATCTCTTTATAATTATAATAGTGGTATCGATTTTCGACACGCTTCACACTGACACAATAGTGTTGTTGATCAAAGTAATCAACAAATAGTGTGCCGCAGTCCGGAATTGAATGAATTATGCCCGTTTGGCGATCGAACTCCGAGGATGTGGTCAGCAGACTCCGATCGCATGAGCGTACATTCATACAAAACCTCTCACACAGAAACACTCGGCAGTAGGGTCGGAATTAATTGTCTATTAGGATACCGACTTGCATGGCAGAACCAAGCAACAGATAGTAAGTGTTGACACAAGTATAGCACAACTTTTACGTTTTCCATTTTTCGAGAGCAGCTTTGCGCTGTTATCTAAGTATATCGTATGACAAGTCACGACAAGAACGCACCAAAAGAAGACGGGCTTACTGATGGGTATCCCGTCTATCCTCCTAGCGAAGATATCTATAGCAAAGAGACGGAGCTCGAGAACGTCGATCCTGAAGATCCGACCCGAATGAAAGAGACCAACGAAAAAGCTGGAGAGTGGAATGAGAAAGATTTTACCGAAGAGCTAACCGGTGACGATCTCGATGTTCCCGGTTCGGCTGCCGAGGAAGAAGATGAGAAGCCAGGCTCAGAGGACGAAGAGAACGAATATTATAGTTTGGGGGGAGATGATCACAACGATCTCGACGAAGACAAGGGTTAGCCGAAGACAAGGGTGAGCCGAAGACAAGGGTTAGCCGAAGACAAGGGTTAGCCGAAGATCAAACTTAAGTGTTTGACGTATTTTGAGCTGTTGTTCATAACCTCCGTTGGGAGCCTAGCTCACAATTGAGGTTTGTTCTTTCTCAGATCGCGCCGATCGAGCGAAGCGTTTTTGAGAGGAATCCTTCGACCTGCTTTAACTTCTGTTCGAGAAACGTGCGCTCCGATTCACTACACGAGAGCGCCACGGCTCGGCGATACGAGTC
>JBDTCS010000148.1:0-27456 GCA_039923455.1 Kapaibacterium sp. (SeqCode) | reverse complement strand
TAGCAGGTTCAACGCTTGCCGATGCTGTTCGTACCGTCCGAAATCTGAATGCGCTCGGTGCAATGGCGACTGTCGATGTACTCGGTGAGTTCATCACGACAATCGCGCAAGCCGAAGAGAACAAACGCTATGCGTGCGAGGTACTTACAACACTCCAGCGGGAAAAACTCGATGGCAATCTTTCAATTAAACTTACCTCGCTCGGGCTCGGACTTGATAATGCGTACTGCGAAAAATGTGTACGTGAAATTCTGACGACCGCCCGTGATCATGGAAATATATTCGTTCGCTTTGACATGGAGAACTCGCCCTATACCACGATCACGATCGACTTCTATCGCAAGTTTCGTCAGGAGTTTTCGAATGTCGGAATCGTTTTGCAAGCGTATCTCCGCCGAACGGTGAGTGATATCGAAGTGCTGATGTTGGAGGCTCCGACGAACGTTCGTATTTGCAAAGGTATCTATCGCGAATCTGCGGAGATCGCGTTTCAATCTCGCGAGGAAATTCAAGAGAATTACAAACTCGCTTTGGAGACGTTGCTTGCCGGTGGTGCGTATGTCGGCATCGCAACGCACGACGATCTGCTCACAGACGCGGCAAAGATTCTCATCAAAAAATATGATCGTCTGAAGACGACATACGAATTCCAGATGTTGCTTGGTGTCCGTGAATCACTGCGTAATCAAATCATCAAAGAGGGTTACCGTTTGCGTGTCTACGTGCCGTTTGGTGCCGATTGGTACGGCTACTCGATTCGTCGCTTGAAGGAAAATCCAAGTATGGCCGGAAATATATTCAAGGCAATGTTTACCAAAAACTAGTCATGGCATCGAAAGAATTTTCCATTCATTTCACGCTCGCCGAGGCACAAGCCAAACTGCATCAGATCATGCCACGACTTCTGGAGTTACAGGAGTTGAAACAAGACCTTGATCGCAGAGGCTACGATGTTTACAAGCATCAGTATTTTGGTGGCATGGGACCGAACGGTCAGAAAGTGTTTCCGTGGCAGATGGAGCATCTGGTCGAGATCATCAACGAATTGACGCAGCAAGGAGTCGTCATCAAAGATCTGAATTCCGTGCTCATCGATTTTCCGCATCTTCGAAAGAATGACGAGGAGGTCTTGCTCTGTTTCCGATTAGGCGAGTCGGAACTCACAGCTTGGCACACACTCGAAGGTGGCTTCGCAGGTAGGCAGCCGTTGGATGCGCTTTGACAAAAATCAGCACTAACCGGTGAATTATTGGTTATCTTTGAGATCAAAACGGGCACTTCGCGTGTCTTAGTCTATGCGACAGTTCAATACCGAGTCGCGCAATGAGAGAAATTATTGACGTTTCTATATCCCCTAAACTACCATGAAAGTCACGAATACAGTATTACAATCACTAACACTCGCTGCGTGCGCGGTGCTTATTGCAGTCTCGTTCACCTTGTTGCCCGGCTGTAAAAAAGAAGCCACAACGCCTGGAGCTGCAACCGATTCGACCTTACAGACCAACACTCCAGGCACGAAAGACAGTGCGAAGAGCGCGACAGCAGATGCCGCGACTCCGGCTGCTGCGATCAGCGGCAAAGCGCTCGTCGGGCAAAAACTTTTTTACAATACCGGACTCGGCAAACGGAAAGTTTCGTGCGCATCGTGTCACACGGACGGTCAGCCGACGACGAAAGATTCACGCATTCGCCCGGGGCACACGCTGGTTGGCGTCACGTCCAGAACATCGACATGGAATGGCATCTTCAAAGGAGCCGATCTGAAGAAGTATGCCTACGGTGCAAGCCTCTGCGCCGCGCTATACATCGAGCGCAGCGAGGCGGGCGATTATACAAAGAGCCTACAGCCGGATGAGGCAGATGCACTCAACGAATATTTTGCTGCGATCGCCGGGAGCACGAACGGCATGACGAAGAACCTCACGATTCAATGGGGTGCGAAGCCGGCCTTCAACGACAACGAGACCGCGGATCCTGTAGCCTCGAAGGCCGCCGCAAAAGCGATCCTCAAACTGCCGGGCGATGCAACGAACGGTCAAATCGTTTTTGGAAAAACGTGTCAGTATTGTCACGCGATGACCGAAAAGAAAGTCGGGCCTTCGCTCAAAGATGCGTTGAAGGATATCGACTTCGCCGCCAAGACACTTCGCGTCGGAAGTGCAGCGATGCCATTTTATGGCAAAGACGTCCTGACCGATCAGCAGTGTGCCGATGTGCTCGCTTATATTCAGCAGCAGTTGGGTAAGTAACGCAGCACGAAGAGATTATCCAAGCCGCGAAGCCACGAGGCCTTCGCGGCTTTTAATTTACCGACAACGTCTCGCTGAGAAGTTCCTCGCTCCGAAGTTCCCCAACGGGCCTCTTAATAGAAGCTTCTACATATGCAAGCGGTCCGCAAGTGTTTGGGCATAACTCTCATTGGCAATACCAAAAAATAGTATCACCGAAATTATTGCGAGAATCGAAATTTGTACGCTTCGCATGAAGACCGCTTAAGGGTGCGTCGATTATTTAAAGAGCCAATGTACAAGAATTACGCTAGCAATTACACTAACGAGATCTGCAAAGATTCCCGCAAGCGGTGCATGGCGGACGCGCTTCACACCAACGGAGCCAAAATAGACAGCGAGCACATAAAAAGTTGTCTCGTGACTACCCATCATAATGCTTGCAAGTCTGCCGATGAAGGAATCGGGGCCGTTCGTCTTGAGCAAGTCGGTCATCAGTCCGAGCGAACCGGAACCCGAAAGGTTTCTAATTACGGCGAGTGGCAAGAGCTCGCTCGGGAAGCCTATCGCGGAAGTGATCGGTTGGAATGCGTTGGTCAAAATATCCATCGCGCCCGAAGCACGAAACATTCCGATCGCGACCAGCATCGCGACAAGGTACGGTATGATCTTTACCGCGACTCCAAATCCTTCTTTTGCACCTTCGACAAACTCTTCGTACACTCTTACTTTTTTGAAAGCAGCAATACAAACAACAGTCAAAATGATGCCGGGTATTGCGAGATTCGAGAGTAGCTTAACGATCGCGAGAAATGTATCCATAATATTTTCTTGATGTTTGGCTTATTCTGGAATTTCCACAGCGAGCGCCGGAGCATCTTTCGGAATCGGAAAGAAGCGCTCGATGAAGCGTGTGAACATCACACCGATGATCAGACTGAACAGCGTTGCAAGGAACGTCGGCATAATAATCTCCGATGGATCTCGAGAGCCGAGCGTGAGTCGGATCGCTATCACGGTCGCCGGTACGAGCGTGAGCGCTGTTGTGTTGATCGTGAGGAACATACACATCGCGTTAGTCGCTGTGCCGGCGTGGGGATTCAGTTTGTTCAGCTCTTCCATCGCTTTGAGTCCCATCGGCGTTGCCGCATTCGAGAGCCCAAGAAAATTCGCAGTCATATTCATCACCATTGCCCCCATCGCTGGATGCTCGGGTGGCACTTCGGGAAAGAGTCGAATCATGATCGGCTTCACAAGTTTCGCAAGCAATAGCACGAGCCCCGCAGCTTCGGCTATTTTCATGACGCCCAGCCAAAGCGTCATAACGCCGATCAATCCGAGCGCGAGTGTGACCGCCGTGTCGGCAATTTTTAGAACGCCTTCATTCGTAACCTTTGCCATCACTCGGAAATAAATCGGTTGTGGCACGAATGGAAATACGAGTACGGATTGTGTCGGTGCGGAGGTGAGTACGGTTCTGCCAGCGAGTTTTGTGGCATCGCCGGAAGCCGCGGCAAGATCGGTTAGTATCTGCGGTGCGCCATCGCCGAGTGTGATCGTTGTGGTTGCAACCGCGGCGGTCGTCGCAGTTTTTTCGGAGCTAAGAATATCGACCGGAAAGAACAGCGTATCTTTTTTCAGATCCCTGATCTCAGAGGCGCCATAGTGTTTTGCGAGCGCTGCTCTTGTCAAAAAAACTTTTCCGGTAAAGTGATTCGGTCCCGCGATCACAATATCGCCCGGGCGTGCTTCAAGTGTGAGTGCACTCCCATTTTGAAAACGGTCCTCCGAAAGTTCTGTCACATCGCGCCCCACCGCGACACAGATCGCGAGCACGATAAGCCCAAGCCAGATATAATTCAGCATAGTGTTATTGTTCGTACCTCAGATTTTGTGAAATATACGAAGCCTTCTGCGAAAGCGCCCACGCAACGACAATAACGCTTCTTTAGTCAGGGGGTTTCGAGGAAAAATATTTGTACTCGATTTACACCTGAATTCATATCCGCACATTAATTGTTACACCACACTATGGATATGACAGCCTATACGACTACGAAGGATACGCTTGGATTTTACGATGCTACGAACGCTGCGGGCCGTGTGCTTGCGCTGGGGCCGGATGCGCTTGATCTGCTGCACCGCATGTCGACGAATGATCTTCGCCCACTGTTTGGAAATCCCGGCAAAGGCGCGCAAACGGTGCTTACTTCGGACAAAGGCCGTATCATCGACCTGCTGACTGTCATCGTCCGCAAATCCGATACGCTGCTAACTCTCAGCGCAGGCAGAGAGGACCTCGTGATCAAATGGCTCGACAAATTTGTCATTATGGAGAATGCGAGCTTCGTAAGTGCAACAAAGGAAATTGCCCAGTTCGGAATCTATGGTCCGCGCTCGATGGATTTGCTGAAGCAATATACATCAGAAAATTTGATGACGATGACGCCACTCAGTAGCGTCGCAATCGAAATCGCGGGTGCGGAAGTACTTTTGCAAAAGGTGACACGGATCGCCGAGAGCGGATGGTCACTGTTTGTGCAAGCAGACGACGCGGACAAAGTGAAGCAAACTCTCCAGAGTGATGTACTCGCAATGCGCGGCGCAATCCTGGATGATCAGACGTTCGAACTCCTTCGCATTGAAGCCGGAATTCCAGCTGCACCGAATGAGATCAACGAAAAACATAATCCGCTCGAAACAACACTTGTGAGCGCGGTGAGTTTTACGAAGGGTTGTTATATCGGACAGGAAGTGATTGCGCGGCTTGATAGTTATGATAAGGTGCAGCGACACATGCTCGGGATTATGCTTGACGGTGTTTCGGCAACATCACTCGAAGAACTGTCGAGTGAAATTACAGGTTCGGGGCAACCTGCCGTGACTTTCAAACTGGAAACTGCGGCCGGAGAGGTTGTTGGCGAGTTGACAAGTTTTATCGATGCGCCGACTATGAATGGCATGAGTCAGGATCGCGTCATTGGTCTCGCATTTGTTCGAACTGCACATGCGAATCCCGGCCTGCGACTGAACCTTCGCGCTACTGCTGACAAGATATATTCCGCAGAACTTGTAAAACTTCCTTTCGAGAGTTCGCTTGCTTAATTAAACATAATCACGAAGTAATGTCATTCGAAGTTGCGTTAGATGTTCTCCCTTCTCCAAGTGCCACAGAGGTCACGCTCGATGCGTTCGTGCAGTCCGAATCAACGCCTCACGAGATCATGCAGCGCATACATGCGCTCAAGCAGACACTTCGTGATAAGGTCGTCATTCTTGGGCATCACTATCAACGCGATGATATTATTCAATTCGCAGATAAAACCGGCGACTCCTTCGAACTCGCACGCTATGCTTCGGAGCTGAAGGATCGTGAGTTTATTATTTTCTGTGGTGTGCACTTTATGGCCGAGACCGCCGATGTCGTAAGCGGTGCAGATCAAAAAGTTATTCTTCCCGATCTCAAAGCGGGATGCTCGATGAGCGATATGGCGCGCATCGAACAAGTGATGGATGCGTGGGATGATCTTGCGGAAGTGACCGATATGACGAAGGTCTGTCCGATCACCTATATGAATTCGAGCGCTGCCATCAAAGCATTTTGCGGCGATCATGGTGGTGCGGTTTCGACAAGTTCGAACAACAAAGCCATCTTTGACTGGGCATTCAAACAAGGCTTCGAGAAAATATTTTTCTTTCCTGACCAACATCTCGGAAGGAACACAGCGCATTTCCAGCTTGGCATTCCGGTCGAAGAGATCGTACTCTTCGATCAGACGAAGGCGATGGGTGGATTGAGCAACGATGAGATCAATGCCGCACGAGTATTGCTTTGGCGCGGACATTGCTCGGTGCATCAACATTTTCAGCCATCGCACCCGAACATCATGCGCGCACTCTATCCGGGCATTCAGATCATGGTGCATCCCGAGTGCTCGTTCGAAGTTGTTCGGCAAGCCGATCTTGTTGGCTCCACCGCATTTATCATGAAGACCGTCGAGAATGCTCCGGCGGGAAGTGCATGGGCCATCGGTACCGAGCATCATCTTGTGAATCGGTTGAAGCAAGAGCACCCCGATCAATTCGTCACAACACTTGCGCCGTATGCCTGTGAGTGTGCGACGATGTACCGCATCTCGCCGGAAGCGTTGCTCGATATTTTGGAGCACATCGAACGTGGAGAAATAAAGAATCAGATCATCGTGCCCGAACAAACGAAGTATTCGGCCGCGATCGCGCTCGAACGAATGCTTGCGATAACTCGGAAATCTTCATAACTCGGAAAGCTTCATAACTCGGAAAGCTTCCGAAGTAGAGAGATTCGTAAGAAGTGTTTTTGCGTTTCGAATATTACTAACCAAATACCGCCGTGCCATCAGTAAAAGAGAAAGCACTCAAAGCCTACTTGAACGAGAAATTTCTCGGAAGTCCGGAAGCACGCATCATTCGCATCTTGAGTGAATACGTCGAGCCGCGCTCGCGATTAGCACATGCACGCGTGAAGGATACGATCGTATTTTACGGTAGCGCTCGCATTCTCAGCCCGGAAGAGACGGAAGCACAATTGCGTCAACTAAAAAGTGCGCAAACAATTGCAAAGCAGACGCACTCACTTTCTACCGAAGTCAATGCCGAGCTTGAAGAAGCATTGCGCCGTGTACAGATTCACGGTGAGCTTACGAAATATTATACCGAAGCAACAGAACTTGCAAGACTCTTAACGGAGTGGTCGATCACGAAAGCTGCAGAATCTTATGAAAAGGCACAACTCGCAAAAGGGCAAGTTGCAGCAGCACAAGTCAAAGAGCAAATCCCGTATGTAAATGTGGAGTCGATCAAAACGCATTCGTTCAAACAGCGCTATGTGATCTGTTCGGGCGGTGGTCCGGGCATCATGGAGGCCGCGAACAAAGGAGCAGCGCTCGCCGGCGGTAAGACGATCGGCTTTAATATTCAGCTTCCCTTCGAGCAAATGCCGAACTCGTATATCACCGACGAGCTTAATTTTGAATTTCACTATTTCTTCATGCGCAAATTTTGGTTTGCGTATTTGGGAAAGGCGCTTGTGATCTTTCCGGGTGGCTTCGGTACTATGGATGAGTTGTTCGAATGTTTGACGCTGATACAGACAGGCAAGATCAGGAAAAAAATGCCGATCGTTGTCTATGGTACCGAGTTTTGGAAGAAGATCATTAACTTCGACATGCTGGCGCATTATGGCATGATCAGCCGCCAGGATTTGAATCTGATCCACTTCAGCGATTCTCCAGAAGAGGCTTTCAACTATCTCTGCTCCGAACTTACTCGTTTGGATGAAGGTGAAGAGAGCTTTATGACGAGTAATGCGATCATTTAAACACATCCGGTATAGCTATCTGGGGCTATCGCATAGAACGCGGTGATAGATTTCTCCCCTATTTCACGCTGGTTTTCAGGAGTCAATCAGGCTGGATGGCGTGTTAGTTCGGGGCGTATTAGAATCGCGCTTCGGGAATTTCGAACGCATTAGAGACAGAGCTTGACGCTATGGCAGATTTGCGACCACTTATTGATGATGATTTATTGGGAAGTAACAGGAAGAGCGAAGCTGCCGTGATGGATCGCGAGCTGAATTCTTTGCTGAGTCTTCTTGATGATCCGGATATTCGCGTTGCGACTGCTGTCACCGAACGCCTTCGCTCTCGCGGCAACGGAGTGCTCTATCCACTGCTTGATTTTATTGACTTGTCTCCGGATGAGCTCGCACGCAGTCGTGCGGAGTTGATCGTCCGAGAGTTCAACGAAGAAACCCTCACCACAGAATTTACTAAGCTTGCTCGCAGACTGGATAATTCCGAACGGAATACTCTTGAGGACGGAGTGTTTCTTATTGCGCGTTATGGCTATCCTCGACTTGCGGTCGAATCATATCGTGCAGAGCTTTCAAAGCTTGCAGGTATGCTCGGTGATGCGATTGCGGGCATTCATTCGCCGCTCGATATTCTGATCGCGACAAACGATTTCTTTTTTCAGCGCCAGAAGTTTCGCGGCAATCAGAGTCAGTTTCATGAGCCCGATAATAGCTTTATTAATCGTGTGCTCGATCGCCGAATGGGGATACCGATTTCGTTGTCTGTCATTTATCTTTTGATCGCGCGTGTTCGTCTTGGGCTTCCGTTTAGTGGCGCAAGTGCTCCCGGGCATTTTCTGATTCGCTATGATGGCGCGGGTGATGAGCCACTTTTTGTTGATGCTTTCAACGGAGGTGTCGTGCTTCGTAAGCGTGATATCAAGCGGTTTTTGGATAGCTCCGGGCTGCTATACAACGAAGCATTTTTAGAACCTGCGGATTCTCGCTCGATCTTGCTTCGCATGATCCGCAACCTGATAATTGTCTTTACCCAACTCGGTGATCTTCCCGCGCAAAAGGCGTTCGAACGCTTCGAAGAGATTCTCTCTCCCAATTCGACAGAAGATGATGTGTTAGCTCGCGGAATGTGAGTTGGGTTCGTGCTAAAAATTAATCGGTAACGCACTTCGGCAGGAGCGTATCCTCGTTGCACCAAGCAAATTGGTGGAAAAGTATATCCCCCAAATTTCGCAGAATTCGATACCGAAAAACCTTTTTCGAAACATCGAAGTCAATTTAGTCGTTTAAAGAAAAGGAAGTGCAACAGCACGAAGTTTTTATGCCGAATCCTACTTCGAAAAGCGGCATAAAAAAACACCGGGTTTGCCCTCCCGGTGTTTACATGTGAGAAGCTTGCGCTTCAGGTGAGTCTCTTGTTTAGTTTGCCGATTCATTAACAATGAATAACCGTGCCAAGAATCAAAATGCCGTTTTTAAGCTGTATTCGAGGCATTTTGTTCAATAACTTGTCCATTTGTCGGACTGGCCCAAACTCGCGTACCAAAACGCAACAAGAAACCCTGAAAACGATAGCAATTAGCGCACTCTTACCAGTGCCTCCGAGTTCCGCTGGCCATCAATCGTTATTTGATAGACCCCGGCAGGAAGATTTGTAAGATCAAGAACAGCGTTTTTTGCTCCCAATTCTAGACTTTTGGTCAGGACGGCCCGTCCTAACGCATCATACAATCGAATTTCGTGGCTGGAGCGATCATTTGGCAAGGCGATATAAGCCGTTTCACGGGCCGGATTGGGGTAGACCCCTGTGCGACTGGCTGGCTGTCGATTAGGGCCAACGGAGAGCCCTCTGAGCGCTCCTTGGTTGTAATAGCTACTGATCTGAAGTGCGGTCCCGAGTACTCGTGCCGAATCCTTAGGATCGAGGGCTACTCGTCCCGAAGCGGGCACCGCAAAAAATGCGTAGTCAAAATTGAGGGTATCGCCAGGAGCAAGTGCTTCGTCGCTCGCGCTCGACATTAACATTCGTGCATCACCAACGACAGAGGTGCCGGTATCCATGTAGTGAGTTGTCATGAATGCGAGTCTGGCAGCATTGTCTTTGGGATCTTCTGAGATAGTCCAGTAGTGAAGCGATGTCAGTCCGACATCCGGTCTATGACTGTTGTGTTGCCCGGCAAGAAGTACTACGCCAAGAAACGGATCGGTGGTACTTAGTTCAGTGAAAAATACAGCGCCGCGAACGCCTTCATTTTGAACGCCCTTCAACCGATCATCGTGCGGATTATTGACATCACCATCCAGCGCAAGCGAAACTGTAGGCGAAAAGATAGTATCGCTTTGTGTATTGATGATGCTATTCCGGACGACGATCACATTTTGCCCGATGCCGCCTTTCCAAAAACTGAGTTGCGTGCGAATTTCGATGCCAAGAGGTGCGCCACCCGAATCCCAGAGCAGGGGATCGGTGTCTTTGTACACGATGAACATATCCTGATCGCCTAAGACCGATGGTGGTCCGGCAGCGACTCGAGCACTTACATCATCGATGTATCTCGGGCCACTGGATGTTTCGCGAACGGGCCAAGCGGGTGCAACGCCATCCGTCGAACGATAGACACGATATTTATCGCGAGCGGCTTGTGCGGTGTCGCCGAAACGTGTATCGTAGATCGCACTGCCTGGTCGGCATCTGCTGGCCCCATGATTCGGTTCGTAACTAAAGGCGACACGTGGTTCGAGATGATCTCCAACTTTTCGCTGGCCACCGACCCAAAGTCCGCCGCCAAAAACAAGTGTATCGTATGTGCCGCTCGGGTTCAGCCACACGCCTCCGGGCACCGTGTTCGCAGTATCACTTGCGTTGAGGAGTGTACCGTTATTCTGCACATTCGCTCGCCATTTACCGACTGTGTTTTGGCGGCGCATGTTAAAATCTTGTGCACGTGTGCTCGTGCAAATTGTGAGGAGTGCGAGCAAAATTCCGATTCGCATCATCACATATTTATTGACGTGAGTAGTTTCGAAGAGCAGGGAAAATTTCATAAGCTAAGGCGGTGATCGTGAATTATGTATTGCATAACTAACCCACGAATTCGTTCAAGGTTTCAACATCGAGTGATCAGAGCCACGCTTCGTGTTGGTACCACTCGAGTGTCGAACGAATTCCGGCTTCGAGTGAAATGGATTGTTGATAGCCCAATTCGAGTTTCGCTTTTTCGACACTACAGGTCCAATCGCGTTGCACCATATCACGGCCTTTTTCCCAATTAAGTACGCTCGGCTTTTTTTGAAACATGGAAAAAAATTCGGAGATACCTGCAACGCCATACACGAGTGCGTGCGGAAGCTTGATCGTGAGTCCGCGGCGTTTGAGAATCTGTGCGGTCGTATCGGAAACTTCGCGCCAGGAATATTGTGATTCGCTGCCGATCATGTAGGTCTCGTTCTTTGCTTCCGGTTTTATGAGTGCAAGCTCGACCGCTTGTGCGACATCCGCAACATGCACAAGATTGACATGCTTATCTTTCATGCCGATCAAGGGCTTCAAGCCTTTGTTCACAGTCTGAAAAAATGTGAGGATCGCCGTATCACGCGGACCATAGACTGCCGCGAGCCGCAAAATAGTAACAGGAAAATCTTTTCGTGCGGTCTCGCACTCTTCTTCGGCCGCACGCTTTGATGCACCATACGCAGTGATCGGATGCGGTGGCGTGCGCTCGGAAACAGGTTGTCCATCGAGCGATGGACCGACTGCCGTAAGGCTCGAGCATTGCACGAAATGTTTTATGTTCGGATTGAATTTGTGAACAGCTTCGAGCAACGCACGCGTAGCAAGTTGATTGCCTTCGAAGTATCCATTGCGATCGCGAGCTGCCGTAACACCCGCAACATGGACGATCGCATCAACACCCGTGACAGCAGCTTGCAAAGAATCTGCGTCGAGCATATTGCCATTCACCGTAGTAATCGATTTACCTTCGAGCCATTTCAAACTCGAGGAGTGCCGAGTGAGCGCCCGAACAGTATGTCCCGAACCGAGCAAGCGATCCGCGACATGTGAGCCTACAAAGCCCGTGGCACCGGTGATAAGAATTTCCATTTGCTAATTATATGCGTCCAATTAATTTTTGATAGTCTGAGGAAAAGCCTAAGCGAGGCAGATTAGTTTGGCTTCGGCTTCGATTCCCGATCTTAGGGGTGCGAAACCGGGATTCTCCACTCAAAACAGTATGTTTGGCTTTGTTATGAAATATTGGCAAGTTTCGATGAGGCGGATGTCCCGAGCCGCAAATAAATTAGACATGGATGGAGCGTGGCACCCGTTTGCAACCGGAGAGCATTCGTGGTATCGTGTGTGGAATCGGAAAACGATTCAACGAACACAATTCCGAGACGCAATCGAACAGGATCTGTTGCTACCGATGCTGGCAGATTTTGAACCGCTTTCGGAGCTTGAACAAGTCTCAGGATTCCGTGAGGAAGTGCGGATAGATGTCATCGATGACACGTTTCAAATAGGTGTCATACTCGGCTACCCACTTACCGGTAAACCGCAGTCACAAGCCTTAAACAACGCCGCCAAGAGGCACAAGATCACGATCTCTACAGAAGAGACCTTGCTCTTAGTCTTTGTACCGCTCGAAGGCTTGACGGCTCTGGAGATCACCCGAGCGCAGCAATTGTTATCCGCGCTAAGGCTCTTTTATCAAACGCTCGGAACGGAGAACGCCGCGGCGATTGGCGCAGCAAATCTTGCGTTTGAGCGAATGGTAAGTGCCGATTAAAGCCCAGAACAAAAAGCCTTAAAAAATGGGCAAAAATTTGTTCAGAAACAGTTTCGGGCTTCCTGCGTTAGATACCTTCAGTTACATTGGTGGTTTTCACAAAGAATTGTCGAAGAGAATAGTTATGATGAATCTGACAAAAAATCGCGCAGCAGTCGCTATGACCGGAATTGCGGCCTTTGGTTGGGTAGTGCTGCTGGCGGTCGGAATGATCTCCGGAAATGCACGAGCGGATGTCAAGTTTAAAGAAGCCACCCTTGCTGAGGCACAAAAGATGGCTGCCAAAGAAAAGAAGGTCATCATGATCGACTTCTATACCGATTGGTGCATCTGGTGCAAGACGCTCGATAGAACCACTTATTCGAACCAGCAAGTTGGCGAATATGCGAACGAGCATTTTGTTTCTGTCAAGATCAACGCAGAAAAAGGTGAAGGCACCCAGATCGCAAAAAAATATGGCGTAACCGGTTATCCGACGATCGTATTTATTTCAGCGGACGCAAAAGAGGTTTCACGTGTCGTTGGTTACCAGGATGCCGAGCCGTTCATGCGTTCGATGAAGCTTGCCGGTGAAGGTGGATTAAGTGCGCTCGTCAAGAAATCTCTAACGAAGACAGGCGCGACCGATCCGGGGGTTTGGATGGAACTTGGTGAGGCATATTCCAAAGACAATCAGCGCATGCCGGCGATGCAAGCCTTTGATAAAGTCATGATGCTCGATAAAGACAACCATAAAAAGTTGAAAGAGCAGGCGTTGTATGCTAAGGCCTTTGCCATGGATACCATGCAGCAGATTCCGGCCTTAGAACAGGCGTACAAAGAATATCCTGACCGTCCGGAGGCTCGTCAAGCGTTCATGATTCTCATGACGCATGATTTCCACATGGGTGCGTATGAAGTAGCGTTTCAGCGCTTGAACAAATGGTTGGAGAAGCATCCGACCGATGCCTCCGCAATGAACGCGTTCGCATGGTCTGCCGCCGAAGGAAATCAGATGCTTGGTCAGGCCGAGGATATGGCGACACGTGCAGTTTTTGCAACAGAAGATCTTCGGGAGCGTGCCGAGATCCTCGACACAAAAGCAGAAGTTGTTTTCAAATCAGGGCGGCCAGCCGATGCAGTGGTCTACGAACAGCAGGCACTCATGCTGCTTAAGCCGGATCAGGATGCGAAGCTGATCAAGAATTTGCAAGAGCAAAAAGAAAAATTCGAAAAGGCGGCCGGAACCACCGTAAGTGGAACCGTCGAGGCACACTAACCTCGTAGCCTTTACAGAGTACTCTTCCTTCCCGAGTCTAAATTTTGTTCGGCTCCCTTAGCAGCGATTGCAGGGAGCCATTCAGTTTGCCTTCACGTTTTAGCTCTCGCCTGAACAGAGTACGCACAGCCCATTTTTTTCAGGCATCCAAAAAAAAGGGTAAGCGCAACCAACTGCCTTCACTGTCTTTGAATAGCCAAAACGGACGAGCCCAAGCCTCGAATCAAGACCACACACGGCCGATTCCGAATCGCAAGCCGGTTATTATCGCGCCCTCGCTTTTATCCGCAAACTTTGCAAGACTCGAAGATTCCGTCCGTTTGATCGAAGCGGGCGGTGCGGAGTGGTTGCATGTCGATGTGATGGACGGACACTTCGTCCCGAATATCACCATCGGTCCGCTGGTTGTCGAAGCCTTACGACCGATCACACCGCTCGTGCTTGATTGTCATTTGATGATCGAGAATGCCGACGAATATATTCCACAGTTTGCAAAAGCCGGAGCCGATGTTATCACGGTGCATATCGAAGCGTCTCGGCATATTCATCGGACGGTTCAACTGATCAAGTCCTTGGGGAAAAAAGCTGGAGTTGCGTTGAACCCGGGCACTCCGCTCATGCTGCTCGACGCCATTCTGCCGGATATCGATATGGTGCTCTTGATGAGCGTCAATCCCGGATTCGGTGGACAGCAATTCATTCCGTCACTCTTTGAACGAGCGACGATCCTTCGTGAGCGGATCGCACAACAAAATTTGCAATGTCTCATCGAAGCAGATGGCGGCATCAAGCTGGATAATATCGGTGATGTGTACCGAGCAGGTGTGGATGTCGTCGTATCGGGTTCCGGTGTCTATGGCACCAAAGACCCTGCCGCAACAATTCGGCAAATGAAGGAAGCCGCACGATCAAGCATTGCAGCAATGGCTTGAAGTGAAAAAAATAGGACAGCGAAGTCCTATATGATTTTAAGTAGACACTTTACAAAGTAAGCTCTATGTCGAAAGTACAGATCACGAAGGGAAAATTCGCAGGCATTCAAGCGTGCGCCAACAAGGATGGCATCATTGCAGCTGCTGCGATGGATCAACGCGGCTCTCTGATGAAGTCGATCAGCAAGGCGATGGGCAAAGAAGCAACGCAGGAAGATCTCACCAACTTCAAGATCTGCGTTACGAAAGTTTTGACGCCACATGCAAGTGCGATCTTGATGGACCCTGAGTATGGTCTGCCGGCAATCACAGCCCGCGCACCAGGCACAGGAGTTTTACTGGCCTACGAAAAGACAGGCTACGATGCAAAACTAAAAGGTCGACTTCCGGATTTGCTCGATGTGTGGAGTATCTATCGCCTAAAAGAGGCCGGTGCCGACGCGATTAAGATTCTACTCTATTACAATGCGGTAGATGATGCACACACCAATGATGTAAAGCATGCATTCATCGAACGCGTGGGTGCCGAGTGCCGCGCACTGGACATTCCGTTTTTTCTTGAGCCACTCGCTTATGATGATGCCTACGACGAAAAGGGTCTCGAGTTTGCGAAGCTCAAACCAAAATATGTCGCAGCATATATGACGGAATTTTCGAAAGAGCGTTACGGAGTGGATGTGCTAAAGGTCGAGGTGCCGGTCAATATGAAATTTGTCGAAGGCACAAAAGCATTTGCGAACGAAGGCACGGCCTATACACGCAAAGAAGCGCTCGCACATTTTCGCGAAGCTGCAAAAGCTTCGACGAAACCGTTCATCTACTTGAGTGCGGGTGTAAGTGATGATGTCTTTCGCGAGACCATCGAGCTTGCCGGTGAATCGGGCGCACCTTTTTCCGGTGTACTCTGCGGTCGTGCAACATGGCAAGATGCTGTGCCGATATTTGGCAGCCAAGGTAAAGAGGCACTCGAAGCATGGCTGATGGATCGTGGTGTAAAAAATATTGAAGAATTGAACGCCGTCGTATACGGCAACGCGCAGCCGTGGTACAATGCCTACGGCGGGCTTGATAACATTGAGGTAGTTTAAGCGCGCTATACAGCACATTGTCTCCAGCACTTTGAAGGACGACCCAACAGAGGAGCCCGAAGCGATTTCACAAGAGGGTGGTCTGCACGACCCAAGCCCTGCGATTGCTGCACGTCCAAAGTCTGTTCCTTCGGTACGTCAGGAAGAGGATCGGGCACTCGTTCGCAGAGCACGTGAAGGTGATCAGCGTGCGTTCTTTGATCTTGTCAAGCGACATCGTCACGGTGTCGAGCGACTCATTCGTCCGATGGTTCGCAGTGCGACGACAGATGAGCTCGAAGATCTCGTTCAAGAATCGCTCACAAAAGCTTTTTTGCATATCCATTCGTACTCGGAAGAGTATGCCTTCTCGACGTGGCTCTATCGTATCGCGACCAATCATGCGATCGATTTTTTGCGTCGGCGTAAGCTGAACGCATTTTCGATAAGCGCGCCCGCTCCACAAAATTATTCGAAAGGCGATGACGAAGCACGAGATTTTGAGATATCCGACGACACCTGGATTCCTGAAGAGGTAATGCTCGCCGATGAGCGCACCAGACTCATTAACGAAGCAATCGAAAGTCTTCCCGAAAATTATCGCCGCATCATCAAGCTGCGACACAACGAAGATCTCGAATATGAAGAGATCGCCGATCTACTGAAGATGCCGATGGGCACAGTGAAAGTACATCTCCATCGCGCACGCGCTGCCCTAGCGAAGCTGCTCGAGGGAAAGATCTGATCTCCATAATATGACCTTTCAGGCTATTGTTCTAGTGGATCTCTCGCCCATCACTGGTACGGTTACGATCGAATCGATCCAATGAAAGTATTCAGTACCGCGCAGAAGAAACTGCTTTGGATCTGTGCTGCGATAATATTTGTGACGCGTGTGATTCTCGCGTTTCGGCCGGAGTCCCAGATTTGCACAAGACCTTACACGGAAGATTCCTTTTATGTTTTTAGTTGCGCGCAGCATCTATCGCACGGTGATGGATTCAGCGTAGATGGCGTGCAACCAACGAATGGCGTGCAACCGCTCATCGTAGTCCTCTATGCTCCCATCTTCGATCTCTGCGGAGCCAACAAATGGCTTGCACTCCGATTAAGTTTTTTGCTCGGTGCATTGATTGGGATTGCTTCGATGTATCTCCTCGCACGGCTCTTGCTGATTATGAGCAATGCACCGCCGGTCACAACGACTCTTCGTACCGGACTTCGCACAGCCCCTATCCTCGGTGCGTTGCTCTGGACACTCAGTTATCCGATAATACGCGAGACGATGAACGGCCTCGAGACCGGTCTCTATTCGATGCTGATACTCGCGGCGTGTTTGACCTATGCGGAGTTTAGCGTACGTAACGAAACAAAATTACTCGCCTGGGCAGCATTCGGTGTGACGCTCGGCTCGCTTGTATTGGCACGAATCGACGGTGTGTTTTTTGTGATGGCTTTTGGGCTACTTGAGATTGTTCAACATCGGTGGGAAGGGTTGAAGCGTGCGATAGTGCTCGGCGTGATTGCGTTTGTTGTGAGTCTTCCGTGGTGGATCTATAACTTGCGTGTCTTCGGAAGTTTGATGCCGACGAGCGGACAATCGGAGTCGATCGCAAATACGATACCGGAAAATCTATCACGTGGAATTATGGTGATCGCCGATATCGTCAGCACCTTTTTCTACATGCCTTCCTATGAGTTGTCGGCATTGCTCTCTGCGGTTTGGGTCTTTGTGGTCTTCGGAGTTATACTTGCAATCTTCACCCGCTTCTCGCTTTGGAAATCTGTTTGCACACGAGCAAACATCGGGATACTCGCGCCGCTCGGCATTGCATCATTTGCACTCGTAATATTTTACATCTTCTTTTTTAGTGCGCCACATTTTCTGCCACGATATTTTCAACCGTTACGAATTCTTTGGCTGATTTTGTTTTCTCTGGCCTGCGCAATCGGATTCGCAAAATATTCGAGCTTCACACAACGAGCAAAACTTCTGACACAATTTGCAGGCGGCGTTGTGCTGCTTGCAGCGATTGCGTTTAGTGTGTCGCGGTACGCCGAGAGTTTCAACGAGCGTAACACTACCGATCTATTTTATGCGGGTAAGTGGGCGCTGCAACATCAGGATGGGTTGGTAGGAATGAATCAATCCGGCACAGCGAGTTTCATCGCGCCGAACGTAATCAATCTGGATGGCAAAGTGAACCGAGATGCGCTCGAAGCGAAGAAGGCAGGAACGATGGGAGTGTACCTCGTGCGAAAAAACTTTCGTTACCTGGCCGATTGGAAAGAGTTTGTAGATCCACTCGTCCGATCAGCCGAAGCAAACGGTGCACAATTTCACGAGATCGATTCGATCGGACTGATCCACTTTTACGAGCGAGTTGATCCACCTTGATTTGTAAATCGGCAGTATGTGCTACTGATGCGCAGCGCCAAGCACACGAAATTCCACGCGTCGATTCTTTGCGCGTCCCTCTTCGGTTGCGTTTGATGTCACGGGATGATCCGGACCGAATGCTTGCAACTCCAATCGAGTTGCATCGATGCCTTGCTGCGTGAGATAGGTGCGCACTGCTTCTGCGCGATCATGAGAAAGTGTGCGGTTATGCTGCACGGAGCCCGTCGAATCCGTATGTCCATCGATCGAGATTCTCAGGGCTGCATTCTTATCCAGCAATTCCTTTAACCTCGCAAGTTCCGAAAACGACTCGGGCAAGAGTACTGCTTTGTCGGTCTCGAAAAAAATATTGCTCAAGCGAACAACAGCACCTGTCTCGAGTTTTGTCAGTACAAGATCGTGCTCAATCGTTTTGAATTCAGTTAAATTACGCAGATCGAATCGCTCGCTCGTTGGTACATAATTTTCGAGCTCAGCATGCACTGCGTAATCTTCTCCACCCGAAAGTGAGATCTGATAATCACCTGTTTTCGGATCGCTTCGCGCTGCACCAAGTTCTTTACCATCGGAGAGTCGCTCATAGCGAATGCGAGCCAGAAGTGGCTTACCACTCGGATCGGTAACGCGTCCCTTCAAGAGTGCGACTGCATTTGCGCGAGGCTTTGGGACCTTGGCTTTATAAATATCGGATTGATCTGTCGTGTTTGCACGCCAAATAAAATAAGCGAATTCGCCTTTTGCATCTTCGGAATAATAAAGCGTACGGCCGGGTCTGTTGATCGTCGGTCCGAGATTCTCCGGTGCCGACCAGTTCTGCCAACTATCATCCAATCGCTGGGTGCGATAGACATCGACTTCTCCAAGTCCACCCGGACGATTGCTTGAGAAATAGAGTGTCTTCCCATCGGCGGCAAGATACGGAGTCATCTCACCCCATCTGGAATTTATCTGTGCACCGAGCCAAAGCGGAGTCCCCCAATTGTTTTTGGACTCATCGAAAAAACTTACATAGAGATCGCGGTCTCCAAGCGCAGAATCACGATCGATCGACATGATCAGAGTCTTCTGATTTGGTCCGAAGGAATAGTCGGTGTAGTAACCTCGCGCGTTGAGATTCTTGATGCGAATCGGTTCGGGAATAGACCAATCGTTCTGTGTGCGATGGCTAACGAAAATGCGCTCGTCCGGCGGAGTTTCTTCTTCGAACTTGCCCATCAGATAGAGCGTGTTGTTATCCGGCGAGACAGAAGTTACAGCGATACCGTAACGGCTTCCGAGTCGTCCGCCGACTACTTCCGCTTTTGTGAATTCACCGTCAGCACCGAGTGTGCTTCGCCAAATGTCTACTACATTCGAACTATCGAGCGCGACACGTGCACGAGCAAAGAAAAGTGTCTTGCCATCGACCGAAATCACCGGTGCGAGTTCGCTCTCGGTTGGAAGATTTACCGTGGGTGGTAATTTTTGAAACGACATTTGCGCATGCAAGTTCGGTGCTGCGAAAAAACAGACCGAGAGCACGATAGCACAAAGCGTGATGGCTGATGAGGTGATCCGCATGGTCGCTGCTTAGAATTCGCTTTCGATGATTTGGCATTCGCTGATGCCCGTTTACTCAATCCTTTTCACCTAACTATTGCGGCACTATCCGAGTTCGCCGAGGTACTAGTGTTCTCGGCATCCAAACTTATTACTGAGACCCAAAGTTAGGTTTTATGGTACAGACTGTTTGCGTGTGGCTACTACATATATGGAATGCAGAAAGGGTTGATGTAACCCATCGCATATCTGCATCAAAAATTGCCCGTTTTGTTTCCTTTGCCCGAAAACGTGTTGGTCAACTGGAATACGGATCTTTACGCTTAGAACATGAAATCAGACAAGCTTTTTCCAACTCTTGCTTCATACCTACAACCGCTGGTCTTTGCGGTGATACTCACTCTTTCGCTAAGTGTTTCGTCCGGCTATGCAAAGATGGATGGTGCACATGCTTTTTCACCGAGTGATACTACGAAAAAAGTCGTGACGGTTCAGAGGCATACCATTCACAAGCACACCGTTCGGAAACAGAAGACCGTTAAGCGTCACTACTACCGCAAGCACAAAAAAGTTACGACACTTCATACACGTTCCGGCGGCATCGATATGCCTCCACCCGGATCGAACGGAGAAGAGGTTAACCGCAGCTGGTACGAGCAGCGTGCTTGGCCGAACGCCGAAATCCCGGCGGATGCATATATGAAGGCGCTTGAAGAAGCACGCAAAATTCCAGTTTTCGGAATGCATGGAAAGTACACCACGGAATCTGCGCACGAATGGCAGTTACTCGGACCAACGTCGATAGGCGGTCGAGTGACTTCCCTTGCCGTCGTGCCTGGAGATTCGAATCTGTTTTATGCCGGTGCTGCATCCGGAGGACTTTGGAAAACTCGCGATCATGGAAGAAGTTGGGTTTGCGTCACCGATACATTTGCCGCGCTTCCAATCGGTGCAGTGACGATCGACCCACGCAATCCGCAGATCATCTACATCGGCCAAGGTGAATCAAATTTTAGCGGTGACTGCTACCCAGGCAACGGTATTTGGCAAACAGTCGATGCTGGCACGACGTGGCATTATCTCGGACTTGCAAAGACGCAATACATTACGAAGATACTCCTTGACCCGACGAATTCGAGCACAATCTATGTAGCGGCACCCGGGCCGAACAGCAGCGGAGATACGAATCGAGGTGTATTCAAGACGACTGATCTGGGTGCGACGTGGTCACATGTGCTATCGCACACTACGGCTGTCAAGACTTCTGCGACGCTTCCGGTTGTTGATCTTGTGATGAACCCGCATGATAACAATGACCTTATCGCTGCAACGATGGATCGTCGAACAGAATCATCCGGCACGCTCGGTGGACAATACACCGGTCTGTGGCACACGCTCGATGGTGGTGCACATTGGCATCGTATCGATACGATCGCTGCAGGAATCGCGAATGGCTGGAAGCTGAAAAATCTTTCGCGCGGTGCACTCTATTGGTCCGACTCAAGTGGCAAGTCGGTACTCTATGCGGCTTTCAGTAAATCAGATGTGAATGCCGTCACCGGTTTCAAGTATGATGTAAATTTTTACGGACTCTATCGCACAACAAATCCCGATACGGCTTGGCAACAATTACAGGATACTTCGCTTAACATTCCGTATGGCGTACTCGGACCCGACAGCGTGAATGTCTTGTATAGACAGGGTGATTATAATTTTTATCTTGCGGGCAATCCATTACGACCGAATGAACTCTATATCGGCGGCATTGATGTGATACGTTCGATCGATGGCGGACGCACATTCAATGATATTACGATCGCCTATCCCCGCTACTTTCGCAACGACCGCACGCAACACTCCGATCAACACGCGCTTGCTTTTACGTCGTCCGCTACCGGTGCCGATCTGTTGGTAGGCTCTGATGGCGGCGTATTTCATACAGATGATTTTGGTGCGAATTGGGAGCAACTCAAAGGTATGCCGATCACGATGTTCTATGCCGTTGAACCGTGGCGGGCAGGCATGAAGAACACTGGTGATTTTGTAAATGCGAGTGATCTCAAAATTTTCGGAGGCACGCAAGATAACGGAAGTGTGGGCCACGGATTTTCCGCTAACAACGATTGGGATTGGATTAATCGAGGGGATGGTGGCGTCGCGATTTCGCATCCGACTGATCCGGCAATACTCTTCACATCGATTCAACTTGGTCGTCTCTACATGCGCTCATCGCTCGATTCTTTGCATCCGAACTTCGTGTATGATCAAGCTGGATTTGGCACGCAAAATCTTACAACCAAGTGGCATGAGTTGACATGGTTGCTGCTCAAAGGGCCGAATCATCTTACCGACACAACGGAGCCGGTGACATTCATTCCACCATCTGTGCTCGATGGCGTGACAGGTACCGATTTATATACTGCCCGCCTGCACATCTATCATGCAAAGATTAATTACACGGATCCGCAGAACACCATGTGGTCGCTATGGTCGCCGACGGTTGGTGGAAACCTGACGAGTCCGAAGTCGTGGGGGAGTGGTGACTTGGGATGTTTGGCGCTCGGGGTGCGTGATGCAGCGAATCGTCCGATGCTCTGGACGGGCGGCACTATGGTCGCAAGTGGGAGCTACACATCGAGTCTGTGGAGAACCACTGTTGATCCATTGCGCAGCCTCGATTCCGCGCCGGTTTGGATTCGCGCGACGGGGAATTTACCGGCCGCTTACGTGACTGCGATCTGTCCGGATAGAACCGATTCGCTCACAGCTTTTTGTACAACCTCCGGATATGGCGGGACGGGACACGTCTTTAAGACGACGGATGGCGGAAAAACTTGGAAGAGTGTTTCCGGTAATTTACCCGCTGCACCTTTTAACGCACTCGTGATCGATACGTTTGCCGAGAATAGTGGTGGTGCGGCAGCGAAGAATGAGTGCTTGATCGCGGCATCCGATGTTGGCGTGTTTGTTACGACGGACGCTGGTGCGACTTGGAGCACGCTTGGTGCCAACTTGCCGCATCTTGTCGTGGGTGATATTAAGTTGTATAAGAATCAGTTAATCGCGGGTACACATGGTCGCTCTGCTTGGGCGATCGATGTTAGTGATCTTCGAGCGGTGCATGCGAGCGTTGGTACGAATGGACCGATTGCTCAGGCTTCCGGTTTTCGTATCATAGGTGTTTCGCCAAATCCGGTTCGCCTCGCAACCCAATCAACGCTTCAGATCTATCTCGCTGCCGGAGAGCATCCGTCGCAGGCAACTTTAGAACTCGTGAATGCCGAAAGCGGAATCGTGATAGAATCAAAGCAACTTTTGACAACTGTTTCGGTCGTACAGCTTGCGCTCGATCGCTCGCTTGCTTCGGGCGCTTATATCGTCCGATTGCTTGACGCGCATGGGGCTCCGGTTTCGAGTGAGCGAATTTCGATTGTCAAGTAGCATAGGCGAAGTATGCTACCGGAAGTCGTATAATCCAATGTATTTTCTGTTTGCTAGTTTGCCTATAATCAATTGCCTACAAAATTTAAGTACTACACTACAGCGCTGCTCTTGCTTCTCTTGAGCCAAGCAGCGCTTGCACAACCTGATGCAACTTCGCCGACCGAAAAGAAGGAGCACCTCAAAAGCGAGTACTTTACTTTGCGTTATAAGCCGCAGGTGGGGACAACGTTGTATGATATCGAAACCGTTGTGACTCATCACCTTGAAAACGGCAAGGTTTTTCCCGTTTACAGTCGCACGCAGATTGCCTATGAAAACATTGCCGTCGATCTGCGAAAGAACAGATGGACCTTTGATCGGTACTTCACGAAGTTCACTACGTTCGATCGTGATAGTACGATTAAAGAGATCGGATCGATCAACAAGACGACGCGGATGACCTACAGCATGATCGGTGAAGAGATCGCCAAGCGGGTTGTGGACACCGTCCAGCTTAGCGAAGATGCGCAATTCCTGTTTTATTTTTTCAAAGCACCGAAGATCTTGCTGCCGCTACCCGAGCAACGTGTGCTCTATGGTGCAACGTGGGAAGATTCGAGACAAGATACCGTCCGAGTACCCGGCGGTACATTCTACTATGATGTAAAATATCATTATAAGTTTGATGGAGTGCTTGACACACTCGGTGGCACTGCGGCTGTTATCACTTCTCGTCAGGAGGGTATCTTCTATGGTGAACAGCAGAGACCGGGTGAGCAAGCTTTGCACTTTGATGGGCCTATCTCCGGTGTCGATACAACGTATCTCGATCTATTGACTGGTAGAGTTGCATCCCGCATAACCGGGGTGCGAATACCTGTGAATGTGACCGCGAGCCATGGCAAGCCATCGACGGACGCGCTCGAAGTTCGCTCGACGATCTTTCTGAATAAATCAAATATGAAGGTTACGCACGTCCATGAGGACTAGCACCGTTGACTTGCGAGCATGAAAAAAGGAGCGCATCGTGCGCTCCTTTTTGTTTTGGTATATTTAATTGTGCTCAGGACATCACGTGTGCAACGATCTCCGCGAACTGTGGAACGAGCACTGTCATCTTTTTTGATTTCTTCTTTTTCACTTCCGTGATCTCGACGGGGAAGCGTCCCTCGGCACTCGATGCTAACTGCGAACGGGTGACCGTTACGCTCTTCTGCGGTATATTCTTAGCAAGGAAATAGGACATGAAGGCGCTCGCGCGAGCTGCACACAGCCTATCCTGTGCCACATCTTTTTTCGGATTCTTGATGGACTGATCCGGATACACGATGATGCTGAGTGTGAGGCGTTGGTTGTGCTTCATCGCTGTTACGATCTCTTCGAGCTGACCCGCAACCGCAGGATTCAGCGTAGAGCTACCATAGGCAAATATTTGTGTGGAAACTTCGAACACCTGGCCATCGCGCAACGGACGCACAGACCCATGATAGGGAATCTCTGCATATTTATCGAGCGCCGGTACGACGATCGTATCCTCGTGATAAAAATAAAGCGGGTGATTCACAGCGATGCGATAGGTCGTGTTCGGCTGCAGAACAGCCGTAAAACTTCCATCCTCGTTCGAACGCGTCGATAAGATCTTCTCTGTACTTTTGAAAATTGAAATATTTGCGTTGCCGAGTTTTGTACCGTCGGCAGTTTGCAAGTCACCTTTCAGAAGTGCAACAGTTTTTTGAAGTTGTGCCTGCGAGTTGGAGGCAACGGATAGGAAGAGTGTCGCGAGGATTAACGCGCGATAAATATGCAGGCTAATTCGATTCATGGGATAGAGCAAATCAAGAGTTAGTTAAAATAAAACGAGCAGACCGGTGGATACATTGTTTCCTCTCTTGCGAAAGATCCCACAGGCAATGTGAAGATTTATACTCGCAAAAAAGTCCGGTACTACAGTTAATTTAAAAAGCGCGGGTCACTGATTAGATGATCCGCGCTTTGAACAAGCCTTGAAAGAGCCTGAATTGTTCCGCCCCTTACTTTTCTACGACACCCATTGCGAGGCCGTCACCGACGGGTACAATGATGCCAAAAATAGCGTTATTGGCAGCAAATGCGGCATTAAAAGCCTGCACAGCGGTCACGCTAATATAATCCGGATCGGCCTTCGGAAGGTTCGTATTTGTGATCTTTCCCCATGCGAGGGCATTATCGCCAGCGATCACGCCGCCGGGTCGAATAATGCGAAGCGCCTCGTTCAAGTAATGGATATAATTGATCTTGTCGGCATCGATCATGATAAAATCGAAAAAGTTTGCAGGCATTTGCTTCATCTGATCGAGTGCCGGGCCGCGAAGCACTTCTACATTAGTAATCCCAAGCTCACGAAAATTTGCCTCGGCAACATCGGCGTGCTTGTTCTCGAATTCCAGAGAGAGCACAAGTGAATCGGGTGGCATCGCACGACTCATGACAGCCGCGCTGTATCCGAAGAGCGTGCCGACATCGAGCACGCGCTTTGCACGTATCGCCTTGAGAAAAAAGCCGACGAACTTTGCTTGCTCTTCACTGATCATGATCATCGGTACTTCAGCCGCCTTCGCACGCTTCGTCATTTGCTCGAGAAGCGCTGACTCATTTTTTGCGAATAGATCAACAACGTAATTAAAACTTACCTCAGTTAGTGGTGTGCCTTTCACGGAAATGGTGTTTAATGAAAAATAAAATTATGCGGCGCTGCTAAAAAGCGTTAACCTCCGAAGAGTGTTTGCGCCGCCGGTTTTGGACGGAGTCCGAAATGTTTGTACGCGAATGGTGTGACCTCGCGGCCTCTTGGTGTGCGAGTCAGAAATCCTTCCTGAATCAAAAATGGCTCGTAGACTTCTTCGATCGTGCCACCTTCTTCACCAACGGCGACTGCGATAGTATTCAGCCCAACCGGTCCGCCACCAAACTTTTCAATGATGGTAAGTAGAATACGCTTATCCATTTCATCGAGGCCGTGTTCATCGACCTCAAGCGCTGATAGCGCCATCTGTGCAATCGCATGCGTCACGATGCCATCGCCTTTGATCTGTGCAAAATCGCGCGTGCGGTTCAGCAGTCTGTTTGCAATTCGTGGAGTCCCACGTGATCGCTTAGCGAGTTCTTCGGCTCCATCGGAAGCTATCTCGAGTCCTAAAAGCCTCGCGCTTCGTTCAATGATCTTTTTTAGTGTGTCGGCACGATAGTAATCCAGCCGATTTGTAATTCCGAATCGACTGCGCAGCGGCGCCGAGAGCAATCCGGCACGGGTGGTTGCACCAACAAGCGTGAACGGCTTAAGCTCGATCTGTATCGAACGGGCGCTTGGGCCGGAGTCGATCATGATGTCGAGCTTGTAATCTTCCATCGCAGAATAGAGATATTCTTCCACGACGGCCGAAAGCCTGTGAATCTCATCGATGAAGAGTACATCGCCTTCTTCGAGAGTCGTCAAAAGTCCTGCAAGATCCCCAGCTCGTTCGAGCACCGGGCCGGAGGTCGCCTTTAGTGATGCGCCCATCTCAGCGGCGATAATGTGGGCGAGCGTCGTCTTTCCGAGCCCGGGAGGGCCGGTAAAGAGCACATGATCCAGCGCCTCACCTCGACCGAGCGCGGCCTGAATAAAAATCTTTAGGTTATCGAGTATCGTGTCCTGCCCGACAAATTGGTCGAACCCCTTGGGTCGAAGAGAACGCTCGAGTTCTGTCTCCGATCGATCAAGATTTGTTACCTCGCTGCGTGTCGATTTGTTCGGGCCGGCCATCAATTGTGCGTGTTACACTCCTGAGATTCTTGGACGCTGCTGTGAACTGTGTGATGCATCTCGGTAACAATTGTGAGTCGCTTATCCTTCCATCATCCAAAGCGGATATCCCCGTTTGATCATTCCGCGAACTTCGAGGTTTCCCGTCTTCCAGGTAAAGTGCGCCGGTGGATCGAATTGAATGGTCGGCGTACCCCATTGCTCACCAAAGTAGAGCAGCAAAACCGAATTAATGTCGTCGGTCCTTCCATCGGCAATCGAGCTCTCGCGTGGTGTAATCGAAAGACGTCGGAGTCGGTGACTGTTCATATCGAACAAAAAGACCATTCGCATATAGGTCAATCGACACATGATCGAATCGACAACATACAACTTCAGGCCGTGGTCTGTGAATGATTGCGTGAGCGAGTCCTCAGAAATTTCTCGCAAAGTGGCACCAGCTGATGCGATAACGCTTCGAATACTATCCAGCGAAAGCCCTGGTCGCATTCCGAGAATATGCATCGGACGAACGGGACTTGCGGTGGATGCTGCTGCCGAGGAAGACCGTTGGGCTGAGCTTGTTCTTGGACGCGTTTTTGTCTGCGCCCGCAATGCTGTGTAACCAGCAGTAAGAACCGCCAGTCCGAAAAACAAAAGCACTGCGAGAACCGTGGATCTCAAGATGAGGAGCATCGTGTGGCAAGACAA
>JBDTCS010000147.1:0-11376 GCA_039923455.1 Kapaibacterium sp. (SeqCode) | reverse complement strand
GTGGGCAGAGCTAAAGCGTCGTTGGGCTTATAACGAATACGACAAAGATGGTAAGCTGAAGCATTACTATGATCTGTACCCACTCCGGCCGAATTTTCGCGTGCAAACGAAAGCAGATTTTTCGTTGCAGCGTGCACAGTTCTTACGCCGACCGGGCAATGCGCCCTTTATTAAACATTTCGATGAGTACGTAACCGATATGCTCGATATTGCTCGTCCGCGATCGACGCACGGAGATGTTTCGACGATCTCGATGGCGGAGTTCTTGCGCAGGCACGGAAAGATGCTTATCGAGACCGTTAGTTACTGGCACGGGATTGTTAGCAATGCGCAGTTAAAGAAAGTTTTATCGAATATGCAGTTCGTCGCTGAAACGTATGGACTTGTTGTACGTCAAGACGAAGAAAAACGGACGATCGCCGCGATAGGTGTCCTGCTGACGACTTGGGCAACAAGCCACGATCCGCTCACAGCATTGTACGGCGAAGAATAAGAACTGATCTGTTCTAATAGTTAATAATGAATTCGAAGACACACAATTATGCGAATTAGATCTACTACCGTTATCGGAATAGTCCGTGATGGCAAAGCGGCACTCGGCTCCGATGGTCAAGTAACGCTTGGCACCACTGTGATGAAAGGCAACGCAAAAAAAATGCGCCGACTGTACAAAGGTGAAGTGCTCGCAGGTTTTGCGGGCTCAACCAGCGATGCAATCACACTCTATGAACGCTTTGAAAAAAAGCTTGAAGAGTTTCGAGGCAATGTACCTCGTGCTGTTGTAGAACTCGGCAAAGATTGGCGCACCGACAAATATTTGAGAAGACTCGAAGCGATGCTCGCGGTCGTCAGCAAAGAGCACGCATTCCTCGTTTCCGGAACCGGCGATGTGATAGAGCCCGAAGATGGAATTGTGGCCATCGGATCGGGTGGACCATACGCGTTGGCAGCTGCAAGAGCTTTCCTGAAAGCTGGGACGATGACACCGCAAGAGGTGGTGCAAGAATCGCTACTGATCGCCGGTGAGATCTGCATCTACACGAATACGAATTTGACAGTGGATAGTCTGAGTTGAATGGATAGGAAAGGTTGAAGATGAAAATGCAAGACGAAGGAAATTCAGTAGAAGAATCAAGGATGATAGAGCAACCGGATGAAATAATTAGTCCCGAGGAAGGATCGCATGAGACCGTAGTACCGGTCGCCGAGAGTTCGCGTAAGCTCGATCTGGCGAAGGCTCTGACTCCGCATCAAGTTGTGAAGGAACTCGACAAGTTTATTATTGGTCAAGGAAATGCGAAACGCTCTGTAGCAATCGCGCTAAGAAATCGGTGGCGCAGACGGCAGGTGCGGGAAGATCTTCGAGAGGAGATCATGCCAAATAATATTATTCTAATCGGACCAACGGGCGTCGGAAAAACGGAGATCGCGCGCAGACTGGCGAAGCTTGCAGGTGCACCGTTCATTAAGGTCGAGGCTACGAAATACACCGAGGTAGGATACGTTGGCCGCGACGTGGAAAGTATGGTTCGTGATTTGACAGAACTTGCGATCACGATGGTGCGCACGGAAAAAATGGCAGAGGTAGAAGCAAAGGCCGTGGAGCGTGCGGAAGATCGGATCGTAGATATTCTTGTGCCACCGATACAGCAACAGCCTCCGCAACAACAACCGATGATGTTTCCTGGCGTGCCGATGAACAGCACCGTGACAGGCATGTCGGGTGCGCATCGCGAACCGATGACGAAGCACGATCACGAATTGAATGAAAAGACACGTCAGCGTTTTCGCGAGAAGATCCGTGCACGCTCCATGGAAGATCGTGAGATCGAGATCGACATAACGCAAAGCCCGCAGATATCATCCATGCAGATCATGGGACCGATGGGTCCGGGTATGGATGACATGTCTCAAAACATTCAAGACATGCTTGGCAACATGATGCCCAAGAAATCGAAGCGTCGCCGCGTTACGATCAAAGAAGCACGTACGCTTTTCACCGCAGAAGAGGCGGCGAAGCTTGTCGATATGGAGATCGTCCAACGCGAAGCGGTCGACCGAGTCGAGGAGTCCGGAATTATTTTTCTCGATGAGATCGATAAGATTGCCGGAAAAGGTCGCGAAGGTGGTGGAGCCGATGTTTCTCGCGAAGGTGTGCAACGCGATCTTCTACCTATCGTAGAAGGATCGAATGTTAGTACAAAGTATGGTATCGTTCGAACCGATCATATTCTGTTTATTGCTTCCGGTGCGTTTCACGTTTCGAAACCAAGCGATCTCATTCCGGAATTGCAAGGCAGATTTCCGATTCGGGTGGAACTCGAAAGTTTGACTGAAGAGGATTTTGTGAAGATCCTAACGATCCCGGAAAATGCGTTGCTCAAGCAGTACACAGCGTTGCTCGAGACCGAAGGAGTTACTGTCACATTCTCGGACGATGCGATTGATAGTATCGCGCGCATTGCATTCGCCGTTAATGAATCGGTAGAAAATATAGGAGCAAGGAGACTACACACAATTCTAACGACATTGCTCGACCAAATACTCTTCGATGTCCCGGATATCATCCGTGACAAGACTATTCCAATTACTGCCGAGATCGTAGAGGAAAAGCTCGCGCATATTGTGCGTGATCGTGATTTGAGCAGATACATTCTTTAGCTCCTCACGTTCTGGGGTTAGAATAAACTCGGACGCCCAAATGTGGGAACACTCTGCGGGTGATGGCACGAATAGTGATGCTTGGATTACTACGATTTCAGCTATGCGGTCATGCGCTGAGTAAATAATCGGTTTACGTGCGATTCTCACCTGTTTTGTTAGGACGAGCCGTTCTTGTACCAATTGGCAAGTAGGGCTGACCGTCCTGATAGGGAATTTGTGTCTCATATTGGAGCACGGATTTCGGAGAATTCGGAAGTCGCAGCCAAATCGGGTAGCACTGTTTTCGGGCTGATTGAGTTACTTGCTTGTTCCCTAATAGTTGATGGAATGGACCAGAATAACGAAAACGTAAAACTTCCAGGCGATAATGCGCCCAATACTGATCCACCGCGTTCGAGTCGTCCTACGACGGCTTCGAATGGGGAGGGAGTTTCGTTCCCACCATCAGCGGGGTCTCGTACACAGAACGGTCCTATCGCATCGAATAGCTCATCTTCAGATTTAGGTAATCATCCAACGCCAAAGCGTAAACGGCGTTACCTTCGCTCAGGCCTCGCTGCGCTGTTGATTTTGTTGATCGTAGGTGGATGGCTTGGGCGGTATGAGATCATGCGGAAGTATTTCATTCGCTCTCAAGTTCGCAGCTGGGTTGCCGAAGCTACAAAGAATGCTTATGACGTTGAGATCGGAAATATCCACTGGTCACAATCGCACGACACGCTTTCTTTAATAGGGGTGAAAGTTACTCCGGCACTAGGGAAGGACGGGAAACCGGATACTTCGAGTGCGGCAAAGCTCGCAATACGCGCACTTCCGATCGAGCGTATGGACGTTGACACAATGCGTATCGTCGGTGCCGATCTCTGGACGCTGATGATGAAGAAGGGATTGTTTACGAATAGCGTCTCGCTGATTTCCCCGCAGATTTATGTAAGCGCTGCCCAGATTCCAAAGCTGCTTTCTTCTCTTGACTCCGGGGAATCACCACTGCCTGGCTTTATGCCGATCATTTCGATCGGAGATGTGAAGGTAACGAATGCGAAGCTCATTATGCGTGACGCAGCCGGGGAAAAATCGGAAGATGCGGATGAGGCGAATGGTGTATCGCTGCATTTGAAAGATTTCTATCTCGATCGTTCGAATTTTAAGACGGGTCGTGGAAAAGTCTTCAGCGGTGGCGGCAATTTTTCTGCGCGTGATATTGAGCATCACACAAATTCCGGCGATGGAAGTTTTGCGGTACACTCAATGGAGGGAAGTCTTTCGGAATCGACGATCGCACTCGGAGGAATTTCGTTTCAGCCTCCTACGATTGAGGGAAGCCTTATCAATTCGGTTGAGAATCTTAAGATTGATTCAATACTTGTGAGCGGAATAAATTGGCAAAAACTGCTATCCAAGCAAGGCCTAACCAGCGAACTCGTAACGGTCGTTCACCCGCGAATCACGGCCACGCTTCACAACAAAACGGTGGTAGCACGGCCGAAGGATAACTTTTTGGCCGAGCTCGTGCCCTCGCTTAGCATCGATCGGATTGTCGTTCGCGATGCGGAGCTCTCCAATTTCATGCCCGGTGCTACCGCACGAAATGGTAAGAAGGGCGGAGCAAAATCTTCCGCGATGACTGCGAATACGATACGTCATATTTCGCTGGAGTTGAAGCACTTTTTCTTTGATAGTGCGTCGGCGGAACCAGGTCTCGCATCGTTCTACAGCAAGGAAGGTTCGTTTGTCGTGCCGGGTGCTACACGACTCGAGTCGGATGCGATCGGGAGTGTGGTGTTGCATTCGATTAACGGAAATGTTGCCAAGGGACAGATCACCGTAGCTACCATAGATCTTGACCCTTCGATCGTCGCTCTGCAAAAGTTGAATACGGGCGCAATGATTGTGACGGGCGTCGATTGGATGAAGCTCCTGACGAGGCAGGGATTGTATGCCGCAAAAATTTTGGTGCATGCCCCGCGAATCGTGCTTCAAGATAAAGCGATTGAGAAACTATCCACGACCCAAGCGCAAACCGTCAATAAGGTCGAAGCAAAATCGAACCATATAAAGCAACCGGTATTAGCGTTGCCGGATCTCCTGCCAAGTATTAATATAAAGAACATTGCGATCGTCGATGGTGAGATCGTCAACGTACAACTTCCTGATCTTGATGCAGCAATCTATGCTAAGACTCCTGAAGCGATAGCTTCACGAGTGACCGGAGAAACCGTCAAGCATATCACACTCAACCTTCAGAATTTCAAGCTTGATAAGAGCACGCTTTTGACGCAAAGGGGTGCATTGTTCAGTAAAAGTGCAAAATTTAGCGCAGGAAGTCTGACGCATTTTACGGAAAATGGATTTTATGAGTTCTCGGAAAAAGGAATACACGGCGATCTGGCTGAGTCATCGATCATTATTGATTCCATCGGTTTTCGCCCACTATTGACAGAGGATTCCTTTGCTTCGCGTCACGTTTTTAGGACGGATCGCATCGATATTTCAGCGAGTCAAGTGCATATCATGGGACTTGACATCGCAAGGCTGTTGGATGGTGGTGGTATCGCGACTCGCCAGATCGATGTGAAGGATCTCTTTATCGATCTTTATGGTGATAAGCGGTTGCCGCAGGATCCGAAACATTACGTGCAATTATATCCTCACGATATTTTTCAGAAGCTCGAACCGCTTGTGATGATCGATTCGATCAAACTATCGAATGGCCGCATACAATTTCGAGAACGCTATGCAATGGCCAACGAGCCAGCTTATATAAACTTGACAGGCTTGAATGCGACGATTGGCCCGATCACAAACGATAAGCGCCAATACCTTGCACCAACTCCAACAATGATTGATGGTGAGATGTCGGTCATGGGCAAAGGGTTGCTTACGTTCAGACTGGAGTATCCGCTCATGAGCCCCAGTTTCTCCATGAAGGTGGATGGTAAATTCAAAGGTATGACGGCTAGCGAGCTGAATCCGTATCTCGAGCATGCGGAGTTTGACAACGAACGCGTGAGTATCAGTGCTGGAGCGATTCAACCCTCCGAGTTTTCGATCAACTATCTTGGCAACAACGCGAACGGATATATTCAGCCGTTGTATGATTCGCTCGATCTGAAAGTACTTCCACCCAAGCAGTGGGAAAAGAGTGGGCTGTTCGAAATGGTCGCATCGTTCTTTGCCAACGCATTCATCATTCGCACACACAATAGCACGGACAAAGATCATCCGCCTCAGAAGGCAGCCATCAATGCGACGCGTGATGAGTTTGAGCCCTTCTTCCAATTTATTTGGGTGCCAGTTCGAGATGGATTGCGTTCGATAATCGGTTTCTGATCATGTAGCTGCTGATGCACGTTGTGTGAGTTACGACGCGTTGCAAGCAACCTGCAGCACGCTCGAACGGGGGGGAATTGCCACGAAAAAAATTGCCGATGACTGCTTCAAGAAAAGTTACACTGCCTTTAGCTGTGCTCGCGCTTATAGCCGTGGGTGCAACGCTTCACACACTCGGCACCGCATTGCTTCCTTTCGTGGTTGCCTTCTTTCTCGCAAATCTGTTTCGCCCGATGGTGCAATTTCTGGTGCGAAAGCGAGTGCCGATGATACTCTCGATTTTGCTGGTGGTGTTGCTCGTCGGGGCCGTCTTATTTGGTGTGACGATCGTGGTGGTCTCGAGTGTTCAATCGTTGGTTACTGCGCTTCCAAGATATGAGGCGAAATGGAATGACTCATTGCTGCCTTCGATACTTCAACTTATACAGCGAGCACCGCAGGAAGTGCAAGCACAGGTCAAAAATCTCAAATGGACGAACATCGTAGATGCCTCTGCGATCTTGGGAATTCTATCCGCAGGTGCTGGAAGCTTTCTTACATTGGTAAGTGGCTTAATTCTGATCCTGCTTTTCATGCTCTTCATACTCGGCGGTAACGGGACGTTTACTCTGAAAGTGCGCAAGGCCTATCCGGATCAGGCCGACGCACTTGCCGAGATGATCCACAAGATCGACCACAAGGTTCAAAAGTATATGATCACCGTTTCGCTTGTAAATCTTGCGAGCGGTGCACTTACTACGGGAATCCTCGCGGCTTTCGGTGTCGATCTTGCTTTATTGTGGGGCTTGCTCACCTTCCTTGTCAATTATATTCCCACGATTGGTTCGATCATCGCATTTATTCTTCCGGTAGCGGTCGCGTTCTTGCAATTTGATAGTGTCGGTACACCGATCGCAGTAGGGGTTACGCTTATCGTTTTGCAGTTTACACTCGGGAGTGTCTTGACACCGAAGATCATGGGGTCGAGTCTCAACTTGAGTCCGCTGCTCGTACTGATCAGTTTGTTCTTCTGGGGCTGGATCTGGGGTCCATGGGGCATGATACTCTCGGTGCCGATCACGAGTACGATCAAGATCGTCTTGGAGAGCATCAGTGGTACAGAGCCAATCGCAATACTTATGAGCTCGGAAGGAAAAATCACGGGCAAAACGAAAAAGGGTTCGCCGTAGCAATCGTGGGAGTTTGATTAAATTGGATGCGTACGCAAAAAAAAAATGGCTCAGTGGAAATTAATCCGATGAGCCATTTTTTTTGAGCGGAGAGGGAGAGATTCGAACTCTCGATACCCTTGCGGGTATAACGGTTTTCGAGACCGCCGCATTCGACCACTCTGCCACCTCTCCATGGTCGTACTTCAGACTTTCGACTAAATCCTATCGTCCAAAATCCCTGATACCACTCAGATTTCCAACATTCTTGATAAAGAATGCTCTAGGAGCTCTTCGAACTTACAGGAATATTTTTGGACTCGCGGATGAAAACTCAGTCTCAGGCACTCACGTTCCGAAGCATCCTTTGGCTTCGGTACTCTCCTTGAACTTCAGAAATTTATTGATCATCCAATTGATAAGTTCGCGGCAGCATTTCCTGTGCCAAACGAGGGTTTAGAATGGGGTAGAAATTTGTGGTCTTACAATATTGGAACGTTATAACCATTGGTTGGTCTTACTCTCGAAGCTGGCGAGATAGCCTGTAATTTACAATGCCTCATCAATAATGACTACAAATCTCAAACGATTATCTTCCAGGGTTCCTTCTATGTCAAGTCGAATTGTTGTGCTCTTTATGTTACTATGGGGAGGAAACGATTTCGTTTTCCCAACCGAAATATTTGCGCAGAGGAACGAGTACGTTGGTTTCACAGGAGAAACCGCCGAGTATCTCGGAGAGATCCCAATGAATCATCCTGTCAGCTTCGAAGTGATAATCAATTGATACCCTAAAGTGAAGGGTGGTTTGATCGGAGTAGCATTCGGCGCCCCAAGCTTTATCAAAACACCGGGCCATTTAATCTTGTACCCAGGTAATACCTTCGTCTCATTTACAGTAGAGCCAAATTTCATAGGTTGCTTCGGTATCGGCTCGCGTGATGCGACAATTAAAATTTTAAAAGACGATTCTACAAGTGCGACCAACACCCTTTTTGTGTTTGGCTATTCCTACAATCCCGGAACACTATTTCTCAATGCGGGTGATACAACAATCGACTTCGGAGAAGTCAAAGTCGATACTACCGTTAGCAAGTTGTTGCTTATGAACCCGACATCGTCGCACTCCGCACTCACATACGAAACGCGATTAAATCCGAAGGATAGTATCTTTTCCGCCTCAGCGATTCTGGATAATTGTTACTCGATCAAAGGTCAAGGTGTTTTGCGATTCAGGCCGCGTGCTTCACAACCCTACCGAGACACACTCTACGTTACCACAGATACTGGCATCAGCTTTTTCCGAGTCGTCTTGAAAGGTAGAGGCATTGCATCATCAGTGGCCGCGAACGCATCACAGGAGACCTTCCTTGTTTACCCGAATCCTGTAACCAACAGCGCAAGCTTCTCGATTCCAAAGTCGGAGGGCCGATGGAAGGTGGAGCTATTCGATGCGTTAGGCCGAAAGCGTCGAGAGTATGTCGGGTTCGGAGGCAAGGCACTGGATCGCTATCCGGTTGAGGTGAACGGATTGGGTCCGGGTACGTACACTGCGATGTTCACGACAGGTGAAACATCGAAGAGGACTCGATTCTCTGTGTTGCGTTAGCGTGCGAATGTCATAACTCTAGTGAATACCTCTTCTCCAGATTGCAAGCGATAATAATAAGTCCCGCTTGCGAGATGTGTGGCATCGAAGCGAGCGGTGTGTTCGCCACGTCCAAGTCGGGCTTCGATAAGCGTTGTGATTAGTGCACCGCGACTATCGAATACTTCAAGTTTGACGTTGTTTGATGCAGCAAGTTGAAAGCTGATCATAGTCGATGAGTGGAAAGGGTTTGGATAATTCTGCGCGAGAATGCAATTCGCTGAAGCCCCGTGTGTCGAGACGCTCGCGGGTTTTGAAAACAGCGATTGAGATTTCGTTGAGCCGTCAATCGAAAAGTGCGTCCCGAGATCAACCGCTGTGCTGCCGTTCAAGACTGCTTTGCGGAGTGTTGTGCTAACTCCAAACCAATCACCCAGCACTGCGGCGTAATACTGACGGAAGTCGATTTGCCAAATCAGATCGCCGTTCGCATCGAGCTTCGTAAGATCGGGATGTGTACCGTAGAGTTCACCGTTGATGCCAGCGCCGAAAACAAACTGCGGAGCGCATGTACCGTGATCCGTACCATTGCTTGCATTGTCGACCACGCGTCGACCGAACTCGGAATAGGTCATCCCCACAACGCGGTCTGCAAATCCAAACTTCTCAATGTCTTCCTGGAAAAGAGCGATCGCTTCGGAGAGTTCGAAGAGAAGCTTACCTTGCCCGGAAGCAGGATCCTTCGAATTCTGCTCGACATGCGTATCATATCCAGGCTGTTGCACAAAATAGATACGCGTCTTCATTCCGGCATTTATGCACCAGACAACTTTCTGAAGTTGTTGAGCAAGACTATTCGTCGATGGGTAGATTACATTGTTCTTCGCAGAAGGCAGGACTTTGTTGAAACTGTCTTTGTACACATCGGATTGCTTTAACACATCACGCGCAAACCCAAGTTGATCACCCGTTGGATTTGCTGCCGGAGTATCATCAACATACCATTGTGATGCAGCATAGTGTGACGGATCCTCGGCAGCAACTGCCATCTCCGACTTCGAACCTTGAAACGCAAGACCAAGCGAGTGTCCGATGGAGAGTGCAAGCGGATCGTCACCTGGATTGACACCAAATGGATAATTTGGATTGTCATGCTCTATATATCTTCCTAACCATCCGGTCGAAAGCACGACATCAGAATCACTTGCCGTATTCCAAATATCGGTCGAGCGAAAGTGTGAGCGGTTCGGTATCGGATAACCGACGTTTTGCACAATTGCAAGCTTCTTGTCGCTCCACATTTTCATCAGCTTTGTATACGCGGAGGGTGCATCAATGTTCGGATTCATTGCGAGATCCGGACGGATCAGATACTTCTGTAATGTTGTCCGATCAGCAGGCGTGATGAAGCCGTTATGCGTCCGGTTGTTCTGATAGATGGAGTCACCGAATGGTATGATCGTGTTGAGTCCATCATTCCCACCTGCGAGATTAATCACAACGAGAATTCTATCCGAGGGAACGGACTCATTCGTTAGCGCCGAGAGCGCGGCAGAATGTCCAAACGCTTCCACGCGTGTCGAGCCAAAGAGTGAAGGCACACCGAACGCAGCAATTCCAAGAGGCAAAGATTTTACGAAGTCACGTCTTTTCATTTTGGGTACCTCTTGCGTTACATCAATTGAAAATCGGAGAGCAACATAATACGCGAAACAATCGCCCGAATCGCCGGTAACTTTTGCTTGTCCAGTCCATGCAGCGTTGCCCAATCGTAACTGAAGCCGAGCATTACAAATGCGATGGCAACAGCCGAAGGTTGAGTTGCGCATAGATACGTTGCAAGCTCAAGGACGAATTGATCGAGCTGACCATCATAGTTCGGAAATTGCTTTGCCCAAGTTGTTAGAGCCGTATCTGTTAACTTGATCTCTGTGAACAGATTGCCGTGGCCGTCTTTCGAAAGATTTACTGTCGGTATCGAGGTGTATACAAAAGGCGTTGCGATGGACGAGTTGCGAAGGGGCAACGATGTGGTGTTGAGCCACGTATGAAATCCCGGCCAGCCCTTCACGTTCGGCGGATCGAGCAACTTCTGACCTTGGTCGAGCATGTAGTAATAGAGCGTGCCGGTCATAAACTCATCGACCGTTACACCGAACATGCGAATAATCCCGACGGCATGATCGTAAGGCCCTTTGATACCTGAGCCGATCATGATCGGATCGAAGAAGTGCTCGCTCTTCAGCAGTTGCACGAGCACCGGTTTCAATTCCCAATTGCCATTCTTGAAGGTCGCGGCCATCTGATCGATGATCACTTGCTCCGTCATACCGATCTCATGAAAAACGAAATGTTGGTATAACTTCTTGCAAACGTAATTTGCGATTGCATCGGCTCGCTTGCTAAACATGAGATCAATGATGTCGATGATCCCGCTTGCACCGGAAGAAGTGAGCCCGTAGTTTCCGAGCGCTGCGCCGTAAGGAGGCGGGTTGATAGCCGTTGAATTGTGTCTGGCAGGATCGTACTTGGAGACAACAACATCCGGCGCAGGATTCGCAGCGTCGACGTAATATCCTGTTAAGGCTCTTGCCACGGCTTTGATATCATCCTCCGTGTAATTCAGTGTGCCATCTTTATAGAGCG
>JBDTCS010000146.1:0-25658 GCA_039923455.1 Kapaibacterium sp. (SeqCode) | reverse complement strand
AAGGGGGAGGAGTTAATTTCGTTGCGTTATCCCGAAGGACAATTTTTATTCGCCCCCAGTTTGGATCGCTGCATCAACCGATCCGCGAGCCCCCACCATTTGCACCAAACTAACTGTGGCCCAAGTCTCCAAGACGAGTCGCTCGCTTCTCGAATAAACTTAGGTTAAGCTTGTCTTCAAGGCCTAATTTCTTTTAGAAAACTTTATTTTACTCCATTCACCCTCAAAGTTTTTTCCTATTAAATTGCTGGTTACCGGCTGAATTCGACGATTAAGCACCTCTGAGTCTCAAATATTTGCTTAAAAAATAGTAAAAAACTGTTCTTTTTTCAGAAGTAGCCAGGTGTTATTTTTGTACATCGAAACTTGATAGGGCGATCATGGATCGGTCGAGTGCTTCCGAGATAATTCTCGGGTTTAGGCGCAAAGCTTGATTCATCCACAATTGGAATCTTGATCGTGCTGTCGTCTTGAGATCTTATGTTCGGTTCGGGGTCGCCAATGTGGCCTCGGACCAATATTTTCCGAAGCACTCAATTAGTGTGCTGGAGAATACAAAAAAGTTGAGGGATCAAGTATATCACGAACATTATCGACGACGTATTATTTCTGACGACCGTTAAGCTCATTAATACTTTAGTATAATTCTAAACTTATAGCGTGCATATCCACATAAATGGATGGGGACAAGGCAGCCGGTGCGCGCAGAATGCAGGATAATTTGGTAGTAGGTTATCTTGCGTGAGCCATCGGCGCTGCATCATTGCAATTCACTTTTCAGAAGTGGAAATTGCTTACAACGATGCAGCAAATTTAATCGAACAGCCCACTACGGATAGCACTCCGTAGTGGGCTGTCTTTTTATGTTCGAAAAAACTGAGTCTTGATTATCGGTCAGGCACAGAGGTTTCGCTTCGGCTTCTTACAGAGCGCAATTGGAAAGCTCGGTAAGGTGTGTAAAAATATCTTCTGTGTTTTCGTAGTTCGTCGTTGCTTTGGACCAATAGCGCTTTCCGCTTCAAATATCTTTCTTAGCATTGTTCGGAACGCGTGCACACTGGAGCAATGCCTTCTTTATTTTTCCCGGTTGCGCGTCAAATGCAATTCCTGTGAATGCTCGGAGTTGCGCTTGTTTGCAGCTAGCATTGACTTCCATCCAAATCACAAGACTGGATCCCAGGAAGCCCTTTCATTATAGGTCTTCTGGCTGTTTACAATTTACCCTAAAACTGTTCTTTTGTTTATCGCTGAACGTGTCTAACTTTGCATACCCAAACCGCCTGCTTCCATTTGCGCTCTGGGCTTTGTGACAACATTAAAATAGTACGCTCATGAAAAAAGTGGACGAGAAGCATGGAGACGAGAAGCATGGAGACCAGAAGAGCGAGGCGAAGGCAAGTACGCGATCGGAGTCATTGCGAGCCAGTGTCAATGGCATGAGTTCGAATCTCGAGGCTGTGAGAGCGGCGAAGGAACATTCGGATAATAGAACAGCATCCGACGTACCAGCGCCTATGCAACCGAAGAAAAATCGTGAGCGAAATGATAGCTGGGACGATCTCGGAGACGAAGCACCCGGCTCGCGTATCAGACTCTATTGATGATTATGACACTTTTGCGAAGTCGCGGCAACGCACAATCGCTTTTAAGTTTCTTCCTCCCTATTCTCTACGCTTCAGGAGAATAGTATCTTATGTAAGGGCACAGCAAACGTAAGCAGCTCCGGACGCATGTTCGGAGCTGATTGCTTTTATAGCGTTAAAATTTGATTAAGCTTTCGCCTGCTTCGCACTTTTCTTTCCAACTAATCCTCTCAACAATTTCAGATTAACATAATCCTCCGTCATCTTATCATCTTTGGGAGTTTCGAGAATTTTTGGAATCGCATCGAAGCGCACATCATTCATAAGCAATCGAAACGCTTCGAGACCGATTTCTCCTTTACCGATCTGCTCATGCCGATCTACGCGTGTGCCGAGACCTTTCTTCGAATCATTTGTGTGCACCGAAACAAGATTTTCAAATCCGATCTGCGATTCGAACTGCCGGAAGCTCTTCTCCCACACGTCCGCTGTTCGGATATCATAGCCCGCCGCAAACATGTGACACGTATCGAGGCAGACACGCACGCGCTTCGGATCCTTTACTTCATGCAACACACGTTCGAGATGCTCGAACTTGCAACCGATGGAAGAACCTTGACCGGCTGTGATCTCGATCACGGAAAGCGTCTTCGTGCCTTTCGTCTCTTTGTGCACTAAGTCGAGTGAGCGCACCACGTTTTTCAGTCCTTCCTCTTCGGTCGTCCCGACAAAACTTCCAGGATGAAACACAAGTTGCTCGACGCCGAGCGCATCGGCACGCAACAGTTCATCCATGTAGCTCTTCTGGCTGCGTTCGAGTATCTCCGGATTCCCTGATGCAAGATTGATCAGATAACAGGCGTGTGCAACAAGTGGCCCTTCACCTACCCAAGCCTTCCGTGCAGCTTTAAAGCTTGAAATATCTTCAGCCTCAAGCGGCTTCGCAAACCACTGCTTATTATTTTTTACGAAGATCTGAAAGGTGTTGATCTTAAGCAACGCCGCACGCTCGAAGGCAGTAGCAAGTCCGCCGGCAGTAGAAACGTGTGCACCGAGAAGCATAAAAGTTTTATCGAGAAGCGGTTAGTGATATATGGTGTTATGATCCAGCCGTCAATAGAAAAAGGTGAATGACGAACTACAATAGTGCATCATTCACCTTTCAGAAAATCGTAGCCTGCAATTACTCCGTGATCGTCACGCGAGTCATAATCGCTGCTTTGCCTGGGTTATCACCGACAATCTTCGGGAGCTTTACGATCTTATCGACAACATCCATACCTTCGGTAACCTGACCATAGATGGTGTACTTGCCATCGAGGAACGTTGCATCGCCCACGCAGATAAAGAACTGGCTTGTCGCCGAATTCGGATCGTTTGTGCGTGCCGCCGAAAGAATGCCGCGCTTGTGATTCAGTGCAGAGAACTCCGCAGGAACCGTGACCTGACCTGGCTTGCCCATACCATCGTTGCTCAGATCATCATCGTTGGAGTTTGGATCGCCGCCCTGAATCATGAAGCCCTCTATGACGCGATGAAACGTCAGACCATCATAAAACTTGTCATGAATAAGCTTCGTGATATTCGCGACATGCTTCGGTGCAATCTTATCGAATAATTGAAGCTTGATCACGCCAAGTTTCGTCTCGATGACGACGAGGCGGTTCGGATGGGATGTGAGCTTATCAAGTTCTGCGCCTTTATAGGGCTGCGTATACGGTGCGTCCATGTTTCTAAATTGTGGTGTAAAGCCGGTAACGATAGCACCGGTAAGAAGTAAACACGCAAAAAGCAGTCGCTTCATCGTTTATGATTGTTAGTTGAAATCCGAAATTCGAAATAATTAATCGACCAATGTAAAAATGCAAACTTGTTAGTTACTGATCGTGATCTCCATGCTCGGAGCGTTGTACTCGCCAGGAACCGGTGCGCCCTTTGCATCGATCAACTGCAATGCGATCGTGTGCTTACCAACTCCAAGTCCAGTAATGAAATACGGCTTCCATTCTGTGAGTGACTCGATCATCTTGCCATCGATTGTCACACTCACTTTATCGCCATCGGCACCTAGCGTAGCATTCGTCAGATAAAAATCGAGAAGAAGCTTCTCTGCTTCTTTCAAAGTATAGGTTCCTTTCGGACGTGAGTATGTCAGCATCGGGGCTTTCGAATTAATCGCATCCACTTTCTCCGTCTTCGCCGGAGCAGCACCGACATAGAACGTACGCACACCGAATGTCGTCATCGCCTTTACACTCTCATGCCACGACCGCGCAGGAAACGCACGGATCGTATGCTTACCAACTGCGAGCACTCCGATATTGAACGGAGTCCCATTCTTGTAATCCGCCATGTACGGCTTGCCATCTACTATAACGTGGACATGCTGCCCTTGTTTCGAGTAGGCGATTCCCTTCGCGCTATCGCCGGGCGTTGGCTTCCCGAGTTCCATACCCGTCACCTTCATAACGACCATCTGCGAATCTTTCTCATTCTTCAAAACCTGTCCCTCTTTCGGCGAAACGATCTCCAGACGTGCGCCGGGAAATTCAACACCCGTCTCTGCCGACACGATCTTCACTTCTGCAACGGGCTTCGTGGCAGCAGAATCTGTACTTGGAGTTTGCTCCGCTTTTTTGGCGCAGCTCGAAAGTAGCGCAACCGATAGCAATGACATCACCAAAATTCGCGATGGAAGCATACGAGTGATCATAAGCCAAATTATAAAAGTGAGATTGACAAACCTTCGGTGATTATTACGCGCCAGATGTTCGACGCTTCCCTGCACCGATTTCGAGCCAACTCAACACGCCAACCCCCGAATTGCGTTTCACGCCAATAAAAGCTTCCCCCCATCGGGACGACTCGCGTCCGCTACCGATCTATTCCCGAGTGGCAATCTATCCCCGAGTGGCAATCTATTCCCGAGTGGCAATTGGTGAATGCATCCAATGGATAAGCACGAGGGCTTGTCTGCTTAGCCGCGGAGCGGCGGTGTACTCGCAGCCTGTGGTGCAGCGAAGCGTAACCCCAGGAGGAGATTCTACGTTATTCAGGAGCCCTGAATGGCGGCGTTAGGAGCCCTGAATGGCGGCGTTAGGAGCCCGGAATGGCGGCGTTAAGAGCCCTGAATGGCGGCGTTAAGAGCCCTGAAAGGCGGCGTTGGCTATCAAGATTTTACGAATTGTAGGATTATTTGGTCGTCCTGCTCTTCATCTGCACTCCAATTTTCGCATACTCCAAATCATTGGGCTCCCACAATTCGATTTTGTTTCCTTCTAAATCCAAGATGTGAACAAACTTGCCGTACTCAACAGCCTGGATGGTGTCGACTATCGTCACTCCTTCTTTTTTCAGTTCACCGACAAGTACCCCTAAATTATCAACTCGGTAGTTAATCATAAAATCCTTCGTTGACGGTTCAAAATATTTTGTCGTTTCTTTGAACGGGCTCCATGATGAAAAACCCTTTTTGGTAGAGTCGGTAGCTTGTCGCCATTCGAATACCGCCCCGTATTGGTTCGTGTTCAAACCCAAATGTTCCTTATACCACGAATTCACTTTGCGAGGGTCTTTGCATTTGAAAAAGATACCGCCAATACCCGTTACTCTTTTTATCGTTGGGGTATCGTTTGAACTGTTCCGTGTAAGGGAGTTGAAAGCAAATCCAAACGAGAAAGATGTTGCTAATGCCAGAGCTATCAAAGTTTTTTTATTCATTGACGTGTCAATCTGTTTTATCTGTCCGTTTCATGCGCGAAGATTCTGAGTTTGCGAGTCGCGAGCGCATGACAAATCATCTGCCCAAAGATACGGAGGGAAAAGCAAATAGGACAATTTTTGCTGACCATCGCGAACTGGAAGCGTTTACGCACTGAATTTGGTTGTTGTCGGAGCTACGTGGATCATTTCATAAACCGAGAGAGGGATTTCGAATGCGTATTCTGGTGATCGAGGACGAGAAGAAGGTTGCGCGGTTCCTTGAGCAGGGACTCGTCGAAGAGAAGTATAGCGTGGACGTTGCCTATGACGGCGAAGAAGGCTTGGACAAAGCCCTCTCGGAAGCGTACGACCTGATCATCACCGATGTAATGATGCCGAAGAAAAGTGGCATCGAGGTGATTCGCGCACTCCGACTCGATAAGCGCACGATGCCGATACTTTGCCTGACTGCAAAGACCGAGATCGATGAAAAGGTCGAAGGTCTCGATGCCGGTGCGGACGATTATCTCACGAAGCCGTTCCTCTTCGAAGAGCTTTCGGCACGCGTCCGCTCGCTCTTGCGTAGATCGGACATTGAAAAGAAAACGCAGCTCGTCACGCATGATCTTGTGCTCGACACAGTCGCCCATACCGCTCGCCGTCATAAGCCCGGCACCACTGATGAGCAAACGATCCCGCTCACAGTCAAAGAATACGAACTGCTCGAATATCTTTTGCGCAACAAAGGCCGCATCCTATCGCGAACCGTTATCACGGAACACGTTTGGGGTTATAGTTTTACAATGGGTTCGAACGTGATCGATGTATACGTCAAGCGTTTACGCGAAAAGATCGATGCGAACCGCGACGAAAAAGACCGTTTGATCATGAGCGAACGTGGTACCGGTTACGGCATCCGTGCGTGAGGCTGCACTATTAACACGATAAATATTCTGTGCTTCGCGTAAGGCTCGTCCTCTGGTATTCATTGCTTGTGGTCCTGACAATCACAGCGATGGGTCTTGCGCAAATCGTGATCATTAATCGATCGCTCGTCGAGGGATTGGATAACTCACTAATGGAAGATGCACGCATCACGCTGCATCTCATCAACAGTCTTCCCGAGAATGCCGACCCGGAAAAAATTCTTCAGCACGGCAGCATGCGTTCGAGCGGCTCGTTACGTGATTTAATCGATCATACCCTAAGCGAAGTCCCCGATTCCGTTGGCGGTGAAAAGCTTACCGATCGTGTGATGGCGCAGCTCATTGATGATATGCTGGCCGAGCTTTCGTTTCAAGATAGCACACAAAGCGATTTCGATCCAATGGATGCTGTCGTGCAGCGTAATCTTTCGAGCAAGCGAAATAATTATGTAGAGATACATCTTCGCATGCATCACAATCCAAAAGATTCGGTACGAAGCCCAGTGCTTTTTCGCACCCGCAATCTCGGCCGAGACACTCTGGCACGGCTCGTCCGAGCACAGCGACCACCGCTCCGCGATACCTCGATGATCGTTGGGGAAATAGTGCTTCGTGGTGAACCGGTTCGTGTTGCACGTGCGGCGAGTCCGCGATTTGTGGTGTATGTTGCCTTCCCATCAAGCGACCCGGAGGACGCGATCGGAAGACTGCAATCTTCCTTTATCTATCTGATCCCGCTGTCGTTGCTCATTTCCACACTCGGTGGACTTTGGCTTGCGCGTAAGGCGCTGCGCCCCATTGAGCAGATCGCCGATACCGCGCGTGAGATCGGCGCAAAAAATCTTTCGCAACGCATTGAGCTACCTGCCAAGCGTGATCGAGAACTCGGTGTACTTGTCGAAACGCTGAACACTATGTTTGCGCGTCTCGAAGATTCCTTTGATCAGATTAAGCGATTTACTTCGGATGCGTCCCATGAGCTGAAAACTCCCCTTGCAATCATGAAAGGCGAGATCGAACAAGCACAACGACATCTTGAGCAGGCCAACGCTCTCTCGATCGAGGAAGGCCGCACCGCTCTGGAGAGTTTGATGGAAGAAGTCGAGCGGATGCAGCGCATCGTCGAAGGCTTGCTCCTGCTTTCGCGTGCCGATGATAAGCAACTCCCGCTGCATAAAGAACCGATTCGTATTTATGACTACCTTACTTCGCTCGTGGAAGATGGCGAGATACTCGCCGATGAGCGGGGACTAACGCTCGTGTCAAAGTTTGCCGACGATGCACGCAATGTTGTTCTGAATGTTGATCCTACCAGGCTCTATCAGGTCGTGATGAATTTGCTCGATAACGCGCTCAAATACACACCGCGCGGCGGCACCGTTACGATGTTCGCGAGGCGAAGTGGTCCCACACTTATGTTTGGAATCTCGGACACCGGAATGGGAATAGATGCAAAAGATCTTTATCTGATATTCCGCAGATTTTACCGCACGGATGCGGCACGGACCGGTCCTCGTGAAATGGGTGAACGCTCGCTCGGGCTGGGGCTCGCGATCGTGAAGTCGATCGTCGAAGCACACGATGGTACGATCGAAGTTGAGAGCATCAAAGCAACTGGGACTACATTTACAATCTCACTACCCATCCCCAGTGCTTGAGAAGCCGAAATTCACCCCCCAAAGTGAATTGAATTTAACAATCAGGCAAAAGCGGAATTCTTGACTTCGCATGCAAGTTGTCAATCTATGCGACGCTTCCGGACGAGAATCGGAACCAGAAGCGCTGCAGATCGAGACAAACCGGAGATTATGATGTGAAGCGCCGATCTTTTATTCCCAATTTAATATACTCGCTCTCGCTGGGACTTTTTGTATTTGCTTTTGGCGCAAGTTCCAGTTCTGCACAGGTTGTTACGCCCGCAAATCAATCCGGACATCAGGTTGTCAAAGCACAACCCCCGACTGAAGGACTTGCAAGGACCTCTGTCGTGCAGAAAACTGAGGAGCAGAAGAAAGAAGAGCTAACACGCTGCCTCGAACGTCGCAAGAATGAGCTTCAGACGCGCAAAGCTGAGAGTGAAGCCCGCCGTCGCGAGCAGCAAGAGAAACGAGTGAGCGCTCCGGCAAACGGCCAGGCTCACTAAAAGTAGGCTTGATGCGGGGTTTGCCCCCTTCAAATTCGCTGGAATCTGCAAAAAAGCCCAGGCTCGGGGGGAACTCCGAACGATAGTCTGCGGTTGCATTAATAGCGATATTTTATAAAGTGTGAGACTTATAGATGTAGGCGGGTTCCATTTAGGCCGTTTGTATCTAGAGTCAAGGTGAGAGAAAAGACACTGTTGGCCTCGTTGACGCAAGTCGATGAGGCCGCAGTGTTTTTAAATCGGTTCGTTCACCCGGATTCTCTCTTCTCTTTCATCCCTACTTATCCACACCCACCCTGAATTGCTTGCGATTTGGCCCAACTTGTTGTATCATTGTGACGTGGAGTTCGTATACCTTAAAAGCTTGATTTTTGGCTCAGATTCGGCATATCCAGATTGTCCGATTAATAAATTTTACCCAGAGATTGCTACTCGGTGATAATTTATTGGCGGCCACTGTTAGTAATATGTGCGTCAATGATCAAGCCTGGAATTCTATCCTTTTGATAGGTTGTACATCGATAGTGCAAAGCGCGAGAAAGCCACGATGAATTTTTTTGACGAGTATGAGCCCTTCGGTTTCGAAGGGGAGGATGAAGGACCAAGCGACCCCAAAGCTCGTGACGAGCAAAGGGAGAAGCGCAGGAAATACTTTGAGGAAGAATTAAAACGTTACCGCGACGAAAAACGCCGTGAGCTTTCGCATGATGGCGATATGGCCGCCGGCTCCGCACCGCACACCGAAAACGAAAAGCCACAATTCCTCAATCCGGAAATTCTCGAAGAGCTGGTAGACTATTGCATTGAGAACGAGAAATTCGATGAAGCCCTCGATTTTGCAATCCTATTAACGGAGCGTGCCCCGTTCAATGGTGACGGCTGGCACCGCAAAGGAATGCTCGAAGCGCATCACAATAATTTCGAGCTCGCACTGCATAGCTATGAGCGAGCACTTGCGCTCAACCCGACCGACAACGAACTGCTGATTAATTTCGGTATTGCGCTTGATGCCGTCGGGCGTACGCGTGAAGCGCTGGAAATTTTTGATCGCACACTTTCCAGCGATCCGACAAATGACGAAGCGCTTTTCAACAAAGGCATTTGCTTCGAAAAAGCAGAGCGCTTTGATGAGGCGATTGCGATCTTCAAATATCTTACCGATAACAAAGAGCTTGTAAAAGACGCTTGGTACGAGTTGGGATTTTGTTACGATAGCAAAGACCAACTCGATAAGGCGCTTGCCGCGTACGAAGCGCACTTAGATCTCGATCCCTATAACCACAATGCGTGGTACAATCACGGGATCATCTTTAATCGGATGGGAATGTTCCACAAAGCGATCGAGAGCTACGAGATGTCGCTCGCGATCAAAGAGGAATTTCCGGCAGCGTGGTATAATCGAGGCAATGCATACGCAAATCTTGGCAAACTGAACGAAGCAATCCAATCGTATAAGGAGTGCTTGAAGTATGATGCAGAAGATGTAAGCGCTTGGCACAATCTTGCGAATGCGTACGAAGAGTTGCGTCGTTGGCGCGATGCGATCCGTTGCTTCTCGCAGGCTATCAAGTATGATCCGAAGCATGCCGAAAGTTATTTCGGTCGCGGCTCTTCGTATGATGCGCTCGATCAACATAAGAAGGCTCTGGAAGATTATGATCGTGCACTCGCGATCGACAACAAGTATCCCGAGCTGTGGTATGCGAAGGCAGATGCGCTGTACAATCTTGCGATGCTCGAAGAAGCCGTGATGGCCTATCGCATGGTGCTCGAGCTTGCGCCGAAAGATTTCGAAGCGTGGTTCGATTATGCAGAGACGCTCTTCGAACAAAAGAAGTACGAAGATGCGATGAACGCCTACGAGTCCGCGATCGCACTTGAGCCTGCGTGGGCAGATCCGCATTTCGGACGCGCTCGCATTCTCTATATCGATGGAAGTTTCTTGGAGTGCGCGGTCGAACTCGTGATCACGTTTAGGCTGGATGCTTCGAAAATCAAACCGTACGAAGCAGAGTTTCCGAACCTCGGAAAAGATTCTGACTTTCAACAGCTCGATCTGCTCATTCGCGAACGTATGACGATCGCAAATGCCGAAGCCGCGGAGGCAAGCGCAACGCCAGCTACACCCGAAGACGAAGAGCCGCCGCTCTGATCGACGGCTACCGTCCACCAAATATTTATCAATTAAGAAGGCGATTGTTTGCTAACAAACAATCGCCTTCTGATTTAACTGCTATCGCTAACTGCTTCGCTCGTCCTTTGCGCTGTGCGCTGAATTAATACTTGTTTCTATTTTGCAGTGCTATTGGTCGTTCGAAGCACTCATGCTCGTGATCACAAATTCCACTCGTCGGTTAAGTGCTCGGCCTTCGGCTGTGTCGTTGCTCGCAACCGGGAATGCTGGTCCGAAACCCTTCGCGGGTAATCTTTCGGGGCTAAGCCCTTTACTTGCCAGATACGCCCGAACTGCGAGTGCGCGCTGTTGTGAAAGCTCCATGTTTTTATAGAGTGGTCCACGAGCGTCGGTGTATGCTGCGATTTGCGATTGCAACATCGGATGCTTCGTCATCACTTTTGCCAAACGATCAAGATCGGCGATACTCGAACTTGGCAACTCGGACTTACCAAATTCAAAATTAACCGTGAGTCTGCGCTTACCTACCGCCGTACCAAGATCACCCCAACGAATCAACCGTCCTTGATTATCTACCTCATAATCGGGCATCTCACCGAGCGTATCATAGGCTGCGATAAGGGTGTCTGCCTTTACTCGCGAATCCCTCACCGCGAGGTTCAACTGCTTGAGTGGAGGCATCGGATGCTTCACTTTCTCGCGCAACAACGCTTCACGATATCGGCGCAAACGATCGCGCTCGATCTCATAGAGCGAAAATCCACCGTTCGGAAATTTGAATGTGAACGACGCGGTCACTTGCCACAAACGAGGAGTCGAGACTCCGGCGGCTTGATAGGCGGCCTCTGTTTGTTTGCTAAACACTGTTGTGAGTGGAACACTGAATACTAATTCCGGCGTGACGACAAGATCTTCTGTCACAGGAAGGAAGGTGCCAAAACCAAATCGGAGATCCGCGCGAAATGTGCGATAGTAATTGTCGCTCGAGATTTGATTTGCATTCACATCTTGCAAACCATGCAACGTGCTATCGGCAAGCAATAGGCTTTTGCCACTCGACTCAAGATGTCGCTCACCTTGAAACGACTCCGCAACCGGAATCGAAATACCCACGCCACCGATGGCGTAATATTTTTGAGGCACAATCTGATAGCGCATGAATGCATCTGCACCGATGAACGTACGGCTGGTGGAATAGCTCGTCACCAGTTCACCCGGGATCACATCACCCGCAGCCGTCGTGTAATTACCGGACGTCCGCTCTTCATGACTCAGCACGTTATCAAAATAACGGAGCTTGCCTTGCAATCCGATAATATCGGAAAGCGAAAAATCGATAGTGCCACCGAACTCCATTCCTTGTCCATTACCAAGCGAGGAGAATGGAAGTGAAGCCGGTGCAGATCCAACGCCAACGCCCGGTCCTGCCCACTTGCCCGGAAAATAAAAATTATGTGCGCCAAGCATATAGGATTGCGTCATTCCGAACTCCACACCGATATAATGCTGTGAGCTTACAGCAATCTTGTGCTGAACCCAGCGAGCGCTATCTATATCTAGCTTGCGAGATGTCGGAGGATAATTCGTATAGCTCGTCGAAGGATGGATCGTAGAACCACCGCCACCAATGTTTGGCATGAGCGAGCTTTGCGTCAACTGGCTCGGACGAATCGGCTCGCCGGTCGAGGACGGACCATCAACAGAAGACTGTGCACGAGCCCCACCCGGATGCATAAGCATCCAAGCACCGGCACAAACAAAAAACAAAGCAAAGAGCGACGGTCGCATAATGCACCGCCTACTCCTTATATCTTTTTGAGATAAGGAATAGCACATATTTCTGTCGTCGGAGTTAACCTGTTTTGGAATCTCTAACCGGTAAAGGTACCAGCCAGAGAATCCACGCTTCAAAAAAAAACGACTTAATTCTTGAGACCCGCACGGCCCAAGTAAGCCACAAATAGACCAGGCTACCGCATGTAGCCGACCGAGCCTAAGACAAATATGGTGCCGATTGCCAGAGGAAAGCACAATCGCCGAATTTGGGCCAGGATACCTAAGAAATACAAAGCGCACAGAAAAGGCGTGCTTCAAATCGGAACACAGAAATTTTGATGTGTTGCTATTCCAAACAAACGTAGGATCCGCATGAAGTCAGAGTGGGTAAAGATGGGTAATAACTAATGTCCACCACGGGATGAATAAATGGCTTATATTTGAAAGCTCTGTAAGGAGCCCATCAACAACCTTAGACAGAAGTGTATGCAAAATATTCGACCCAATTTTTCTCGTTTGATCGCATTTGCCATTTTCGGCGTCCTGTTAGTCTCGAGCGTCGGCTGTAGCAATAGTTCTGGACCTCCAACGTCTACATTCACAGTCCCGAAGGCGGGTAGCACATTTATTTTCTATTCGTACCGCATCGACACAGCAGGTGCGATCATTGCGAACACGGAGGTTTCTGATACCGACATAGTGATCGCCTCCGGATCCACGTATCAAGGGAGAACAAATGTAAATCGCTTTCATACTAATAAGGGAGGTTCTGACATCTTCCTAAATTACGAAACAAATGGCGATATTTCATACTACGAGGATAATTCCGGCAAACCCGGCACTCGAAGTGGATGGATTACGATCCCTCTTGGGAGGAAAGGAAAGAGTACCTTTATCAGTTTTGACTCGACAATCGAGAGTGGGTTGCGAGAGCAAGAAACAGCTTCCTGGACATACACCGGGGATGCAACGGTAACATTTTCCAATCACGATTTTCATACGCAGACTTTTGATACTGAATTAGATAGGCTGAACGGCACACATGATCCGATTCAGAATTACTGGTTTGCACCGGAAATAGGATTTTATGTGAAGGAGAGTCAACAACCGGGTTTGTCTTGGAATGGGACGAGGGTCAATGGAGATAATTCCGAACTCGTCTCCTACGTTCTTAAATAAGTACGTCTCTGCCTTCGTATAGCATCTCTGTTAGTTTAGAATTTAGCAAGCACCTTCTTCTCGACGCCATCGAATCGATTGATACTTGTGATGACACCGAGCGTGAGCACGTTCGCGATACCGTTCAGTGGATACATTCCGGCGTGCCGATCTATCGCATTGCGAAGCCGGCCACTCCGCCGAAGCACTTGGTCACGTACTTCGTGGTGGTGGACTTGGTTGTGCGGTCGATACTACTTGTGAACCATCGCAGTGCGCAAAAGTGGTTGCCGACGGGCGGGCATGTCGAGTTGAACGAAGATCCGATCGAGACCGTCAAACGCGAGATGCTGGAAGAGCTCGGCGTGCCTGCCAGATTTTCGCGATACACAAATCACACTCCTCTATTCTTAACCACCACTCAAACAGTTGGCCTGACAGCAGGCCACACTGACGTCACGCTATGGTACGTGCTCGAAGCGTCAATCGCGGATTCCTTCGCATTCGACAAAAATGAATTTTCCGAGATCAGGTGGTTTGCGTTTGAGGAGATTCTTGATCGTGAGATCGCAATATTCGATCCACACATGCAGCGGTTTGTTCGAAAGCTAATTGCAATGATCGAGGTGTCGTAACGATCTAGACGCGAGCAAGAAGCACGAACTCACTGCTGCCCCGTATTCGCTTGAAAACTTCCGCTGACTGCATGCCAGTTGGTGCCAAAGATAATCTCATAACCAAAATATGCACTGAAGATGAGTAGTGCTACGCCTGCACCCAGATTAATGCGTGATAGCGTAGTCGGCTTGAATCCCCGCTGACGCTTCGCGATAAACTTCACTAGAAAAATAAACCAACCTGCCGTACCGAGTCCGGCACCGAGTGCGAATGTTAAATTTACTACGACACCATCGGCAAGTAAATGATACCCACGCCAAAGCGCACTAATGAAGATCCATTCCGGAATCGCCGCAACATTTGAAGCATACAGCACAACTCCGATCAGAAATGCCTGCACATAACCTGTGGAGTGAACGTGCATTTTCTCAACGCGTTGCTCTGCGGCTGATTCCTTTTGTTCATCCAACTTTGGAGTAAGCGCTTGTGAAGATAGCGCTTTCGATCTAAGTGTTTTGATGCCAACGAAGATGAGTACAAAAAAACCAATGCACTGAAAGATAAGATTAATAATCGGAGAAGATTGCAAGAACTGATGGATCTGCGCAGCACCACCGCAGTAGATAAAATCCATGAGTGCGGCACCGAGTCCCGTTGCGATGCCTTGCTTTGCGCCATGATGGAGTGTGCGCGTTATCGCCGATGCGTTCACGGGGCCGATCGGCATCGAGACGAGCCAACCGGTTATGAATCCAATTATGAGTGCAATAATTAGGGGATACAATATTATAATCTTTTTACTATTCTTATGAGTACTTTTCTAAAGAGAGTTAGCTCTCGGCTCGCACTTCACTAAGTGTGCGCTCAAGCTGTTTTGCATGCGTTTTATCATGATTTGTCATGATTTCCAGCACTTGCAAAATCGTCAGCGGCCCATAACGCGAATGCTCGCCCGTTAGTGTGAGCTGTGCCTCAGTTAACGTACGAATGAGCGTAATTGTCACACCTCGAGCACTGAGATAAGTATTGATCCCTGCTGAATAGGGTTGCTCGTTATAGCGTCCATCCTTGGCGGCTTGGTCGGGATTCATTGCCGAAAAGATCTTCGATGAGCCGTCGAGTAATTTCGCAAAACGCGTCTGCCAAAGTCGCTCGACGTCACACATGTGATATACGATCTCGGTTGCGCTGAAGGCGATCTCCGTAGGCTTCGCGGTCACAAGCTCGCGTGGATAGCTTTTGGCGGTCGCCGCAAAGAGTTGTGCCGTTTTTTCTAATTGTTCTATTAGTTCGCTCGCCGAAATAGTCATTACACGCGTAGATCAAGAAACAATTAATTGTGTGAGTTCTGATGAGTCGCTTTATCGCAAATTCCAATCGTATTTAAGATAGACGATCTCGACATTCGTATACTTTTCGAGATACTCCGCAACCGACGGAGCAGCAAATGCCTTCACAAACAGTTGGGTCGTGCCGGAGGCTTTCTCGAGTTGATCGGTCAATTCGCTCATGTAGCTCGGCAGGAATAGCGTACCGGCTCTACGATTCAAAAAACAGTTTGCGCTATCCTGGAGATAGCCTCGTGTTGCGCGATCAAGCTGCTCGCTTAGCGTTGCCTCGACGTACGGCTCCATCGAAAGCCTGGGCATCGACTTTCCACCAAGATAGAGCGCGAAAAAAGCGCGAGGCTCACGAAATTGATTCGTGATGATCGTATGCTCGATCTCCTGCAACGAATACATGCGGCCGCCGACATTCACAACAGAGCTCGTCCGAAATCCAGAGATCGTGCTTACGTTTCGAACGGGCCCGTTGGAACGAAGCATATCCAGTGCATACGCATTGTGCGCATTTATCCAGAATGCTAATTCGGCTTGTCGGGATGTGAAAACATCGACGCGCATAATAGCGAGTTCGCGCAGATACGCCGTGAGTGCGGTGTCGGATCGTAGCCCATTCAAGTTTACCTTCCCGCTCGGCTCCACATAGGCTTGAAGCGCAGACCGAAACAGCGAGTCATCGACTCTGTTCAGCGATGGATGCTCGTTCATGATCGGCACCGAAGTCTTTGGGATCGAGCCGCAACCAACTACCACTGCTGAAAAACAAAAAAGCAAAAGAATGAATCGGACGCTTCGATTACGAAGGGCTGCTCGAAGGGTAGTTCGAGGGTTAGATAGAAAACTCGACAAGTTCATCAAGTATTTTCTGAGCGGTTTGTTTGGTTATGGACGATCTCATGTTCGAGCGCCCTTGCCTTCGATTCAAAAAACGGTGCACGCTCGGGATGTCGAACTGCAAGTTCGAGATAGGTCGTGCGAGCATCCGCAAGTTTGCCTTGTCGCACAAGTATCTCTGCGAGCGTCTCGCTCACAAAATGTGTCGCATGTTTTGCATCGCTATCCGAAACGGAATGCTGCGCCGGATCTACTTCAGGTGTTGGCTGCACCAACGGGCGATCCCGCGCCAGAAGTGTTGCGACTCGCTCCAGATCGAAACTTGTCGCTTTTGGAGTCGCGGGCGTTTTGATCGACGCCCTTAAAATTTCCGTTAGCTTGGGCTCTTGCGACGCCGGATGCTCGACAGTTTCTTCCTGTGCCTCTGCAAAGAATGGTGCAAGCGTGAGCTCGGAATGCTTCGCATTTGTCGGGGCTACCAGTCTGTAAGTCTGCGTGTTATCTGAATCTTCGGGAGTGCAGAGCTCCATAAGGATCGCCGCACGTGGCGAATTTGGTACCAGAGCTAAGGCCAACTTGAGCGCCCGTCTTGCCTCCAATAGCTTGCCGAGTGCCAGCTGGCACTCTCCGAGAGCAATAAAGTAACCCGGATACTGCTCCACTTCCAGCGAAGCAAAATGTTCGAGCAAGGCGAGCGCAGTCTGCGCATCGCCGCTCTCCGTGAGCATCCGTGCGTCCCGAACCACCTCGACAAGTCGAAAGTCTTGCTGTTCCATTTACTGAAAGCCCATTTTTATTTCGGCTTAAGGGCAAATTTACGATATTATGGGCGGTCGCTCCCGATGCGCCAAGAATTATGATCCCGAAGAATAAAAGCCGCTTGCAACCAATTGGTGGTTCGGAGTCACTTAGTCTCTGGAACATTCGCGTCAACAAACTCACAAATTGAGCAGGTACCAATTTTTGCATACCTAAAAACTACTTAGAGGGCTCTCAGCTTGTAACCAATTGCAAAGACAAGGGTTTATTATTCGTGTCTCTTCGCATTCTAAAATCGGCTCCAACTGAGCTATACACATCTGAGCTATACACAACTCAGCTATACACAACTCGTCTATACAGAACTCGGAATGAGAAAACAGCTTGGCCTCCAGATTCTCTGTGCATTCTGTCTTGCTTTCCTAACACAAGGCCTTCGGGCACAAATGGAAATCATCGAGACTCCGCGACCAGCGTACGGTGTCTACGGCGATGCCAACTTTCTCTATCACACGGCAGATTTTCGTGCCATACCCGGCTTTCCAAATTGCTGCCCCGTTTTTACTAATGGGACAGGCTTCGGTCCGAGCTTTGGAGTGCTCTATAATGCACCGCTCGCCGAAAAATTATCGCTCGATCTTCGATTGGGTTATACCGCATACGGTGCAACGCTCGCATTCAACGAATCGACGACGATCATCGACCCCACCGGCACACCGGTCACGGGTGCATTTGATCACACGATTGTTGCAAAGCTTGCGAGCGTCGGACTCGAACCGATACTTGCGTATAATCTTCTCGGGAATCTTGCACTACGTGTTGGCGGAAATATCGGTTACGTTGTGACGAGCTCGTTCAGTCAAAAGGAAGTTGTTGCGCAACCGGACAATGGGATTTTCACCGATACAAAAACACGTACTCGCAATCAATTCGATAACGTGCAAATCACCAACGCAAGCACAATAAATTCTTTCGTACTCGGTGGTTTGAGTTATACACTGCCCCTCAATAGCAGCGGTTCGCTTCATGTACTGCCCGAAATTTATTACATGTGGGGCCTGACGAACATCACGAAAGATCTTTCGTGGAAGGCAAACGGCCTTATCGCCGGTGTCGCGGTAGAATATTCCCCGCTCCCTGCTGCACCACCACGAGATACGACTCCCCCACCACCGCCTCCGATAGCAGTGAAGAAAAAAGCGGAGCTTTCGGTTTCGCTGGCTGCACTGACTGTTGATGAGAACGGAAAGGAAGATTCGAGAGTGCAATTGAAAGTCGAAGAGTTTCTCGCTTCACGATTGCGCCCCTTGCTCAATTATGTATTCTTCGATGAAGGCTCAAGCACGTTGCCCGATCGCTATACGCGATTGACTCCTGAGGAGGTTCAGGGGTTTCGCGTGGAGAAGCTTTACAATTATGAAACGCTGCCAACCTATTATCATCTGTTGAACATCATCGGTCGAAGGCTCATCGAAAATCCCGAGTCGAAGATCACGATCATTGGCTGCAATTCGGACGAAGGCAAAGAACGTGGAAAGAAAGATCTCTCGAAGGCGCGAGCGGTAACGGTGCACGATTATTTTCGCGCGGTTTGGAATATTGCGGATGACCGTATGCGTGTAGAAGCACGTAATCTTCCCGAAAAGCCATCGTTCGTGAAGGATACCGATGGTATTGTCGAGAATCGCCGAGCAGAGATCTATTCCGATGATTGGAATATCGTACAACCGGTTTTTACGCGTGACACTATTCGTAAAGTTACTCCAGGCATTTTGCGATTCCATCCCAGCGTGAAGTCCGAAGCGGGAATTGAGAATTGGACGCTCGCCATTTCGCAAGATGGCAAAATGATGAAAGAGATTTCGGGATCAGGATCTGTGCCACCGACGGTGGATTGGGATCTTGCGCAAAATGTGGAACAGTTACGCCAGAATACGAGCCCGCTTAGTTATAAACTTCGCGTGACGGATCACGAAGGGAATGCACTCGCAACCGAATCGGGTAGCGTGCCGCTTGATCAGCAGACCGTTGAAAAGAAACGCTCGGAGCGCATCAAAGACAAAGAGGTCGATCGCTACAGCTTGATACTATTCGATTTCGATCGTGCGGAGCTCGGAACGTCGAATAAACGTATCTCGGAATATATTCGCGAGCACTCAGCACAGGATGCGACAGTCTCGATCACCGGTTACACGGATCGTATGGGAGACGATGAGCACAATCAACATCTCTCCGAAGCTCGTGCAAACGAGACCGCAAAACTTCTCAAACTTCGCACGACGGACGTCAAAGGTGTCGGCGAAAAAGAATTGCTCTTCGATAATAATATTCCGGAAGGAAGATTTTATTGCCGCACGGTGAATATCGAAGTGGAAACTCCTGTGAAGGAGTAGCGCTCACTATTCTGAGTCCGCAAATTGCGGCCACAGAATGCCAGCTACTCACTCTTCTTCCGAGTCTCGCAAGCGTTCAAGCACAGAGAAGTCTTCAAGCGTGGTCGTATCACCTTTGACTGTACCGGTGGATGCAAGTTCGCGCAACAGCCGACGCATGATTTTGCCGGAACGTGTTTTGGGAAGTGAATCGGTAAAACGAATATCATCCGGACGTGCGATGCTTCCGATCGTAATGACGACATGCTGACGGAGCTTCTCTTTTAATGCTTCGTCGGCAGTCCATCCTTGCTTCAGTGTGACGAACGCGACAAGCGCGGAGCCCTTGAGTTCATCCGGTCTTCCTACCACTGCACTTTCGGCCACCGATTCGTGTCCGACGAGCGCACTCTCCACTTCCATCGTACCGAGTCTATGACCACTAACGTTGATCACATCATCGACGCGACCCATGATCCAAAAATATCCGTCTTTATCTCGACGTGCTCCATCGCCGGTGAAATAGATGCCTGGGAAATCAGCGAAATATTGTTTGGCGAATCGCTCAGGATCTTTATAGATACCGCGCAGCATCCATGGCCACGGACGCGCGATGACTAAGTAGCCACCTTCGTTCGCACCCACACCCGATCCATCTTTCCTTAATACTTTTGGCTCAATGCCAAAGAACGGTAGCGTTGCTGAGCCTGGCTTTGTTGGGATTGCGCCGGGGATGGCAGAGATCATGATCGCACCCGTCTCGGTTTGCCACCACGTATCGACAATCGGACATTTGCCGCCGCCGATTAATTTATGATACCACATCCATGCTTCGGGATTGATCGGTTCGCCGACCGTACCGAGTAAACGCAACGATGTAAGATCATGCTTGAGCGGATGATCGTCGCCGGCACGAACGAATGCGCGAATCGCCGTCGGAGCCGTGTAGAAAATCGTTACACGATGTCGCTCGATCATATCCCAGAAACGATCCGGTGCCGGATAGGTCGGTGCGCCTTCATACATTAGTATCGTTGCGCCATTCGCAAGCGGGCCATAGATCACGTAGCTATGCCCGGTTACCCAACCGACATCCGCAGTGCACCAAAAGATATCTTCGTCTTGCATATCAAAAATATATTTTGTGGTAAGATATGCACCAAGCAGATATCCGGCGGTGGTATGCACGATACCTTTCGGTTTACCGGTTGTGCCGCTGGTATATAGTATGAAGAGCGGATGTTCACTATCCAGCTGCTCTGCGGGAAAATTTGCGGAGGCTTGCGACATCATATCGCTCCACCATACATCACGCCCGGGCCACATCTCGACATCCTGATTCGTCCGCTTCACAACTAATACATGCTCGACCGTTGGGCAACCGCCGATCATTTGTCCGTTCTCGTTCACACGTGCGTTCTCACGTCGAAGCGCAGCATCGACATTCTTCTTTAGCTCGACAATTTGTCCGCGACGCCACGAGCCATCGGACGTGATGATAAGCTTCGCCTCCGCATCATTTACGCGATCGCGAATTGCTTCAGCGGAAAATCCACCGAAGATCACCGAATGCGTTGCACCAATTCTTGCGCATGCCAGAACCGCAACCGGAAGCTCGGGCGTCATTCCCATATAAATCGCGACGCGGTCGCCCGACTTTACTCCAAGCGAGCGCAGCACGTTTGCGGCTTTGCACACTTCGCGATGGAGTTGTGCGTAAGTAAGCGTACGCTGTTCGCCGTGTTCGCCTTCCCAAATGATTGCAGCTTTGTTCTTACGATGCGTTGTGAGATGCCGATCGAGGCAATTGTAACTCGCGTTAATCTTTCCCCCGATGAACCACTCTGCAAAGGGAGCCTTCCAACGCAATACTTTTTTCCACGGCTTGAACCACGTTAGCTCTGCGGCCTGCTTTGCGAAAAATTTTTCGGGATCACGCAAGCTCTGCCTATAGCGTTTTTCATACTCCGCCATCGACTTGATGCGCGCTTGCTCGGAAAATTTTTTCGATGGCTTGAAGAGCCGATTCTCCGAAAGCCCGGACTCGATATCGATCGGCTGTTTCTTCCCGCGCGTACCAATCGCTTTTGCTAGGCGCTTTTTTGCAATTCCCTTTTTCTCTACAACTTTTTTCGCTACAACTTTTGCCATTGTTCGAATAATTGATCAGACAATCTCTTACTTCAAAAATACGGTGGTAATCCCGCTCAGCCTCTCATTGTGAGGCACCCACAAACGGTTTCTACATTTGTACCTTTCCGGTAGATCGAGCCGTTATTGGACAATCCCACCCTGCCGGGCATCGCAGTTGCCCATAATTCATCGCATGCTTAGCAGATAATCTTGCCGTAACTTTGTTCGGAAACTGCTTGTTTAGTAGCTTCTGAATGCATTACGGCGACAGCGTGGCAAGGTATTGTAGAATGCTTGCTTTTGCGAATTGCACCGGTTTTGCACGGTTCTAACGATCACTGTCGGATTAGACCGCTATATTCCCTCGGCTTTATTGAAACAACGAGAACATGACATATAAATATTACACGAACCGAGCTGAGCATCTTACAAAAGAATTTCTAATAGAGGAATATCGCAAACTGACCGACCGTGTGCAAGCGGCCGAAGCCAGCGAAACTTCCGAGCTTTGGCTGAAGCTCTATGCTGATTGGAATGCACTTAGCGCCTACGGGGGCGGAGAAGGCAGTCGATTGAGTTACGCACTCGCCAAAAACATGGAGTCGGCCGCTTCCGAAGAAGCCTTTCGTTATTTTCGAGAGGAAGTGATCCCGATCGCTGACAATGCAGAATCCGAACTCGTGGATGCGCTACACAAGAGCAAGTATGTCGCAGCTATCGGTGAGCGATACGGCAAGCACTTAATCGAAGTGCAGGCGGCAATGCGCGAGTCGATCGCACCGATCAACAATGAACTCCGTGTTAAGGCCGGTGATCTTTCAAACAAATACGACAAGATCGTCAGCCAAGCCGAAGTGATGGTGGGCGGTAAAAAAGTTACGGCCACCGTCGCACGGAATATGACAACGGGTGAAGCCGATCCCAAAGTGCGCGAAGAAGCCTATAGAGCCCACTACGGATGGTTTCTCGAGCATCGCCAAGAGATCGCTTCGATCTATGGTGATATCGTAAAGTTGCGTGATGAGATGGGAAGAAATCTTGGACATAAGAATTTTATTCCGCTCGGATATGCCTCGATGCGGCGTACCGATTATGGCCCGAAGGAAGTGAAAACTTTTCGCGAGGCAATACGCAAATATGTAGTGCCGCTTCAGACCAAACTCTATGAGATGCAAGCCGAAGAACTCGGCACTGCGACGCTTCGTCCATGGGATAGTGGATACTCTCCCTCGCTCAATCTACCTACAGGCATTGCGCCGGTTGCTACGCAGTTAGATAACGCACAGAAAGTTTTCGAAGCGCTTTCGCCAAGGCTCGCAGCACACTTCACGCGTATGCGCAAGGAAGGGCTGATTGATCTGGAAAATCGGAAAGGCAAACAAGCCGGTGCGTTCTGCACATCATTCAGCGATGAAGGACGCGTTGCAATTCTTTGCAACTCCACTGGTGATGAAGTGGACGTGACAACGCTCATACACGAGATGGGCCATGCATTCCAGGCGTGGGAAAGTCAGGTGATTGAGGCCGTCGATCTGCAATGGCCGACATCCGACGCAGCGGACGTGCACTCGATGGGTATGGAATATCTCTCCTTGCCGGAGATGACGAAATTCTATTCGCAGGAAAATGCCGATAAAGTTCAGAAGCACCGCTGGAAATCGGCCGTGCATATGATGTGCTATATCGCGATTGTTGATGAATTCCAGCATTGGGTCTATGAGAATCCAAACTGCACGCTCGAAGAGCGCGATGCGGCTTGGAGTTCGATCTGGGATATCTATCAGCCCGGAATTGATTTCACCGGACTCGAGCAACACAAGTTCGCTCGCTGGTATATGCAAGGTCACCTATTCAGTACGCCGTTCTATTACATCGACTATGCTATCGCAGAAACCGGTGCAATGCAACTCGCATTGATGGGCGAAGCCGATCGGACCAAAGCACTCGATACCTATCTCAAGCTTTGCCAAATGGGCGGCAAAGAGAGTGTGCTCACGATTTTCAAATCAGCCGGCCTGCGTTCACCCTTCGAACCCGAAGTCTTGCGCAACCTCATGGAGCATGCAGCTAAAAAACTCCAAGTCGAGGAGTACGAGCTGACTTGAATTGAACCGCGTTAAATAAATTTCTCTTTTGAAATTAAAAACGGGTGACGGAGACGTCATCCGTTTTCTTTTGCGCTGCCGCGAGGAAGCCTGAAGATGTAACGGCTTCATCGGCTTCTACTGCTCAGGCGGTAAAAAGCACTTCCAGCATTGAGGAAATAATAGTGGATCTTTGAAAGAAAGAGGGTTCCTGCCGAATAGAATTGGTAGCGCGTACGGGAATCGAACCCGTGTACCCGCCTTGAGAGGGCGGTATCCTAGCCGCTAGATGAACGCGCCAAGTCTGCTGCTCTGGGCTTACCCCCGAGAAGCGGTGATTATACACGAAATTGGAGTGCTGGGTTCCATCGACGGCGATGTGCTAATTCGGGAGTATATTTGCACCGGATTCGCCATTGTTCAGATCTCATCCACTACTACACGCGAAATATCAATGAAAGTCGCCATATTGAATAGACGCCTACGTTTGGCAACGATTTTTGGGCTCCTTGTGCTGCTTGCCGGCTCATCGAACACTCATGCTCAACTCACTGCCGCCGCGGTACGAGCAACTTCCGATCAGACGATCCCCGCTTTCACGAAGCGAGCACCGGCTGACATAACCGTTCGAACAGCTCCAACTCCGAGACCAACACCAATGCCTGCCTCGACTTGGGAATCCAAGCCGATCGGCGGTCGCAATTACTACGGATTCGAAGGTGGCGTAACGTATAACTGGTTTCAAGGTGCGAAAAATTTTGGCTACAGTGTTAACGTACTCGCGAAGGATAATCCGACCACGAATGCGGATATCGTTCAGAATGTCGAGTTTGCAACTCCCGGATCTGGAATCGGATTTTTGATCGGCGGTGTGCTCGATTTGGCCCTAACGAATAGCGTCGCCTTGCAAGGTAAATTGCGCTATGTAGAAAACTCGCTTACCGGCGACGATACGAGGGACGTGCTCGTAAACGGGCAAGCGACGGAACTGGCACGGGTTGTCGGACATCATAAAACCACTCTAAGTTATGTCGGCCTCGATGCTCTAGCACGCGTGCAGCTTGAGCCAAATTCGGTGTACCTCCTCGCAGGAATTGGTTTCTCAGCAATCGTCGCTGACAATCAAACGATCACGTATGCAATCGACAGCTCGGGTGCCGGTGTCTCCTTTAACGATGTCAATGGCGCCCAAACAGGACGGACTTCTCTCAGCGCATCGGGAGCAATTCCGGGTTTGTATAACGCAACGCGCCTATCGGGAAAGCTTGGAATCGGTACATTTATTCCGATCGGCACATCAGGCATGGTGCTCACACCGGAGCTTCTTGCTGATATAGGACTCTCAGAGCTGTACTCTCCAGGGTCCGTCGATCAATACACAGCAGCCGGGCGAACTGCTCCAAAGTTATGGCACATCGATCTTAGCATCGGTGTCAAGTGGCCGTGGGGATCTTCCACAGAGACCAGTTCAGCCGACGAGGAAGACCGCCCAACGAGCACGACACCTCCAACCGCCGATCAGGGCGTACATTTGAAAGGCAGTGTCCATGACCAAAAGACCGGCAAGCCGGTCGATGCAAACATGACAGTGATCGACTTAAGCGATAACTCTGTCGCAGCAACAGGTCGCACAGACGAAGGCAATTACGATCTGAAGGTCAAGGGTCCGGGTAAGTATTCCGTGACTGCAGATGCCGATGGGTATCTGTTCGGGTCGTCGTACTTTGAGGTCGATGCAAATGGTCGCATCCTCAAGGGCAGACACGATCTTGCGTTGTCACCGACATCAAACGGTCGCGTTCGCTTGCTGGTGTTCTTCGATTTCGGCAAAGATTATTTGCAACCTGCAAGTTATCCTGAACTCGATCGCGCCGTGCGATTGATGAAAGCGAATCCTTCGATGGAAGTTGAGATCGCGGGCTACACCGATTCGAAAGGCTCCGAGGCGTATAATCAGGATCTTTCCGTTCGCCGATCGAATGCAGTTCGCAACTACCTCGTCAAAAAGGGTATCGAAGAAAACCGCCTGACTGCACAAGGTTATGGCATGAAGGATCCTGTCGCGACCAACGACACCGAAGAAGGCCGCGCCG